>NZ_CAWPIM010000034.1:0-4613 GCF_963888245.1 Vibrio sp. B4-6
CCAAGAAATGGACGATGCCGATCAGAAACTGGCGACAAGCTCTAAACCGCTTTATGATTATGTTCGAAGACCGACTCACTCAATACATGTAACCCTGACAGTTACACAGAATTATTTACAGGGTCAAAATCACGAATAACCTGCTCAGATTCCTAATGCTCAATTATTTTAAAATAAATGCTTTACTTTGATTGAGGACCATGCGATTATGCGTCCGCTCTGTTGAACAGGGTTATTAATGTAACAAGTAAGCCAAAGTTCCCTTTCAGATTCAATTCAAAGTGTCCTCTAGTTTCATGGTCTCATTTAAATAATTCGTCTCAAAGCAACACCTGTATTTTAAAATTTTTTATAAGGGACATAACATGTCTAACACTACTACTGGCACTGTAAAATGGTTCAACGAAACTAAAGGTTTTGGTTTCATTTCTCAAAGCAACGGCGGTCCAGATGTATTCGTACACTTCCGCGCTATCGCTTCTGAAGGTTTCAAAACTTTAGCAGAAGGCCAAAAAGTATCTTTTGTTGTAGAACAAGGTGCTAAAGGTCCTCAAGCTGCTAACGTACGTGCTGAATAATTTCGCATGAATGTGTGAGCGTTGGCACCACGCCAGCGCTCTTATTTTTACCTAGATTATAAATTATAGTTATCAACGTTATCGCTCAAACTTCTGCTCCGTTCCCTCTGCTTATCCCGTTCGAACATTCAGCCATTTTTGCATAAACCGTTTTGACAATCCTATTTCTATCTATGTAATATTTTCATTTTTACAAAGGAGATCTACTATGTCTCGTACAACTGGTAGAAAGCGTTTTTGGTTTGCTAAATCTAAAGCAACACAAAAATTACGCTCACTATGAATATTCATTTTAATATTAAACATTGCTCTTGGAATGCGACTATTCATCAACTTAATAGTGACATATTGACACGTCATATATTAAGTCAGATAAATTGCAATTTAGACACTCTTCATCTCAATTTTATTTATGATGAAGAATCTTCTCAAGGACAAATATTGAATGCTGATGACAAGCTTATTGGCCATTTTAATATCATCGATTAATACCCAAACACTTTAATAGCCGCCGTTAAAGTTATTTGGGCATTATTCACTTATCTCAGTTTTGCTAGCACTATTTTCTGATCTAATTCGTTGTGATAGTCTTTATAATCTAAACCTACTTCAAAGATGAATTCTGTCACTAAAGTGCGAACACAATCTACCAGCTCTTTCGCATTCCATGGTTTCTCAAAATACCTATTTACACCTGCAGTGTTAATCGCATTGATCGTATCTGTGTGTGTTGCTTGCCCTGTTAACAGAATTTTCTTTGTTTTCTTAAATCTGGAATCTGCTGCGACCTCGGTTAATAATTCGACTCCTGTCTTTCCTGGCATCACATGATCTGACATCAGCAGCGCAATATGCTCACCTTGTTCGTCAAACTCATCCATTAGATCCAATACTTCATAAGCCGATTCACAATCTTCAATATTCAGCCAAGAAGTGAGTGGTTGAAGATCTTGCAGTATCGCACTTAATACTTCCCTTTGATCATCGACACAAATGATATTAAGCTTCTCCATAATCGCTCTCCGTGGGTAATTTAATTCTAAATATTGTTCTTTCATTGTCACTTTTGAGTACGACATTTCCACCATACCCAGAAACAATGCGTTTCACTATTGATAACCCTAGTCCCAAACCAAACGACAACCCTCCTTTTTTGGTGGTGAAGCTTGGTTGGAATATTTTCCGTCTAGTGGCTTCGTTAATTTCAGGACCGTTATTAGCAATGGTTACCAATATACGTTGTTTACTTAATTTGGTTTGTATCTCTATCATTGGCTCTGCTATGTTAGCCATCGCATCACAGGCATTTTTGATGATGTTTACCCAAATTTGTACCAGCTCTGTCTGAGATCCTTTAAATAAGGGTAATGCAGCAAGCCTAATACGGACACTGACACGTCGTAAATCACTCTGTAATAGTGCCAATGCTCGATTGATCGTATCGTTAATATCGAACTCTTCATCTTGAGTAATTTCAGTTCGGCCCAGTTGTTTTACTGATTTAACAATGCCAACAGTATGTTTAGAGGCCAAACGTAAATCATGCAAGTCACGGCCCATTTGCCAATAACGGATAGCTAAATGTGGATTTTTCAGCCAGTGCGAAGATAAGTAGTCTTCTGGAACCGCTTTTGCTAAATCTCTTGCCACATTTTTAGGCAGGGCGTATTGCTTTTCGAAAAGAGCACCTCGCCTTCTAGCTTCGTTTGACGATACTTTCTGACCATACATCAAGCCAAAATCGAAAAAGAGGCTCGCTTCAGGATGAACCTCTTCGAGCAGCTCCATAAACAGTACTTCTAATCGCTCAGATTTGCTACTCACTACCCCGATGGCATTGTTCAATTCATGGGCAATGCCCGCCGCTAACTGGCCCAAGGTCGTCATTTGCTCAGCCGAATATAACCTTTCTAATGCTTTTTCTTTTGCCACTGATTCTTGAGTTGCGCGTCGTTGACGGCGGGATAATTCATTCACAATAACGGGGGTAAACTGGGCGGTTAAAGGTCCATATTGATCTTCTTCTAAGACGGCCGTAGTTCGGTCGATCCAGGCAAGCTCTACCGTAGATTCAGCCACCACTGTTGAAGAAGCTATCCATTCACCAGAAAAAAAACTGTGTACGCCAATAAAAGCACCTGCACCGGCTGAAAAAACTTTTATCGGTTTATCGCCTTTTTCGTTGTAATAGCCACTCAATTCTCCCGACCATACGAAATAGAGTCGATCATTATAACCTTCTTGCTCAATGACAATACTTCCCGAAGGCAGTTTCACCATCCGTTCAGGATGGCGAAAATAACGATCAATGAGTGCAACAAGTCTTTTATCCGACATAATGCTACCTAACCGATATGACCAACCGCATGAAGTAACCAAACCATAACAAAACTGAGCAGCACCCCAATCACACCGAGGACAACCCCTACTTTAGCCATTTGGTTACTTTGAACGTGCCCGGTAGCATGCGCCAACGCATTAGGTGGTGTACTGATAGGTAATGACATACCAAGTGATGCAGCAAAGGTAACCACGAGAATCAACGTGATTTCTCCACCTAGTGGAGTAAGCGAAGTCATTGAAGCACCAAGCGCGGCCATAATGGGCATTAATAAGTTCGCGGTGGCGGTATGTGACATAAAATTGGCCATAATGAGACACAAAAATGCCGCACCAAATAAAACAACGTAAGGTGAATACTGCGCAAAAGGAATGCTGTTCACCACTAGTTGCGCTAACCCCGTTTTGTCTAATGCAAGTCCTAGCGCAATACCACCAGACACTAACCACAGCACATCCCAAGAAATTTTCTTTAGATCTTCTTTGTTGATGATGCCAGTAAGAGAAAAGACAGCCACGGGTATCAGTGCAACAGTATAAGAGTTCATACCATGGGTTGAGCCCATCAACCAAAGAAGAATGGTCAGAGCAAATGTGACATACACAATAATGGCTTTTGGTGTTTTTAAAAATTTACCTTTAATGGTCAATTCAATTTTTTGTTGCTCTGCTTTAAACATGGCGCTAATCAATACCCATGCGAGTGCCATCATTATGATCACAAACGGCACCCCAAAGGCCATCCATTCACCAAAGGTAATTAAATTTTCACCGACCAGATATTTCAATGCGATCGCATTGGGAGGAGTACCTATTGGCGTACCTATACCGCCAATATTAGCGGCGACCGGAATACACAAAGCAAAAGCAATTCGCCCTGGATCTTTTGGGCCAAACACTGCGATGACAGGCGTTAAGATGGAAAGCATCATCGCTGTTGTTGCGGTATTGGACATAAACATCGAGAAGATGCCAGTAATTAACATCAAGCCTAACATGACATACTTGGGGTTCTGGCCAAATGGTTTGAGCAGCACTCGTGCAAGGTTGACATCCAAGCGATACTTAGTGGCGGCCATGGCTAAGAAAAAGCCACCCAAAAACAACATAATAATTGGGCTGGCAAACGTCGCCATGATATCAGTATGTTTTAGCAAGCCACCAAAATGAGCTTCTCCCTCAGCAAGCCTCATAAACCAGATACCTTTATCCGATACCATTAGGAGCTCTAGCACGATCACGACTACCGATGTGGCATAGATTGGGATCGGTTCAAATACCCAACAAAGAGCGGCGAGCAAAAAGATGGCAATCACTCGCTGCTGTATTACGGTCATCCCTTCAAAAGGGAAAGCGGTCATAGGCAACAATAAAATAAGTAATGGAACTAAAATAGGGATGATAAATTTTAAGTAAGGACGCACCATATAAACTCTTCCTGAGTACTCATAGAAACGATAATTAGAGGTGTACTTGAATCTCGAACAACGTTGCCATTATGTTACAGTTACTCAGCAAAAAGTTTGGTGTTAGATCAATGAACAACGATTACCACTAAGGCAAATACTCGACCCTGTAAATAATTCTGTGTAACTGTCAGGGTTACATGTATTGAGTGAGTCGGTCTTCGAACATAATCATAAAGCGGTTTAGAGCTTGTCGCCAGTTTCTGATCGGCATCGTCCATTTCTTGGA
>NZ_CAWPIM010000035.1:0-3539 GCF_963888245.1 Vibrio sp. B4-6
GAAATATAACAAACAATTTAAGAGTGATTCCCCACGCTTGGCATTTTTGGTTTGGGTCAAGTTTAGTGTTTACGGTGTTCAAGTTAAGTGTCGTGGTTGCGTGGCTCACACCTTAATTGGGCGTTATGTGTTTGATGAGTTTTTAGGGTTAACTCTACGATTTCATTGAGAATTCGTTCCGTGTTTTCGGCAAGTTGGCTTGGTCGAAATGAGTTCGTGAAAGAGCTTCAATTGGTCACGTCCAAGTCTCTTGGGTTGCCTCAATTAAGTTTTGAATCTGGTTTGTGTTGAGTTTCGTCAGTTTCAAATCGCTTAAATTAAAATGCTTTTTTGACTGATCCACTTGCTGAAGTTCAGCCCTGAAAATCTGGTGACGCAAAAGGGGTTGTTGTGGCTGAAAGAGCGCTTTCTTTGTTGTTGATTCTGCAAGTGGCTCTCTTCGGCTCAGATCGCTGTGAAATTTAGGTTTTGGTAAGCATCGTTTTTGTACGTAACTTATTCAAATCTCTTCATTTCTACGGTGGTTTACTTTGAATTCACGGTAAAATTCACATAACAAGCAATTCAAGTGGATTCTCAACGCGTAGCAGTTTTACTATGCGTTAGGTAAAGTGTTTTACGGTGCAATGCAGCGGCTTGGCCAGTGCGTTGTTCACCACTTAATTGGGCGTTATGCAACTCAGGTAAATTTAGGGGTTCAATCTTTTGGAATTTCTCCGGCTATTCGTTTTGTGCTGTCGGCAAATGAGCATTTTTACCCTCAAATTCTTGGTTAACTCAAACCGTAAAACAGGCAATTTTCTTTGTTTGCCTCAATTGGTTTTAGCGTTGGCGCGTTGTCAATTTAGCGGGTGCAAAGTGTGGAAAGGACAAGTTAATCGATCATTTTGTACTTGCTGAATATTTTGCTCGTTGAGTTTTGCTGATTCAAAAGCTTGGTTTGTTGCTGAAAGGTGTGCTTTGTTTTGGCGGCTTACTTATCACGGTTCGGGCTTTGGCTGATTCTTGGTTCACTTAACCAAAATTTTGATTGTTTTCTTAATCAAATTTGGTGTAACTTCTGGTTTATCTTATTGAATTTGCATAACAAAGCATTTAAGACGGATTCGCAACGCTTGGCGGTTTTAGTGTAAATTCAGTTTTTGCGTTTTAAGTGGTTTGTCGAGGCATTGGTGTTTAGCGTCGCTCACCACTTAATGCGGCGTTAGGCAAAGTGAGTTTTTATCAGCTAAATCGAGTTGAAATTGAACGGTAAATTCCATGTTTTGTGGCTTAACTTAAGCAATAAATCGTCATCACATATTTGTTGTTTCTTGATCGCGTTGGGTTGTTTGTCGTTGTGAATTTAGCGGCAAAATAACCTTCAGCATCCAAACGTCCGCCGAGCATACTACGCTCGTCACTTTTCTTCCAAATCGCTCAATTTGAGTTTTTTGTTTCTTTGCTGATTCAGCATTTTGGTTTATAAATGAATCGGTTAGTTTGTTTCAAGTTTACAAAAAAGCTCGTTCTTTGGTTGTGAAAGTGTCGGTGTCAATTGGTTGGCCTAACAAACGGTTAAAGAGGGACTGCCAACGCGTGGCGGTTTTTGTTCAAATCAACATGTGTGATTACGGTTGTTATTTTGGGTTCAGTGTGTTGCGTTGTCAGCCCCTTAACCGGGCGTTATGCAACTCAGGTAAATTTAGGGGTTTAATCTTTTTGGATTTCTCCGGCCATTTGTTTTGTGTTGTCGGCAAATGAGCATTTTCGGCTTCAAATTCGTGGTTAACTCAATCCGTAAAACAGATAAGATTCTTTGTTTGCCTCAATCAGTTTTAGCGTTGGTGCGTTGTCAATTTAGCGGGTGCAAAGTGTGGAAAGGACAAGTTAATCGATCATTTTGTACTTGCTGAATATTTTGCTCGTTGAGTTTTGCTGATTCAAAAGCTTGGTTTGTTGCTGAAAGGTGTGCTTTGTTTTGGAGGCTTACTTATCACGGTTCGGGCTTTGGCTGATTCTTGGTTCACTTAACCAACATTTGGGTTGTTTTCTTAATCAAATTTGGTGTAACTTCTGGTTTATCTTATTGAATTTGCATAACAAAGCATTTAAGACGGATTCGCAACGCTTGGCGGTTTTAGTGTAAATTCAGTTTTTGCGTTTTAAGTGGTTTGTCGAGGCATTGGTGTTTAGCGTCGCTCACCACTTAATGCGGCGTTAGGCAAGGTGAGTTTTTATTAGCTAAATCGAGTTGGAATTGAGCGGTAAATTTCATGTTTTGTGGCTTAACTTAAGCAATAAATCGTCCTCACATATTTGTTGTTTCTTGATCGTGTTGGGTTGTTTATCGCTGTGAATTCATCGGTAAAATAACCTTCAGCATTCAAACGTCCGCCGAGCATGCTACGCTCGTCACTTTTCTTCCAAATCGCTAAATTTAAGTTTTTTGGTTTCTTTGCTGATTTAGCATTTTGGTTTATAAATGAATCGGTTAGTTTGTTTCAAGTTTACAAAAAAGCTCGTCCTTTGGTTGTGAAAGTGTCGGTGTCAATTGGTTGGCCTAACAAACGGCTCAAGAGGGATTGCCAACGCGTGGCAACTTTAGTACAAAATTGAAGTTCAGTGTTTAAGTGTGTTTTTTGAGTTCGGTGGTGCGTTGTCAACCCCTTAGCCGGGCGTTATGTGCCCAATGGTAATATAGTCAATACTACTGGTTGTGTGAAAAATAGCCAAAACTGGTTCTGGATATAAAATGAGTTGTAAAATGAAAAAAATAATTTTGTTGTCTTATTGTTTATTATCTTTTGGTGTTTCATCGGCAATTTCAACAGAGGAATATATATCAAAAAGTCATGAATACATAAAAAGCTGTAATACTTTAAAAGTATTGCTTGAAGATAAGGCATCAAAAGGTGAGCGTTATCAGAAAATTATTTTCGATGATTTAAATTTTAGAATTGGTTATTATCATCATAAATATGGTGAAGGTGAGTATAATATGGCTGCTTTTGAAATGGCAGCTAGCCAAGTTATATCCACGTGCTTGCTTGATAGAAACGCCTACTTAAATATTGATAAAGCTGTTTCTAATGTATACCGGAAGAAATAGCTTAGATTTTGTATTCTGAAGTATTCAAATACACATAACAAACGGCTCAAGAGGGATTGCCAACGCGTGGCGGTTTTAGTGCAAAATTGAAGTTCAGAGTTTACAGCGTGTTTTTTGAATCTGGCGGTGCGTTGTCAACCCCTTAGCCGGGCGTTAGGCAAGGTGAGTTTTTATCAGCTAAATCGAGTTGAAATTGAGGGATAAATTCCATGTTTTGTGGCTTAACTTAAGCAATAAACAACCATCACATATTTGTTGTCCCTTGATCGCTTTGGGTTGTTTATCGCTGTGAATTCATCGGTGAAATAACTTTCAGCATCTAAACGTCCGCCGAGCATGCTACGCTCGTCACTTTTCTTCCAAACCGCTCAATTTTAGTTTTTTGGTTTCTTTGCTGATTTAGCGTTTTGGTTTATAAATGAATCGTTTAGTTGGTTTTAAGTTGGTA
>NZ_CAWPIM010000036.1:0-3426 GCF_963888245.1 Vibrio sp. B4-6
AGCGCTCTAACAAACGGCTCAAGAGGGATTGTCAACGCGTGGTGGCTTTAGTACAAAATTGAAGCTCAGTGTTTACAGTGGTTTTTTAAGTTCGGCGGTGCGTTGTCAACCCCTTAGCCGGGCGTTAACTGCTTTAGCCAACGGAAGATACTTCCTCAAATCTAAGGATGTTTTGAGGAAGTAATGGAATTAAAAAGGTGAGAATAAATCAAATGGATATTGATACTGATGAAGTTGAGAAACTCGTTTAAGTTCTTTTTCATCAAGTTTTTCTATGATTTTTACTCCTTCAGGGTCAATGGAGTCATACGTCCTTAGTTTTATATACTCATTTAATGGCTGTTCTTCTCCAATGATTGCTAATTCAACAGCTGCTGCAATATATGCAATTTCTTCACTTTGTGAGCACCGCTTTTGAGCTTTTTTGTAAAGCTCAAATAAAACTATCCTTTGTGTTTGTTCTGGTAGTGACTTTAACCAAGGGTCATCTATTGTCACAGGACGTTTTTTCAGAGTTGAACATTCTTTCATTTTGTCATCTAGAGCTTGATATTTATTAGCAAGATCAAACTGTAAATCTTGCTTGCCTTCAATAAATGATGCTAAAGAAGTACTAGAGTAAAGCAAGCTAGTTAATAACAGTGGCATTAATTTAAAATGAGTTGTAAACACATTTCCAAAAATCATAATCCTTTCCTTTTGCGTAAAGCATCTGGTTGTAAGAAATATACTCAAGTCTTTCTCTTTTTATTTGTGGTATCGCCATGATTGCTTCTGAAAAGCTTTTCCAATCGTATGTATATGCGTTCCAACCTGCTGAGGTTATTGCTACACCAGCATAAGAATTACGCCCTGCAAAGATTTGATAAAACGGCAATAGATTTATGATACTTTCCAGATAGTTACTCATTTGAATAACGTTGTTCATATCATTAATACCTTCAAGAGTTCTTGAAGTAGGTGTAAAGTTTTTTATATTGCAAAAATCACCTTTCATAAGATTTTACCAATAAATTATCCAGTTGGCCTGATACTATCTCAGTTGTATATTCTTCAAAACCAATGAGTTATAAATCTGAACAAAGATCACTAAATGCTAGGTTGTACATAGAGGTTGTAACCGCATAATGAGCTTACGTATTCAGGCAGTTAACAAACGGCTCAAGAGGGATTGTCAACGCGTGGCGGCTTTAGTACAAAATTGAAGTTCAGTGTTTACAGTGTGTTTTTTGAGTTCGGCGGTGCGTTGTCAACCCCTTAGCCGGGCGTTATGTTTTTAAGAGGAAATCATGTTTACATTGGATGTTGATACCGATCTGAAACTGGCTTTGGTTACTCCCAAGTTTGCTTCGGCCTATCTTGAAATTGTCAGTCGAGAGAGGGAATACTTGAGTCAATGGTTAGCTTGGCCTCCTCATGCAACCAATGAAGAGTTTTTTCTTAGCTTTATCAAAAGTTCATTGCATGATTATGCTGATGGAAAATCCTTAGTTTGTGGGATGATTTACCAAGATAAGTTGGTTGGAAATATCAGTTTTAACAGTATTAACCGTCAACTTAAAAAAGTAGAGATTGGCTACTGGTTAAGCTCTGAATACCAAGGTAAAGGTATCGTGAGTAAGTCAGTTTTAAAACTGACCGACTTGGCTTTTACTGAGTTTGATATGGAAAAGGTTCAGATATCAGCAGCAAGCGAAAATATTCCAAGTCGTAATGTATGTGAACGTTTAGGTTTCTCGCTTGAGGGCATAATCAGTCGCGCAGAAAATTTGAATGGCCGAGTTGTAGATCATGCTGTTTATGGTCTAAATCGTACCCATTGGCCCAAAACATAACAAACGCTTCAAGAGGGACAGCCAACGCGCGGCATTTTTACTATGCGTTGGTTTTTGTGATTACGGTGTTATGCGGAAGCTTGGCAGTAGCGTTGGCTGCCCCTTAAGCGGGCGTTAGGCAACTCAGGTAAATTTAGGGATTCAATCTTTTGGGATTTCTCTGACCATTCGTTTTGTGTTGTCGGCAAATGAGCACTTTCACCCTCAAATTCGTGGTTAACTCAAACCGTAAAACAGGCAAGGTTCTTTGTTTGCCTCAATGAGTTTTGGTGCTGGTTTGTTGCCAATTCAGCGTGCGCAAAGAGTGGAAAGAGCAAGTTATTCGAGCATTTTGCACTTGCTGAAAGTCTTGCTTGTTGAGTTTGTCTGATTCAAAAGCTTGGTTGGTTGCTGAAAGGTGGGCTTTGTTTTGGCTGCTTATTTATCACGGTTCTTACTTGGGTTGGTTCTTGAATCACTCAACCATTGCAATCGTGGCTTTTGATCGAGTAAAGTCAGTTTATCTTATTGAATTTGCATAACAAACGGCTCAAGAGGGATTGCCAACGCTTGGCGGCTTTGGTGCAAAATTGAAGTTCAGCGTTTACAGTGTGTTTTTTGAGTTCGGCGGTGCGTTGTCAACCCCTTAGCCGGGCGTTAGGCAAGGTGAGTTTTTATCAGCTAAAACGAGTTTGAATTGAGCTGTAAATCCACTTTTTCCTGGCTTAACTTGTTCGATAAATCGTCATCACATATTTGTTGTTTCTTTGCTGAGTTAGAGTTTTGGTTTATAAATGAATCGGTTAGTTTGCTTAAAATTTACAAAAAAAGCTCGTTCTTTAGTTTTGAAAGTGTCAGTGTCAATCGGTTGGCCTAACAAACGGTTAAAGAGGGATTGCCAACGCTCGTCGATTTTAATGCAAAATTGAAGTTCAGTGTTTACAGTGCGCTTTTTAAGTTCGGCGGTGCGTTGTCAACCCCTTAACCAGGCGTTATGTTTATTGGAGAAATTCATGGTCAATTGGCCTTGTATCCTGAAATTGGATGGTGACGATGAGCTCATTTATTTGGGCTCAGAAACTGACTTGAACTGCGAATGTGTGGGGCTGATTTTTAGCTCAGATGATCGAGTAATCGATTCTGAAGGTTTTGTATATTCATTGGTTTCAGATGCTTCAACAGCGGTTAACTTGGTTGGAAACTCAGTCCAGATTTCAGCAGAAGATGCATCAAGATTGATTCAATGTCACGAATTTTGTCGAGCTGAAGTTTGTTTGACAAAAATTCAATTTGAGACGGTAAGTGACGCAATTAAGTGCCTGAAATCTTAGGCTAAATAAACATAACAAACGGTTCAAGAGGGACTGCCAACGCGTGGCGATTTTTGTTCAAATCGGCCTTTGTGATTACGGTTGTTATTTTGAGTTCAGTGTTTTGCGTTGTCAGCCCCTTAACCGGGCATTATATGTCATCTAGTTCTGCGTTCTATACCGCATATGAAATAGCATCTTTACTTTGTTGAGCGGTCGGCTTCTATTGTCTACAATAGCGCACTTTTTTACATATTTTAGGTTATGAATATGAACGACACTACAGCTAAACCCGCTTTGCC
>NZ_CAWPIM010000037.1:0-3394 GCF_963888245.1 Vibrio sp. B4-6
CCTAACGCGATCAAGAAACAACAAATATGTGATGACGATTTATTGCTTAAGCTCAGCCTGAGAACATGGAATTTACCGTTCAATTTCGACTCGTTTTAGCTGATAAAAACTCACCTTGCCTAACGCCGCATTAAGGTGTGAGCGGTGCTTGGCTATACTTGAGCGAAGCGAAACTGCCAAGCGTTGCGAATCACTCTTAAATGCTTTGTTATAAAGCAAACTCCCCAACTGTGACCGTGTTTATTAGAGGGTTTTCATCCAAGACCGGAATTCCAACTAACACATCATTGTCTGTATGCTCGGTAGCGCCTTGAGCATAAATAGCACAAATTTTTTCTTGCTCTGCTTCGTTTAAACTATCCCACCATTCTGGTGATATATAAATATTTTCAACCATTGCGAAAGTGAAAATAGAAAGTGAGTTTGAAACAGAACCTGTCTGAAGGAGTTGGTTAACAAATTTTAAATTGCTTCTTGAATGCTCTTTCAACCACGACAAGACAATGTACCCTTTGTTTTCAGAAGCAAAAGAGTTAATGAACACATAATCTGGTACATCCTTGGGATCATTAGATATCGTTTGAAGCAGTTCACCATCGAAGCCAACCGTATACCCCAGTACCGCACTGGTCATAACCCTCGGAGGTAATTCAAGTTCCACGACTAAGTGATGTAAGTCATCAAAGATAGCAGCCGTAAACATGTGATCAAGCTTCTGCTTCAGGTACCGCAGGTCTCCCATTGTAAGATCATTATTTGAACCATAGTATTTAGCCATTTGTTGTATCATGACTTGTTCACTAAGAGATTTACCTTTATCTAACTCTTGGGCAAAGCTAAATGTATTTGCAGCGCTCTCTTTTACAAATAGTTCTCGGCATAAAGATCGATATGCCACAAGAAAACAATGGTATGGACTTTTATCAAACGCATTGTCTTCAATCGGAGCGAATATGTCTTTGTCGTGAGTTGAGCAGAAACCAGTAAACACTGAGGCTTGGTTAATACCTACTTTCTTTGGACGGACTCTTTTAGACATAGAGAAGTCATGATTTGTTTTGAAGGTAGTATAAACATGTCCATCTGCTGCTATAGATTTTAGGGAGGAGCTTTTTGATACTGAATGCGCTTTGATGATTTTCTTTGAACATTCAGATTTCATCGATTCTGGTACGCTACAAATTTTTTTTGAGTTGAAGCTATTCATCTCTTTCATTATCGTACCTTTATCAACAGGAGCTTGTTTATCACGCCCTAAATGACAACGTTTGTATTTTTTCTTTGAGCCGCACCAACATGGCTCATTTCTTCCAAGTTTCACTGATGTTCCTCTGCTTTATAACGCCCGGCTAAGGGGTTGACAACGCACTGCCTAACTAAAAAAACACACCTTAAACACTGAATTTCAATTTTGCACTAAAGTCGCCACGCGTTGGCAATCCCTCTTGAGCCGTTTGTTATGCCTGTGTCGAGGATGCTTGCAGATAGTCATCACTTACTTCAAGTTCATAAACCGTTTTTGATTTTACTAAGCAATCACGCATTTTCTGACGGAAATATTGATACTGCTTATCTGCTATGTCATGATCTTTTTCCCACAGTTCTCGACTTGGCCATTGTGCATAACCAACTAGAACATTAGGGTTTTCAGATATGTGTAATCTGGAACCGAAGCTACCACAATATTTGTAAATTACTTTTGTTACTTCAAGCCATGCTTCTCGAAACTCAGCCTGTTTTCCGTCTTTAATTTCAAACTCATAAACTGCGATGAACATTCTTATCTCCATAAGGCATAACGCTGCGTTAAGGGGTGAATGCCGCATAAACCAGCTTTCCGCAGACCACTTTCACCACCAAAACTCACTGTAAACCAAAAATGCCACGCGGCATGAATCCCTCTTAAACGCCTTGTTATAAAGCAGATTGCCACTAAACGTTAATTCTGCCCTTTAGATAAAGAACACCTTTACCTGAAAGAACAACGGTTCCGTCTAAAACACGGCACTTGAGCACACCACCTCTTTTGGAAGCTTGGTAGGCAACTAAATCGGTTTTGTTCAATTTGTTAGCCCAATAAGGGGCCAAACCAGAATGAATGGAACCTGTAACTGGGTCTTCATCACCACCATTTGCTGGCCAAAAGTAACGAGATACAAAATCGTACTTACTGGACTTAGCTGTTACTACAACGTCTAACGGTGCAAGCTGTTTCAATTGTTCAGAGACATAAGTGACATCCAAAACTTCTTGCTCACTTGCAAAGACGGCAAAGTACGCTTGCCTGTTCTTGAGAACCTCTGTCGGCTTGTTAGATAGCCCATTAAGTAGTTGTGTCGGGATTGTAGAAATAACCTCAGGTTTCTGGTTGGGGAAAGTCATCTCTATTTCATTCTGCGAATTGAGAATGACATTTAAGTTTCCGACTTCTTTTGTGATGAACTCAATTTGGTTTTCAACACCGAATTCATTAAACAATACATGAGCAGATGCTAAGGTCGCATGACCACAGAAATCAATTTCTGTCAGTGGAGAAAACCAGCGAATTTCATACTGATTAGCACCCACATTTTTTATGTAAGCTGTTTCTGACAAGTTGTTTTCAGCTGCTATGTTTTGCATTAGCTCATCAGTAAGCCAATCTTCAATTGGAACTACTGCTGCCGAGTTACCTTTAAACTGTTGATCTGTAAATGCATCAACTACGAAAATATCCATTTCCAACGTATGAACTCCATTTGCTTTATAACGCCCGGCTAAGGGGTTGACAACGCACCGCCGAACTTAAAAAACACACTGTAAACACTGAACTTCAATTTTGAACTAAAGCCGCCAAGCGTTGGCAATCCCTCTTGAGCCGTTTGTTAGCTGCTGCACTTTAGCCGGAGATTTACGACCCAACGGCCTAATTTAAAACACATTATTGTTTTCAAGCGAAAAAGTAAAACGGACAACTGAGGAACTAAAACCTAACCCACGAAACGCACTTGGCAAAGAAGAAATAGCAGGAAAACTTGACGAGCTTCTAGGACTTAAATTTACAAAGAATTATGTCGAAGAAGCCAACAACCAAGTGCACGAAATCCATTTAAACGCGAAAAACTTCAAAACCAAAGAAACCACACCAAAGAAATAAACAAACACACCACTTCCCGTAAGAAGACTTAGGTTAGTTCAACCACTTCACGAACAGTGCCACTGGCGAGATACGCGGAAAAATGATGACTTTCAGGTGGAAAGCTAGAGCCTCAGACTAAGAAAAATAAAGACCCTGTAAATAATTCTGTGTAACTGTCAGGGTTACATGTATTGAGTGAGTCGGTCTTCGAACATAATCATAAAGCGGTTTAGAGCTTGTCGCCAGTTTCTGATCGGCATCGTCCATTTCTTGGAA
>NZ_CAWPIM010000038.1:0-3302 GCF_963888245.1 Vibrio sp. B4-6
TTTACATAAACAAAGATGGTGTGCTTGGAATTACGAAGCCAATAAATGGAGAGCTGGCGACTCATGGTAATGGAATGACAATTGGCTTAAAAGTCAGTAGCCCAGAGTTAGTGGATTCATGGCATGCAGCAGGCTTAGCTAATGGCGGTGTAGCTTGCGAAGATCCTCCAGGTCTCAGGGTAAGTGGAGAAAGAAAAATGTATCTAGCTTATTTACGCGATCCAGCAGGAAATAAGCTGTGTGCAACGCAT
Source organism: Vibrio sp. B4-6 (assembly GCF_963888245.1). NCBI lineage: Bacteria > Pseudomonadati > Pseudomonadota > Gammaproteobacteria > Vibrionales > Vibrionaceae > Vibrio > Vibrio sp. B4-6. The sequence continues at coordinate 252 of NZ_CAWPIM010000038.1, forward strand.
CATATTTCTATGGGCAGCTAAAGCATCGCTATAACAAACGCTTCAAGAGGGACAGCCAACGCGTGGTATTTTCACTATGCGTTGGTTTTTGTGATTAAGGTGCTATGCGGAAAGTGAGTAGTAGCGTTGTCTGCCCCTTAAGCGGGCGTTAAATTTTAAGAGGTAACATGAAAAATTTCTACACTGGAGAAACGCAGCAGTTGGTATATGCTTTTTTCTTACAGTTTTCACGATTAGAGTTTGCACTAAAAGAATCTGGTTATGTTAAAGCTGGTTTTAGAGATTCCGCAGAGCCTGACTGGAAACGATTTATTGAACAGTACTCTGATTCGTATGCTCTCGATAAACTTGAAAAAGAACTGATGTCTAAACCACCTTTGAGGCAAGTTTACCGTAATGAACAAATTAGTTGGGTGGATTTCGAGTTTCCTGAGGAGTCCACAGAGCTAAATAATCTAGTATTCGCTCTAAAAACTATGCGAAATAACCTATTTCACGGAGGGAAGTTCGGGCACAAGAGTTGGGATGACCCAGAACGAGTGGAATTTGTGTTATCAAAAGGTTTACATACCATTGAGAAACTCTCGAAACTAGATGGTGATCTTACTGCTCACTATCGTGGAAGCTATTAAAATTTAACAATCTGTTTAAGAGTGATTCGCAACGCATGGCATTTTTACTATGCGTTGCGTTTGGTGTTTAAGGTGGTATGCGGGAGCTTCGGTATTGCGTTGCTCACACCTTAACAGGGCGTTAGCTGAGGTTAAGAGAAATCATAAAATTACGTGTTTATTTTTCTTAGTCTGAGGCTCTAGCTTTACACCTGAAAGTCAGCACTTTTCCATGTATCTCGCCAGTGGCACTGTTCGTGAAGCGGTTGAACTAACCGAAGCCTTCTTACGGGAAGTGGTGCGTTTGTTTATTTCTTTGGTGTGGCTTCTTTGGTTTTGAAGCTCTTTCGCGCCTAAATGGTTTTTGCGCACTTGGTTGTTGGCTTCTTCGACATAATTCTTTGTAAATTTAAGCTCTAGAAGCTCGTCAAGTTTTCCTGTTATTTCTTCTTTGCCAAGTGCGTTTCGTGGATTAGGTTTTAGTTTCTAAATTGTCCGTTTTACTTTGTCGTTTGAAAGCAATAATGTGTTTTAAATTAGGCTGTTGGGTAGTCAATCTCCGGCTAAAGTGCAGCAGCTAACAAACGGCTCAAGAGGGATTGCCAACGCGTGGCGACTTTAGTGCAAAATTGCAGTTCAGTGTTTGCTTAAGTTCGGCGGTGCGTTGCCAACCCCTTAGCCGGGCGTTATATGCCTAATCTACTGTTGTTAATGAGGATATCGTATTGAGTAGTAACTATATCGAACCTGATTGTGAAAAATTCATCCATGAGGATAAGCAAGTTGAAGAAGCATATGTGGAAGCTTGTGAGTGGATCAGCAGTTTCGGTGTTCCGTACCAGAAAACTCGATTTGGTGCTTACGAAAAAGATCTTGAAGAGTTTTTGAAGGGCGGTGGACCTAAAGACGCTAAAGAAAGTGTTACCGTTTTCATGAATGCACACAAAGAAGCTGCCGAGCTTGTTCGCATCATGAATGTATACAAGTCCTTTGATGCTGATGAGATATTAGAACCTATCAAAAAAATGACCTCAGGTCAGAGATTCAGAAATGCTACGACCAAAGATCAATCGAGAGACTTTGCATTTGAGCTTGGGGTTGCTTCTCGTTTCATCAAGGCTGGTTATACCGTTGATCTCAGAGGCATCTCAGACCTTGTTGTAGATATCGATGGAACCCGGCTTTATGTCGAGTGCAAACGAATGAAGTCGTTCAAGCAACTAGGTAAGCGCGTACAAGAAGCTAACAAGCAAATTAGAACTCGTTTATCGACAGACCGCTCTTCAAAAAGTAGAGGTATGATCGCTTTAAACGTAACCGATATAGTGATGGAAAATGATACGCCTATCATTTTTCCGAAGATCGAAGATTACCAACAAGCTTCTGCTTATACTTTGAAAAGTTTTGTTATGAGTAACAAAGACACGTTGGGGAACAAGCGAGTAAATAAGTGTCTAGGGGTCTTAACTGAATTTACCACTCAAGGAATAATCTTTGAACCGGATGAAAAAGAAATGGCTTTTGCCAACATCCGTGAAGGAAATGTATTCCAGTACCCTATGTCTAAAATGGAGCACGAGTTCTTAAATTCGTTTTGGAAAAAGTTAGGCAACCAGAATATTTAACCAAACTCTAGGCGGCATATAACAATCTGTTTAAAAGTGATTCGCAACGCGTGGCATTTTTACTATGCGTTGTGTTTAGTGTTTAAGGTGGTGTGCGGAGGCTTTTGTATTGGGTTGCCCACACCTTAACAGGGCGTTAAGCATTTTTAGGTTATTTCATCACAAGGAAAGTTAGATGGATAGTGAAGTATTAGCAACAGCAAATGAACTAATAACTGTTAAGGCTCAGATTAAGCAGTTAAAAATGGCGGAAAATCAGTTAAAGGAACAATTGAAAGATCATCTAAAGCAGAATGGCTCAATTGATCTCGAAGCAGGACGTGTTTACTACATAGAGTCAAAGGGCTCAAGAACATTCAGCCGTTCAGAAGTTCTTGAATATATTCGTGATGCTTATGGTGAAGAATTAGCAGATCAGATTGATCATGACTGCACGAAACAGGGTGAACCAAGACAGACTGTTTACGTTAAACTTGCTGGTGAAATAGAGGAAGCTATTGAGAATGAATGAAGAAGTAGAAGTTATGATCGATGGAAAACAGTTTTTAGCTGAATATGCAGTTTTCAATGATACTTTAGTTATCTACTTCCCAGACGGAAGTACAAGTGAGGTTGAGCTTCGAGGTTTAAAAGTCGAGAGTACAGCAAAAAGATACCTACGGAACTTCATTAACAAATCAAATGGACTCTGTAAATAATTCTGTGTAACTGTCAGGGTTACATGTATTGAGTGAGTCGGTCTTCGAACATAATCATAAAGCGGTTTAGAGCTTGTCGCCAGTTTCTGATCGGCATCGTCCATTTCTTGGAAGCAT
>NZ_CAWPIM010000039.1:0-3230 GCF_963888245.1 Vibrio sp. B4-6
TAATTGTTCAGTTCAAAATCCGACACAGGCTTTACTGATTCGGGCATACCCAAGCAGCCGTTTAATAAAACAGTACAAATAATCAACAAGATTGATCTCATGATGCCTCCAAATACCTAACGCCCGGTTAAGGGGCTGACAACGCAAAACGCCGAACCTAAAATAGCAACCGTAATCACAAATGTTGATTTAAGCAAAAACCGCCACGCGTTGGCAGTCCCTCTTAAACCGTTTGTTATGGCTCAGTTCACTAAATATCAGATTTTACCATTGCCATGATTTTATGAGCTTTTTCAAAATGGTCTAATTTGTGTTCTTGAATCCACCATGTGGCGGCTTCCATTAACAAATCTGGATCGTCATTTTTATTAGCAAAAAATGCATAAAATGAAACGCCTACATTATCACCCTTCTGTTCAATCTTCTTGGAACAAACTTGAATTACCTTTTTTCTCAATGAACTACGCACTTGTTAATTGCCTGCTTTGTTAGAAAATGATGGGTAACTTATACAGATTAAAGCATGAAAACAAGAAAAACTGTTTTTATATACAGCCCCAGCCAATTGAATGAGCCATAACGCCGCATTAAGGGGTGAACAACGCCTCCACCCGACCTAAAGTATTGTACCGTAAACACTAAACTTGAAGTAGAAACAAAAATGCCAAGCGTTGAGAATCCCTCTTAAATGCTTTGTTATGCAAATTCAATAAGATAAGCTGACTTTACTCGATCAAAAACCACAATTGCAATGGTTGAGTTATTCAAGAATCAACCCAAGCAAGAGCCGTGATACATAAACCGCCAAAACAAAGTCTGCCTTTCAGCGACAACCTAGGCTTTTGAACCAAACGAACTCAACAAGCAAAGCCTTCAACAAATACTAAATGATCGATTAACTTGCCCTTTCGACACTTTGCACCCGCTCAATTTCCAACGTGCCAACGCTAAAACTCATTGAGGCAAACAAAGAAATTTGCCTGTTTTACGGTTCGAGCTGACCACGAATTTGAGGATAAAAAAACTCATTTGCCGACAACACAAAACGAATGGCCAGAGAAATCCCAAAAGATTGAACCCCTAAATTCACCTGAGTTGCATAACGCCCGGCTAAGGGGTTGACAACGCACCGCCGAACTTAAAAAACACACTTAAACACTGAACTTCAATTTTGTACTAAAGTCGCCAAGCGTTGGCAATCCCTCTTGAGCCGTTTGTTAGCTGCTGCACTTTAGCCGAAGATTTGCTACCCAACGACCTAATTTAAAACACATTATTGCTTTCAAGCGACAAAGTAAAACGGACAACTGAGAAACTAAAACCTAATCCATGAAACGCACTTGGCAAAGAAGAAATAACAGGAAAACTGGCGAGCTTCTAAGACTTAAATTTACAAAGAATCCTTTCGAAGAAGCCAACAACCAAGTGCGCGAAATCCATTTAAGCGCGACAGTGTTTCAAAACCAAAGAAGCCACACCAAAGAAATAAACAAACACACCACTTCCCGTAAACAGACTTCGGTTAGTTCAACCACTTCACGAACAGTGCCACTGGCGAGATACGCGGAAAAGTGCTGACTTTCAGGTGTAAAGCTAGAGCCTCAGACCAAGAAAAAATGAACACGGAATTTTATGATTTTTCTTAACCTCAGCTAACGCCCGGCTAAGGGGTTGACAACGCATCACCGAACTCAAAAAACACACCGTAAACTCTGAACTTCAATTTTGCACTAAAGCCGCCACGCGTTGACAATCCCTCTTGAGCCGTTTGTTAGGCCAACCAATTGACACCGACACATGTACAACCAAAGAACGAGCTTTTTTGTAAATTTGAAACAAACTAACCGATTCATTTATAAACCAAAATTCCGAATCAGCAAAGAAACAAAAAACTCAAATTGAGCGATTTGGAAGAAAAGTGACGAGCGTAGCATGCTCGGCGGACGTTTGGATGCTGAAGGTTATTTTGCCGCTAAACTCACAACGAAAAGCAACCCAACGCGATCACGAAACAACAAATATGTGATGATTATTTATTGCTTAAGCTAAGCCACAAAACATGGAATTTATCGCTCAATTCCAACTCGATTTAGCTGATAAAAACTCACCTTGCCTAACGCCCGGCTAAGGGGTTGACAACGCACTGCCGAACTCAAAAAACACACTGTAAACACTGAACTTCAATTTTGCACCAAAACCGCCACGCGTTGGCAATCCCTCTTGAGCCGTTTGTTAAATTGCAATTGCTCGCCGCTTTGCTTGGGCAAATACTGTAATTGAATTTTCAGTTGTTCTCTCTACTTCAAAATAACCTCCTGACATTGAAAGTTGACGTACATTCAATGAGTCGGATCCAAGTTTTTTAAACCAATACGGTGCAAGAGAGCATTGTGCTGAGCCTGTTGCTAAATCCTCAGATATGCCAATTTGGGGTGCAAAGTATCTTAGAACATAACCACTATTACCATTTGCAGCCGTTACAATCAGAGCATGGTATTCATTGATTTTTCTCAAGCGCTCATCATCTGGCTGGAAATTCATTACAGTCTCAACCGAAGACAGAACCAAGACTAAGTCTCGGGTAGAGAAAACATCAATCGCATCAGTCGCTAAATCAGAGATTTCTAGTGGAACGGTACAAGGCTTACCTTCCCAACTAGGTAATAACAATGAATATTGGTCATTTCTCTTAGCAATCACCACTTCACCATGTTTACTGTTGAAAACTACATTTTCTAGCTGGTACTTAGAAAGGATCGCTGCACCAGCACCTAAACTCCCGTGACCACAAAGATTAATTTCACCATCCAATGCAAACCAGCGAATGTGAAACTGTCCGTCGATGTGAGTAATGAACGAAGTCACAGGCTGTCCAACTTCACGGGTGATTTGATGTAACTCGGTATCAGAAAGCCAGCTCTTTAGCTCTAGTACCCCGCAAGGGTTGCCAAAGGCCGACTCGCCAATAAACACATCATAAATATCAATTTTGATAATCCACCATCCTTGACTGCAATTTAACGCCCGCTTAAGGGGCAGACAACGCTACTACCAACTTACCGCATAACACCGTAATCACCGAAACCAACGCATAGTAAAAATGCCACGCGTTGGCTGTCCCTCTTGAAGCGTTTGTTATGCTACCTTTTTGCCATTGGATGGCTTGGATTCAATTGAAGAAGATCCCACAAGTTTCCATACAAGTCTTCAAACACTGCTACCGTTCCATA
>NZ_CAWPIM010000040.1:0-3214 GCF_963888245.1 Vibrio sp. B4-6
GTGTTTGTTGTTATCAAATAAAAGTTCTCAACATCAATGCGTTTAACGTATTGATACCAAACACATTCAAGTGTTCTTGGGAAAGCTTACTTCGGTAAGTTTTCAAAATTGAGTCCGGCAAAATCAAACGTCTCTCGCTCATTCAAATAATGAGAGACAACCTTGGTGACTTGTCTGCAACACGAAACTTCTTCGGGTTGTATGGTTAAGTGACTAAGCGTACACGGTGGATGCCTTGGCAGTCAGAGGCGATGAAGGACGTAGTAACTTGCGATAAGCGTAGATTAGGCAGTAACAGCCACTTGAGTCTACGATTTCCGAATGGGGAAACCCACGTGCATAAGCACGTATCCTTACCTGAATACATAGGGTAAGGAGGCAAACCGGGGGAACTGAAACATCTAAGTACCCCGAGGAGAAGAAATCAACAGAGATTCCGAAAGTAGCGGCGAGCGAAATTGGACTAGCCCTTAAGCTTTTAATGATGCAGGTGAAGCCTCTGGAAAGTGGCGCAATAAAGGGTGATAGCCCCGTAACTGTTCCATCATTATAAGTGAAATCGAGTAAGGCGGGACACGTGTTATCCTGTCTGAACATGGGGGGACCATCCTCCAAGGCTAAATACTACTGACTGACCGATAGTGAACCAGTACCGTGAGGGAAAGGCGAAAAGAACCCCTGTGAGGGGAGTGAAATAGAACCTGAAACCGTGTACGTACAAGCAGTAGGAGCAGGCATTGTCCTGTGACTGCGTACCTTTTGTATAATGGGTCAGCGACTTATATTCAGTGGCAAGGTTAACCGAATAGGGGAGCCGTAGGGAAACCGAGTCTTAACTGGGCGCTTCAGTCTCTGGATATAGACCCGAAACCGGGTGATCTAGCCATGGGCAGGTTGAAGGTTGAGTAACATCAACTGGAGGACCGAACCGACTAATGTTGAAAAATTAGCGGATGACTTGTGGCTAGGGGTGAAAGGCCAATCAAACTCGGAGATAGCTGGTTCTCCCCGAAAGCTATTTAGGTAGCGCCTCGGACGAATACTACTGGGGGTAGAGCACTGTTAAGGCTAGGGGGTCATCCCGACTTACCAACCCTTTGCAAACTCCGAATACCAGTAAGTACTATCCGGGAGACACACGGCGGGTGCTAACGTCCGTCGTGGAGAGGGAAACAACCCAGACCGCCAGCTAAGGTCCCAAATTACTACTAAGTGGGAAACGATGTGGGAAGGCTCAGACAGCCAGGATGTTGGCTTAGAAGCAGCCATCATTTAAAGAAAGCGTAATAGCTCACTGGTCGAGTCGGCCTGCGCGGAAGATGTAACGGGGCTAAGTAGTAAACCGAAGCTGCGGCAATACAGTTTACTGTATTGGGTAGGGGAGCGTTCTGTAAGCCGTTGAAGGTGTGTTGTAAAGCATGCTGGAGGTATCAGAAGTGCGAATGCTGACATGAGTAACGATAAGGGGGGTGAAAAACCTCCCCGCCGGAAGACCAAGGGTTCCTGTCCAACGTTAATCGGGGCAGGGTAAGTCGACCCCTAAGGCGAGGCTGAAAAGCGTAGTCGATGGGAAACGGGTTAATATTCCCGTACTGCTTATAATTGCGATGGGGGGACGGAGAAGGCTAGGTGGGCCAGGCGACGGTTGTCCTGGTTCAAGTGCGTAGGCTAAGAGACTAGGTAAATCCGGTTTCTTGTTAGGCTGAGACACGACGTCGAGCTGCTACGGCAGTGAAGTCATTGATGCCCTGCTTCCAGGAAAAGCCTCTAAGCTTCAGATTATAAGCAATCGTACCCCAAACCGACACAGGTGGTCGGGTAGAGAATACCAAGGCGCTTGAGAGAACTCGGGTGAAGGAACTAGGCAAAATGGTACCGTAACTTCGGGAGAAGGTACGCTCTTATTGGTGAAGTCCCTCGCGGATGGAGCTGACGAGAGTCGCAGATACCAGGTGGCTGCAACTGTTTATTAAAAACACAGCACTGTGCAAAATCGCAAGATGACGTATACGGTGTGACGCCTGCCCGGTGCCGGAAGGTTAATTGATGGGGTTAGACTTAGGTCGAAGCTCTTGATCGAAGCCCCGGTAAACGGCGGCCGTAACTATAACGGTCCTAAGGTAGCGAAATTCCTTGTCGGGTAAGTTCCGACCTGCACGAATGGCGTAATGATGGCCACGCTGTCTCCACCCGAGACTCAGTGAAATTGAAATCGCTGTGAAGATGCAGTGTACCCGCGGCTAGACGGAAAGACCCCGTGAACCTTTACTACAGCTTGGCACTGAACATTGAACCTACATGTGTAGGATAGGTGGGAGACTTAGAAGCGCAGTCGCTAGATTGCGTGGAGTCGACCTTGAAATACCACCCTTGTCGTTTTGATGTTCTAACGTAGGCCCCTCATCGGGGTTGCGGACAGTGCCTGGTGGGTAGTTTGACTGGGGCGGTCTCCTCCCAAAGAGTAACGGAGGAGCACGAAGGTGGGCTAATCACGGTTGGACATCGTGAGGTTAGTGCAATGGCATAAGCCCGCTTAACTGCGAGAATGACGGTTCGAGCAGGTACGAAAGTAGGTCATAGTGATCCGGTGGTTCTGAATGGAAGGGCCATCGCTCAACGGATAAAAGGTACTCCGGGGATAACAGGCTGATACCGCCCAAGAGTTCATATCGACGGCGGTGTTTGGCACCTCGATGTCGGCTCATCACATCCTGGGGCTGAAGTCGGTCCCAAGGGTATGGCTGTTCGCCATTTAAAGTGGTACGCGAGCTGGGTTTAGAACGTCGTGAGACAGTTCGGTCCCTATCTGCCGTGGGCGTTGGAAGATTGAAGGGGGCTGCTCCTAGTACGAGAGGACCGGAGTGGACGAACCGCTGGTGTTCGGGTTGTCATGCCAATGGCATTGCCCGGTAGCTAAGTTCGGAATTGATAAGCGCTGAAAGCATCTAAGCGCGAAGCGAGCCCTGAGATGAGTCTTCCCTGGCACTTTAAGTGTCCTAAAGGGTTGTTCGAGACTAGAACGTTGATAGGTTGGGTGTGTAAGCGCTGCGAGGCGTTGAGCTAACCAATACTAATTGCCCGTGAGGCTTAACCATACAACACCGAAGGGGTTTTGTGGACTCAATGGAAGAACATTGAATGTGTGAATGAGAACGAAGCAGCTTTCCGAATTAAGAAATTTGCTTGGCGACCATAGCGTTGTGGACCCACCTGA
>NZ_CAWPIM010000041.1:0-2982 GCF_963888245.1 Vibrio sp. B4-6
TCACTGCTTTGTAAGTTGCTGGGTGCCAACTGGTGCCTTCGTGAAGGCTTGAGCCTAGTGCGGTGAAAGTTGCACGCTGGGTTCTTAGAGGGGCGACACTTGGTAACAGGTGTCGTCTACTCGACATAAGTGTGCGAGGGAGCATTGCATTTTGGGGACGAAATGAATTAGAGAGATTATCAACAACCGGTAAGATCGTTTAGATACAGAGAAATGGATAAATTAGAAGATGGGGCCCTGAACGGCTCCATTAAGAATTTTACAGCTATAAGTTAGAGATGCCGCTGCCATCTCAATGCCACCTTTTGTTCCTTACGAACTGACTGTGACCAGTGCTGCGCGGACCCACATACAAAGTATGCCTCATATTTTAAGACCAAGGGGCGTATGCTTGGTCTGGGGTAATGATAGATAGTATTGAGTACATGGGCAACCGTTAAAGTCTCTATCTGAACTATTTGGATTATGAAGAATTTTAGCCTTCTTATTCAGCGGTAGTTTATTGCTCAACATCATAAAAATAGGCGTACTGAAAGTTTGAAAGTACGTACTGAAAGTATGATTCAACTCTTTTTCTCAGCATTCGAAATTTTAATAACATATTGATTATAAACAATAAATGCAAGTTTTTGTGGCTATCAAATAAAGTAGGTTCAAAATGACAATAAACGACCCAATAATAAATCTAATATATTGATTATTATAATAAAAATAACATTTGACCTATTGTTATATTCATACTTTCAAGAAATGCGTAGTGAATGTATGTTTTTAATCCTACCTATTGATTTTAATGAAATTTCCTCAATAAAACTTACCGCTTTTTTTCATTTTTCTCGAAAGTTTTAAGTTTTTAAGCTATAAAACTCTATAATTTAATTTTTTTCATGAATCATGAAAAATTCGTGAGGCGTGTATTTACGATGAAACAACTCCATAACGAACCCAATCTTGTTGGCTTACCGTCAGAATTCAACGCTGTCTATACGGATGGAAAAATGGGTGGTAGGCCGCAGCTAAAAATGACAGTTAATGGTCAGCCGATAACGTTTAATATTTTCCATGCTCATATACATCGTAAAGAAAGTATTGAAAGCTATTTGAAACGACGACCAAAAGCTAACGACATACTTTTTTGCAATCATCTCAGTGATTATCTTAGGCAGCTATGCCATGACTCAAACATCAACTATGCCGATGACTCCGGAAACGTAAGAGTAATGACTAGTGACATATGCATATTCATTGGCAATAGACCTCCGATAAAACAAGATAAATCTCACCAGTTTATGACTATCGGTATCATGAAGTGCTTATTTGCTCTTTTCGCTGAAAAAGGCCTTATCAATGAGACCTATGCGAATATTGCATCTAAAGCTGACATTTCGGTTGGTATGGTTACAAAGGCAATGAAGTACCTTATTGAAAACAACCATATAGTAAAGAATAAACGCCTAAGAAGGTTTTTACATGAGCCTGAGTTGCGTTATGAATGGTTGAAAAATTATGGTCACATTTTAGCTCGCCATCATCAGGTGACGACTTATCCTCCTGTTGACAATTGGGAAGATATCTTATTGCAGCCAGGAGATGTTTGGGGGGGAGAAGTGGCCGCGACTCAGCTTACAAAATATAACCACCCTCACGAGATACTATTGTTTAGCCGACATCAACCGGTCAAGTACTCTATCGGACATAAAGAGTTACCACCTCTTAAAGTAATAAAGCCATTTTGGGGCGAGTCTTTAAAAATTGGTCAACCTGCGTTGGCATTACTAACTATTGCTGAGTTGCTATTATCTAAGGATGCGCGCAATAGAGAAGTGGCTTATCTTATCAATGATAAATACGGAGAGTTCAACACATTACCTTTGTGAACTTTGTTATGTTAGGAAGTTCAAAACTGACTTTCATAAACATAGGAATAGCAAAAATAGAATCATACTGGCAAATTGGTGGATGGGAGGTTTTATGACCGAGAAACAACGCAGAGCTATCTTGTACCGTGCCGCTCGTAACCGACGAAACGGTTTGCATCTTAAAAGTGACGATCACTTTGAGCGTAGTGTTAAGGAATCACGGCAGTGGCGAGAATCCATTGAATTGAAATCATCTAGAACCTAAACCAAATAAATTTAAGCACTACTGATTAATCTTACACTATAAGCAGGGATAAAATGCATGACTGACCCATACTTAAACTTATTGCCGACATTAGAAGAATTCGAACTGCCAGACGTTCCCTGGAAAGTTGTTGACCCATCATCGTTACCGAAAGCCACTCTTTCAGCATTCGACTCATTTATGAGCGGAGCTAGCGTTCCTCATAGGGTATTCGTTTATAGTCATGACTACTCGCGTTTCTGCATGCTCGTTCGACGAGGGGATATAACGTTATCTTAGAGAGCGAGTTAATTCATGTGTTATCTAGCAGTTTGTGCATTCTATCATCGGCTGTACCGAACCGGTCTGAATCAAAGATGGACAAAAGCAGGTTAGTATTATTGCTCTAAAATGTTTCGATCAGATTAGGAAAAGTATGCTAAAGCTAAAGGTTTCATCGTTTGATATAACAAAATCACTTCTGTCTATATAATTTAGTTAGGGGTAATAGCTACCCCTAGCACATATATGCAACAATGAACAAAATGCCAATGTAACTACCAATTAACCCTCTGTTGGATGGCGCTAGTTATAGGGTCATATGTACCTCGACCATAACTACGTATAACTGCGTTTACTTTTGTCGCTTCGCCAATAACTTCCCGAATTTTTTCAGTTGCCGAGTGTGAGGCGATGACAAGCCATCCATTTGAACAGATATCATCCATTTTTGGTGGTTGTCTAGAAATAGGTGCGTATTTCGGTGATTGCGAACGCTTGTTTCGGTTTATTCCGAACACCTTAACCAGCACTTTTTCTCTTTCCCTATTTTTACTCTAAGTGTTCGGATTGCGCCAGTTTTCTCATTGATTCTCCTCC
>NZ_CAWPIM010000042.1:0-2676 GCF_963888245.1 Vibrio sp. B4-6
AAAGCTCATTTGCCGACAACATAAAACGAATGGCCGGAGAAACCTAAAAAGATTGAACCCCTAAATTTACCTGAGTTGCATAACGCCCGGCTAAGGGGTTGACAACGCACCGCCGAACTCAAAAAACCACTGTAAACACTGAACTTCAATTTTGCACTAAAGTCGCCACGCGTTGGCAATCCCTCTTGAGCCGTTTGTTAGGCCAACTGATTGACACCGGCACTTTCAAAACTAGAGAACGAGCTTTTTTTGTAAACTTGAAACAAACTAACCGATTCACTTATAAACCAAAATGCTAAATCAGCAAAGAAACAAAAAACTCAAATTGAGCGATTTGGAAGAAAAGTGACGAGCGTAGCATGCTCGGCGGACGTTTGGATGCTGAAGGTTATTATGCCGCTGAATTCACAACGATAAACAGCTCAACGCGATCAAGAAACAACAAATATGTGATGACTATTTATTGCTTAACTTAAGCCAGAAAACATTGAATTTACCGTTCAATTTCAACTCGATTTAGCTGATAAAAACTCACCTTGCCTAACGCCCAATTAAGGTGTGAAGCGCGCGACCACGACACCTAATTTGACCACCGTAATCACTGAACGCAACCCAAACCAAAAATGCCAAGCGTGCTGAATCACTCTTAAATTGTTTGTTATGTTTCTTGGATTCAAGTAACGTTTTGGACTGATTAAAAGCTACCTAAGTAGCTTTTAAAGATATAACGATTAGAGAATCGCTTGAAATTGCTTCATCTTAGACACAAAGCTTGGCAGCTTTTGTTTTTGCAAACAAGCCAAGAATTCTTCCGCGCTCATTTGAGGATTTTTTAAACTACGCCTTTGTTGCTGGGCTGCAGTTATACATGCACTAGCATTTAGTTCAAACATATCACATAGGAATTCATCTGGATGAATAGCGGACAACTCAAGTGGTTCTAGCTCATCTTTAGGAAAGTCCTTTAAATTGAAAGTGATAATTGATTCCGCTTGACCTTTAATTGCAGCTGCAACGACATGCCTATCATCAACATCAGGCAAAGTAAGACCATTGATTAACGGCTCATAACCTTCAATCAAACAACCCGGAACACTCTTATCCATAAGCTCTCTAGTGCGCTTAAGTTTTTCCGGATCCAGTTCTGGGTTGTTTTTAATTAAGTTTCTAATCCATTCATCATGAATTTGGTTAGTCCAACGTGCTCTGTAAAGTCCAGTGCAAGCTAAATACATCAAGTAGCTACGAAGTGGGGCTGGATACATGACACATGCGTCAAGAATTACCGTATATGACGACATTAGTACCCCATACCCATTTCCTGATCTAACGCAGATAAATCAGCAAGAGTAGCAAGGCTTTCTTCTTCAAGCTGTTTCTTATGCGTCATCACATCAGCAAACGCAATCTTTCTACGATTTCCTGACCGCGTAAAAGGAATAACTCCAGAATCAAGAAGCTTAATAAAAGTTGGGCGAGATACATTTAGTAGATCAGCCCCTTCTTGTGTTGTCAGCTCTGCATGGATAGGGGTTATGCTAACAGAGTTCCCTTGCCCTAACTGAGTTAAGACTTCAATCATTAGGTTTAACGCACTTGCAGGAATTGTAACTTCATGCGTTTTACCACTTTTATCAATAACATTAATAGTTTGAGCTTCACCGTTTGTTTCCAGTACTGCGGACAGCTCTTGGCTACCAAGCCTAGCCAGTGCAATTTCTTCAGCGCTTGGCAATTTTGTAGCTATGCTCATTTTGTTTTCTCTCTATTTTAAAATACCTAGTTAAATTTTAACTACGACCTAATTATCCGAAATATTCGAAAGCCTGTCAACATTCGAAGTATTCGAAAAGTATTTTTAATACTTAGGTAATGAGAACGACTGAAACATAACGCCCGGCTAAGGGGTTGACAACGCACCACCGAACTCAAAAAACACACTATAAACACTGAATTTCAATTTTGTACTAAAGCCACCACGCGTTGGCAATCCCTCTTGAGCCGTTTGTTATGATTGTGGTCGGGGAATCGTATATTCGTAAAAAGAAACGCCACTATCATTAGCTGGTTGCTCTATAAAGCCTAACTTTTTAAGCAAGTTAGCTGAAGCAACATTAGATCTTTCAACGCCACCGACCAGCTTTGACCACGACTCAGTTTTAACTATTTTTTCGATAAAACTTTTCAGTAGCTCACTCGCCAACCCTTTACCCCAATATTCTTCACTCAGTAAGTAACCAATATGCGCTTCACTTTCGCTCTCTACATAGGCGAAAAGAAAACCGATTAGCTCTTGCGCTTCCGATTTTACTTGAAGCAGCCGACTCTCCGACGACATTCGGTCAAGCCAAACTCTAGCCAATTCCACGGAAGTAATGCCATGAAAATATGGAGGCAAGTTTTCAACAACCAATGGCGTTAGTATATTAGGGATCTGTTCGACCAGAGCTGAACGCTCAGTTAACGAAAGATCACCTGAGACTTCAATTACTCTCAACCTCTGAGTTTCAAACGAAATTGTCATAGAATCTGCCTATTTGGATACAAATCATAACGCCCGGCTAAGGGGTTGACAACGCACTGCCGAACTCAAAAAACACACCGAAAACACTGAACTTCAATTTTGTACTAAAGCCGCCACGCGTTGGCAATCCCTCTTGAGCCGTTTGTTAGGTA
>NZ_CAWPIM010000043.1:0-2593 GCF_963888245.1 Vibrio sp. B4-6
TGCGTATTTCGGTGATTGCGAACGCTTGTTTCGGTTTATTCCGAACACCTTAACCAGCACTTTTTCTCTTTCCCTATTTTTACTCTAAGTGTTCGGATTGCGCCAGTTTTCTCATTGATTCTCCTCCCAGTTCTATTCGATGACTATTGTGAACTAGACGATCCATTAGAGCGTCAGCGACAGTGGCGTTGCCGATCATGTTGTACCATTCTTTTACTGGTAACTGGCTGATGACGATTGTGCTGCTGTTTTGGTAACGATCTTCAAGTACTTCTAACAAGTGACCAGCATGCTCTTGAGTCAGTTTTTCCATCCCCCAGTCGTCGAGGAGTAGTAAGCCTTTCTTAGCCAGCGACTGAAGTTGTTTTTGATAACTACCATCCAGACGACCTGCGGTCAGATCATCAAGCAAGCGAGTTAATCGGTAGTACCTGACGGTTTGCTGTTGGTCGCAGGCACTGGTTGCCAGAGCGCAACCAAGATAGGTTTTGCCAGCACCTGTTGGGCCTGTGATCAAGATATTCTGATGCTTGTGCAGATAACTGCCTGTTAGCAGTTCGCTCATCTGTTTACGATTGAGATCTCGTCCCTCTTTGTAGATGAGTTGGCTCGGCTGGGCATCCACTCTCAGCTTTGCTTGTCGCTTTAAGCGTTGGATTTTGCTCTGATTACGGTTCAAGATTTCACTTTCCAGGAGCAAGCTTAACCGCTCCTCGAAGTCCAGCTCTGCGTAGGTGGTCAGTTGCTCTTGTTGCTGCTCTAACGCTTTCGCCGCATGGCTCAAGCGCAGGGTTTTAAGTTGGTCATTGAGTGCGTTCATATCCTTTCTCCTAGTGATAACAGTTCGGGCCACGAACATTGCTGTGAACAAGGTTCGGCGTATTCGCTTTATCTTTACTCAGTTGCCCCTCACGATTGTTCTTGAGTAGATTGTTGACGAAGGTGTAATTGGGTTTTGTTAGCATCAGTGCATCTTTACAGGCTTGCTCTAGACGCGATTCGCCATAGGCTTTGCTCAGGTTAAGCAGTCCAAGGCAGGAACGATATGACCGCTCGGGATGAGGCTTAGAGTTCAGCATTTTATTGACGACTTCCCGTGTGGCGGGGCCGATATTGGCTCCCCAGTTGAGTAAACGTCTAGGCGACCACTTTTGATGTTGATGATTACTCGGCATGTGCTCAGGTTGAGTACTGTTTCCGCGCTCCCTTTGG
This sequence comes from Vibrio sp. B4-6, assembly GCF_963888245.1. Taxonomy (NCBI): domain Bacteria; kingdom Pseudomonadati; phylum Pseudomonadota; class Gammaproteobacteria; order Vibrionales; family Vibrionaceae; genus Vibrio; species Vibrio sp. B4-6. The sequence goes on from NZ_CAWPIM010000043.1 coordinate 1,213, forward strand.
CTACGCGGGTGCTGGGCGACCAAGTTACCTTGATGGTAGATTTGCACCAGACGGTTGGAGGCTTCAAGTTCGACATGGTGGCCAACAAGTTGATGGGGAACCGAGTAGTAGTGACGGCGATATTCGATATGATAATCAGGCCCAACCTTGGCTCGCTTGGTTTCAGTATATAGATATCGCTGCTTAGGAAGGGGCTTTAACGCGGGTTTATCGAGTTTGTCGAACAGCGCTTTGCGGCTCGCACCATACTGCTTCATCTCACGTTCGTTTAAGTCATTCATCAGCTCACGGATGGCAAGGTTCAGCTCTTTGAAGGTATAGAAGGTTTGATGGCGAAGTCGCATCATGATCCAACGTTCCACTAGGAGGACGGCATTTTCTGCTTTGGCTTTGTCTTTCGGTTTGTAGGGGCGAGCTGGCATCACGGCAGTTTGATAATGATTTGCCAGTTTTTGATAGCTTTCATTAAGCCTCGGTTCATAACGGTTAGGTTTGCTGACCGCGCTGCGTAGATTATCGGGAACCAAGAGCCGTGGTACACCACCGAAGTGTTCGAGCGCATTGGCATGCGCCTCTAACCAGTAAGACTTACCTTGACTCGGGAAGGCTTCAACATAGGTGTAATTGGACGCTCCTAAGGTCGCCACGAACACTTCTGCTTCGCGCACTTCACCTGTATCAGGGTTGACCACTTGAAGCCGAGGCCCACAGTAATCGATAAACAGCTTATCACCTGCAACATGGAGCTGACGCATACTGCGCTTTTGGGTTTTGAACCAACGAGTGAAGTGCTCGCAGAACTGAGTGTAAGCGTAAGCTTGCTCTTGATATTGCTCATGGTACTCCTGCCACAATAACATCTTTGTCATGCCTTTACGTTTGAGTTCGACAGCGTACTGAGCGAAGTCTGGCATAACCTTGTCTCGACTGGCTTGCTTCGAATGATATAGGGCTTTGGTAAGGTCCGTATCACTGCAACCTTCTGGGAGAGGCCAGCCTATCTGACTTTGCTTAAAGCGAGCGACAAGCTCTGAGACTGTTGCAAGGCTGACATTGAGACAACTAGCAATACTACGGTAGGACAACCCACACTCGTACTTAAGGCGTAATATCTCTTTGATTTTGTTCATTGGAGTTCTCTTTTTAGCCATTGTCGCTTCCTTACGTTCTTGTTTAAGAAGTAAAGAATAGCGAGCTATTGATTTAAAAGAGAAAAAGGAAGGATTTCGGGCATTCCGAACGCGGTTTTCGCTATTCCGAACGCTGATTTCGGAGTTCGCTTAAAAGTGTTCGGATAATCGCGGAATGTACGTTCGGATTAAACCGAAATAGGTGTTCGGGTCATACCGAAATGGCTGTTCGGAATGCTCCGAAATACGCA
>NZ_CAWPIM010000044.1:0-341179 GCF_963888245.1 Vibrio sp. B4-6
AGATTCTGTCTTAATTGACTTTGCTGCTTCACGAGCAAAAGCTTCGAGTGCTTTCTTATCCATATTGTCCATCCTTAGCCTTTAAGGCTTAAGTTTAGACAGTTACACAGAATTCAGGACACTCTCCTTTATTCTATTTAAAACAACAGTCAATATCTAACCGTAGGGCTCATCACATTCTATTTTTTGATCTTCGGTAAAAATACGACAGCTCATTGAATACCAGAGTGTATCGTATGAAAAACTAATATCGCTCTTTGATACACTTTTTAAAGTAATATAAAAACCTTGCTTATCACTATTCGACAAGTTTTCATTCTCGTTAATAACACAATACTCATAATGCTTTCCATTAGTAACGACATTCAGACAAGGCTTTCCTATTGGTATATAGGCAACATTATCTCCAGTTTTACCTGTCTGATTATCGTAAGACTTAATTAACGTTCTTAACTCATTACTTGGTGGAATCGGAAATGCCCCAGCATAGGATGAATAAGATAATAAAAAAGTGCAGTAAAATATTAGGTTATAAGTGGTCATATCTTATTGTCTTCCTGTTTAGTGGTACACTATTCCATACTGCATTTTCATAATGCATAATTCTTTTAAAGTTGAAATAGTTCATCGATACTTTGTCTTCAACTAATGCCGGAACATAGGCTCTACGAGTTTCAGTATAGCTATCACCACGATATGTAATATCTATAGTTACATCCTTCACACTACGAGGCATTCCTTCCCAATCAACAACTCCATATGTTTTTTGTACATCTGCTTTTGTAACTAAGATTTTTGTCTTATTTTCAAGATATTCATAAATAGTGTTAAACATAATGTACTGTTGCTTTCTAGTAATAACCAACTCTTCATCGGTTAAATCACTCGACTTCAAGGCACTCAATGCATCGCTTTTTGTTTTACCCTCAACACTTAAGAGCCACACTGATAACTTCGGGTTAAGACCCGCTAGCTCAAATAAATTTTTCAAATCCAATTTAGAGGGATTTTGGCCATTAGCACCGCTTGGAGGACTGCCGAGATCCAGACCTCGCCCGATAGTAACACCTGAATTTCCTATCACTTTTCCGCGATGATTAGGTATGTGCACTTTCCGAGAAAAGAATGGGCTTCCTTCGATGTCATTCCCCTCTGCATCAAAGGTCAATTGACCTTTTGGTACAGTCAACCATTTCAGATCCATCTCATCATTTTCATAAACCCACTCATCCATCAACGCTTCATCTAAACCTAACAATGTCCCTTGGCCAACAATACCATCAACGGGGCCAATGCTGTACGACGGATGCGTTTGATGACTGGGTTGATAACTTTTTTGGAACTGTTCGATGGCCGTTTTGGTTTTATTACCGAAATCACCATCGGCTTGCAAATCAAATTTCATTTTGATTAACGCTTGCTGAATCAAGCTCACTTCTTCGCCATTGTTGCCTTTTCTGAAAGCGCTGGCTTGTTTCTTCGCTAACTTTTCCAGCTCTTCTGAAGGTTTCAACACATCCGATTGTAGCAGTGATGCTTTATCTTCGTTTTGTGCATCCTCTTTTGGGCTCTCTTCCTGAGCGCTCTTTTCTGCCGCCTTAGATTCTGACAGCTTTTGTTGTGATGCAGATGATTTCTGCGCAGCGGATTGTACTGCGGCAGCCTCAAAATGAGTGATCACATTCGCTTGGCCGCTTTGCATGGTCGCGCTAATAGCACTCGCTTGTAATTCGGCCGGAGCTTTCATATCAAGTAGTGGGGTTGCCAACATGGCGGATTGCCCACCATAAGCGCTACCGCTGCCAGCACTTCCGCCAGCATTAAGGTTAATCGCAGGACCAACGATGTGCACGCCACCAGCATCCACTTTGACAAAGCTGCCACCCGCTTTTAAAGTCACTTCAGCCCCAGCTTCTACAACGATTTTAGCTCCCACTTTAAGGCTGATTTCGCGCCCTGTTTCTATCGCGGTCAGTTTGGCCACTTTATGCTGTAATGACCCGCTAATCTCTACACTGCTATCTTTGGTTATGTTATCGCGGCTTTCGCCCTCCACCGTGAGGTGGTGGTTATGTTTAACGTGCGTAAACTGGTCGTTATCCACCGTGAGGTGCTGGTCGTGCTTGATGTGCGCCGTGGCGTCATTAAGCACCAAGGCATCTAAGTCTTTTTGCGCGTGTAGGTAGATTTTCTCTTGCGCCGCTTGGTCTTCAAAACTCAGCTCGTTAAACCCTTCTCCTTGGTGCGTTTCACTGCGCAGCACGGTTTTGGTTTTGTTATCCGGCAGTGTGTACGGCGCTTTGTTGGTGGCATGGTAGGTACGGCCTGTCACTATCGGTTGGTCTGGGTCGCCGTTGAGAAACGAGACGATGACTTCATGACCAATGCGCGGAATGGCTATCATGCCGTATTGGCTGCCAGCCCAACCTTGTGAGACGCGCACCCAGCACGAGCTGTGCTCATCGCCGTTGGAATATCTGTCCCACGGGAAATGCAGTTTGACGCGGCCATGTTCGTCGCAGAAGATTTCTTCGCCATCAGGGCCCACGACTAACGCCATGCAAGGGCCATCCACTTGAGGTTTGGCTTGCGGTGTCGCACGCCACGTGACATCAGCAGGAATGAGCGTGAATTGGTTGCTGTACGTGGTCGCGCCACTGCCGCCCTCTTCTTCCAAAGCTTGTGGCTGACGCCCTTGGTGGTGCACTTGCACTACAACCCAATCGCGGTTCGCGCTGTCGTCAAGATGCTCTTGTAAGTCGAACTTTGTGCCCGCTTGCAGGCCAGGATGGTTACTTTTTCCGGTCGCAGTACGCGCTTCTCGTCGTAAGTACTCTAAGCGAATTTGATTAAAGGCTTTGCCGCTGACGTCGTCTTTAAAGCGACCCGGTGCATCAAAGTGTTCGTAGGTCGCTTGCTGGTAATCCATCTCGCGCCCTTGCGCTTGCTGAGCAAACGAGTAGCTCGGTTTTTTAAAGCTGTAATCTTGCAGCGCGCTGTGGCTCACTTCGGTTTGGCTGTGTTGCGTTAATTGCGACACATAAGGGCTCTCCATCACGCCACCCGCAAGGGCGTTGCAAGGGATAGGCGTTTCTCGCTTTATCAGGCTTTGGCTGTCGTCACTGAAAAAGAGGGTGTGTTTCCCCTCTTCATGGATGAAGTGATACACCAAGCCCTCTTCGGCGGCTAAGCGCTGCAAGAAGTCGATATCCGTCTCACGGTACTGCACGCAGAATTCACGCTGAGCACACTCACGTTTCAGCGAGAAGGCGTAGTCGTTAATGCCCATTTCTTGCAGTACGATGGAGAGGATTTCGGGAACGGTTTTGAGCTGGAAAATACGGCTGTTTTGGCGCAGTGATAGCCGCTCTAATGCCGGGACTAAGGTAAGTGAGTAAAAGGTGTGATGATGGCCAATATCGCCTTTACTGAACTGGCGCACAATGCCGTGCACGCGCTGCACGACAAGGCCATCACGCAGCATCTCAAGCTGAGCGGTTTTGTCCACCAGCTCCAGCGCCGTTAAGCCAGATTGGCGACTGGCCAGTTTTATCTCATAGCGAAAACCGTAGCAATGCAGGCCCGCTTGCGCGCTATCAGACAGCGATTCCACGCCTTGGTATTCACGTACCACTAACGTGTCGTCTGCCAAACCCTCCACGGTGAGCCTAAAACTTAACCTTGCCATCTTTTTACCTTCCACATTTGAATGTCGAAAAACCTTAAGCTCAATACATAACTAGGCTACGTACTGAGCTTAAGGTTTTGGTGTGGGCCACTCACCCCAAGGACATGAAACACGAGTGAGCGACCCAAAAACTAAGCGTGATTACGCTTCAACAGGCTTGCGCCAGTCGTCAGAACCTGAAGTACCCGCATTCACGTGATCCCACAGGATTTTACGGTAAGACATAGAAACCGTAACGTTTTGTGTGAAGTCGCCGTTCGCTGGATCTTGGCAATGTGGCATTTCACAGTGAATGTCCACGATAGACGCGCTTTCGAGTGTAGTAGTGAAGAAGTTCTCTTGCTTACCTTCGATAGAAGTGCGGTACCATTTTAGCTCAACCGATTTCATCTTCTCGCCAGACGCCAGTGCGTTATAAAGAAGAGGAACCGCTTTGTTTAGCGCTACGGTGAATTTAAATGGTTTGTGAACACGTTGACCAGAAGGCTGACCTGATTGTGGATCAGTCGGTACAGTTACAACGTGGTCAAATTGTTGAACCAACATTTGGTCTTCATGACCTTCAACGAACGCATCACCGATTGAATCAGTAGACAGAGCACCAGCAGTGATCAGGCCCTGAGTTTCGCCTTCGATAGAGATATAACATGGAGTTGGCATTGCAAATTCCTTACTTTAATGATGAATGGTATGAAACAAGTTCACTCGTCATAGAGCAAAGTCAGTGCCAACTCTATTACCATTTAAAATCAAACACTTATATTGTATGTATTTTTGATTGAGCAAAAACCTGCCCAGCATGAGCAAGATATTGCTTCGATGGGTAAAAACTTACCCTCATTCTGAGACAGCCAGATGTAAAAATCCCGATTCACACTGTAAATCGGGATTTTGATGTTGAGACTTCACAAGAAACCATTCAACTCATTAAATTGCAATGGGGTTGACAACTATACCCTTGTCTCTAGCTTATAGTAGAGAGTTGCCAGTGGCGGTACACAGACCAAAATAGATTGGTCTAAACCCTCACTCTCAACGTTTTCAGTCAGTACACGGTTTTTGACTTCAAAACTGCTACCGCCATAGTGCCTATCATCTGTATTAAGCAGTAATTGATACTCACCTTTGACAGGCATACCTAAACGAAAAGCTTGGTGAGGAACAGGGGTAAAATTGGTGATAATTAAAATACGTTCACCGCAGTCACTCATGCGTTCATGCGCAAGAATGCTCGCATCGGCCGCATCTTGTAAGCGCCACTCAAAGCCACGAGGCTCACTGTCTAACTCAAAAAGTGCAGGCTCGGCTTGATACATCTTATTGAGATCTCGCGTTAAATTCTGCACTCCTTGATGGCGTTCAAACTGCAATAAGAACCACTGAAGTTGGTCATCATGATTCCATTCTGCCGTTTGACCAAATTCAGTGCCCATGAAGTTGAGTTTTTTACCCGGCTGGCCATACATGTAACCCATATAAGCACGCAAGTTTGCCGTTTGTTGCCACTCATCGCCGGGCATTTTGTTGTGGATCGAACCCTTGCCGTACACCACTTCATCGTGTGATAGCGACAACACATAGTTTTCACTGTGTGCATAGACTAACGGGAAGGTGATGACGTTGTGATGGTATTTACGATGGACGGGATCTTCTTTTATATAGGCCAAACTGTCATGCATCCAGCCCATATTCCATTTGAAACCAAAGCCTAAGCCACCCATAAAGGTTGGCGCTGAAACGCCGGGAAAAGCTGTTGATTCTTCAGCAATGGTCATAGCATTCGGGAAGTGTTTGTACACTTCTTCGTTCATCCACTTTAAGGTGGCAATCGCATCGTAATTTTCTCTGCCGCCATCCACATTTGGGATCCACTGATCATGGCTGCGTGAGTAGTCGAGATAGAGCATCGAAGCAACGGCGTCTACTCGAATGCCATCGATATGGAACTGTTCAAACCAATATAACGCATTCGAGACTAAGAAACGGCGCACATGTTCGCGGCCAAGGTCGTAAATATACGAACTCCAATCTTGATGCCAGCCGCGGCGTGGATCAGGGTCATGGAATAAAGGAGTGCCATCAAAATTGGCTAAGCCATGACTATCGGCAGGAAAATGTGCGGGAACCCAATCGAGCACCACACCAAGGCCGGCTTGGTGGCACTGATCCACGAAATATTTAAAATCATCGGGCGTACCGAAACGGCTCGTTGGCGCAAATAAGCCAACAGGTTGATAGCCCCAAGAACCATAGAATGGATGCTCAGACACGGGCATAAGCTCTACATGGGTATAGCCTAAATCCACCAAATAAGGCACCAGTTGATCAGCCAGCTCACGATAATTTAGAAATTCCCCCGCCGAATTACGACGCCAAGAGCCCACGTGCAACTCATAGAAAGAGAGCGCTTGCTTGCGCTTTTCGGTGATGGGGCGAGCTTGCCACGTACTGTCTTGCCATTCATAACGCCGATGATCATACGTCACTGAAGCAAACGAAGGGTATTGCTCGGCGTAGTAACCCCAAGGATCGGCTTTGTGCGGTAACCCTTCACCATGAGGCCCTTTCAATTCAAATTTGTATTGCGTACCTTCGGGTAAGTTGGGCATGAAAATTCCCCAAATACCGTAATCAAGGCGCTGCATTGGATTACGACGTCCATCCCATTGGTTAAATGCGCCAATCAAACTGCACGCTTTGGCATGCGGTGCGTAGACTAAAAAACGGATACCTGAGATTTGTTTACCACCACGTTCCATGGTCACGAACTGCGAACCCATGTGGTGATACATCGATTTCGGCGTATGTAAATCATCATATTCAGCGTATAAACCATGGTACTGATATGGGTCATCGATGAGCTGTTCGACACCTGCCCAATCGACCGCCAATTGGTAGTGGGTAAAACGTAAATCAATATTTGATTTTAGGATGAAACCCGACTCATCTTCACGCTCAAGCAGAATGCGGGGTTGATTTTCCACCACCAGCTCAACTTTTTCGGCACCCGGCATCCAAACGCGTAGCGCACCTTGATCGGGTGCAAGGTAAGGGCCTAAAAATGAGAATGGATCTGTAAATGATGCATGGGAAAGTTGGCTATATGCCTGCTTTAGCTTTGAAAGCTTTTTTGTTTTCATATCCCTACTCCTAACCTAACTTTCTTTAAACGTATAAAAATGCCCGCTAAAATGGCGGGCATACTAGCGAGGTTCAGTGTACCGAACTCTGCTGTTACATTGAGTGACCTAGACTAAAATTCTTCATGCCATGATTAAGAAAGATAACACTAAGCCACATCAAGGTTTATTCAGTAAGTGATTATTTACTTACACTCGCTCGCACTTCCGTTAAACGTGCAGCAATGCGATTGACATTATCACGCGCAAATACTTCATCCAAATTCATTGAAAGTTTACGACGCCAGTTAGGGTACTCATTAACGGTGCCCGGAATATTAACGGGTTTATCCATTTCCAACCAATCTTCTAACTGAATACTTAACAAGGTCGATGCGCCAGATGCAACGTGCAATTGCAGCGCCTCACTTAAATACGAATCCATTGGAACAAGGCTTGCATCGCGCCCCACACCCTCAGGCAAATAACCATGCCATGCCACCGAATCCAAAATGCCTTGTTTACATTTCAAACGGTCCTCAAACAAGGCTTCGAGCTGGGCTTGATCGGGGTACAAACCAATTTCGCTCCCCATTTTGAGATCATCGCAATGCCAGAAACCACGCAACGTTGGCATATCATGTGTGCACAGTGCCGACATCGATTGAGCGGCGTAATGTTTCGGTGAGATAAAGCCGCCATCGTCTGCGGTTTCAAAGAAGAACACTTTATAAGAGTGAACACCCGCATCGGCTAAAATATCGACGATTTCATCAGGTACTGTGCCCAAATCTTCGCCAATCACGCTGCATTGATGGCGGTGAGATTCCAACGCTAAAATCGCGAGCATATCTTGTACTGGGTAGTAGATGTAAGCACCCTTAGTGGCATTTTCACCTTTTGGTACCCACCACAAGCGCAGTAAACCAAGTACATGGTCAATGCGCAGAGCACCACAATGTTTCATATTGGCGCGCAGCAGCTTGATATAAGCATCGTAAGCGGTTGCTTGTAATACTTGTGGATTAAGCGGTGGTAAGCCCCAATTTTGACCCAATGGTCCAAGAATATCGGGCGGTGCGCCAATGCTAGCATCTAAAATCAAGTTACCGGCATCAGCCCAAGTTTCAGAGCCAGAATCAGCCACACCCACCGCAAGGTCGCGGTATAAGCCGACCGCCATACCTTTTTCTTCCGCGAGTGCTTGGGCTTCATTAATTTGGCCATCAGCAATCCACTGCAAGTACATGTATAGGTGAACTTTATCTTGATTGTCTTCGATAAATTTCTGTACTGCGCTGTTTTCAAACCGACGATATTTTTCAGGGAAAACCGGCCAACCCCATACATTCGGATCTTGGGCATGTAAATCGACATGCAGCGCATCGAATGCCGCTTGGTGCACTAAGCTCTCACCACCTTCTTCAACGAAATTCAAAAAGGCTTGTGCGCGATCGCTATTTTTATCTAAATGGCGTTTTTTAAATTCGGTGAACAGGAGTGGCAAGACACTCATTTTTAATGTTGCAACTTCGGTATAGTTTACCCAATGCGCTTCACGTACTTTCTGAAGACGTTGCTGAAACTCCGCACTGCCTACTTTTTGCTGCGCATCCGCACTCAAAGCAAATTCAGGCACTGAACTCACGTCTATGTATAAAATATTGAGCCAACGGCGTGACGATGGGCTGTAAGGACTCGCTCCTTCCGGGTTTGCAGGAAAGAGAGAATGAATCGGGTTAAGGCCGACAAAATCGCCGCCACGAGAGGCAATATCCGCCACTAACTGTTTTAAGTCGCCAAAATCACCAATACCCCAGTTGTGCTGAGTACGCAGCGTGTAAAGCTGCACACTCGGGCCCCACAATTTTTTACCTTCAGTAATAGGTGCTTGTTTGTAACAGGCTTTTGGCGTCACTATCAGCGTGAGCTCATACGGTGTTTTACGGCGTTTCCGTGTCACCAACAGTTTGTGATATCCCCATGCCAAATCGCTTGGCAATGCAAACACTAAAGGGCCACCCTCAGCGCGTTCATCACGAACGACTTGCGATTGAAGATAGCCTTCAAGTACCTCTCCTTGTTCGGTTTCTAAGCGCCAGTTAAATTCGCTTTCACGTGCGCTGGCACCTAGATAAAGTGGCACTTCCACCGCTTCACCTTCACGAATAACGAGAACAGGATCTAATACATCTTTCTTGTGTTTCTTTTCTGCTGATTTCAGCAGCGTTTCATCATTGGTTGTGTCATAGCCCAAAGACGCCAATAAGCGGATAATGGTTTCATCTTCCACTTTCGCTTCGTCGCCCCACGCGCTTATGTAGCTGTCGGCAATGTTCGCCATCGCCGCTACTTGTTTTAATGCGTTTAGTTGTTTCATCGCTTTCTCCGAAGGGACTTCTTTCCCCTTCAAATGGGTAGGGTTTTATTATAATGAGTCATCATAGAGCCAAGGCTCTAAGGCCTTGGCTTACTTGAAAATTAACGTTTAACGGTTTCTAATTTCCAGATGTTGTTAACGTAGTCACGGATACTGCGGTCAGAGCTGAACTTACCCACCAACGCGGTGTTAAGAATCGCTTTCTTCGCCCAGCCAGCCTGGTCACGGTACTGCTTGTCCATCGCCTGATGCGCTTGTACATACGAAGCGAAGTCAGCCAGCACTAGGTATGGATCACCACCATCAAGCAAGCTATCGAACGTGGCTTTCAATTTACCCGGAGCGCCTGGGGTAAACTCTTCACCCACCAACAAATCCAGTGAAGCCTTAAGCAGCGGATCCGCATTGTAGTAATCATATGGGTTATAACCACTGGCTTTTAATGCTTCGACTCCGTCCACTTCCAAACCGAAGATGTAGATGTTGTCATCACCCACTTCCTCACGAATTTCCACGTTTGCACCATCCATCGTACCTATGGTTAAAGCACCATTTAGCGCCATTTTCATGTTACCGGTACCGGATGCTTCTTTACCTGCGGTAGAAATTTGCTCGGATACATCGGCAGCAGGAATGATGATTTCAGCTATGCTCACGCGGTAATCAGGAATGAAAACTACTTTTAGCTTGTTACCAATGCGCGGATCGTTATTTACTTTTTCCGCAATTTTATTGATGGCGTAGATGATCTCTTTAGCTAGGTGGTAACCCGGTGCCGCTTTAGCCGCGAAGAACACCACGCGCGGCGTCATATCGAACGTTGGGTCATTCACTAAACGATGATACAAAGAGAGAATATGTAACATATTCAAATGTTGACGTTTGTATTCATGCAAGCGTTTGATCTGCACATCAAAGATGGCATTGGTATCAAGCTCAATACCCATGTTCTCTGATACCCAATCAGCCAGACGCTGCTTGTTGTGTTTCTTAACCGCCATAAACTCTTTTTGGAATTTCGCATCGTCAGCGTATTGCGCAATCGCTTCTAGCTGGTCAAGGTGCGCTGGCCACTCAGTGCCAATTTTTTCCGAAATAAGCGCCGACAAACCTGGGTTACAAAATTTCAACCAGCGACGCGGCGTAATGCCGTTTGTTACGTTGTGCAAACGTGTTGGGTAAAGCTCGTGGAATTCTGGGAAAAGATCGCGTTTTACCAACTCCGAGTGCAGCGCCGCCACACCGTTCACAGCGTAAGAGCCAACCACACAAAGGTTTGCCATACGCACTACACGGTGGAAACCATCTTGAATGATGGAGAGTTTTTGCTGTTTCGACACATCACCCGGCCACTTGGCTCGTACTTCTTGCAGGAAGCGGTGGTTGATTTCGTAAATGATTTCCATATGGCGAGGAAGCAAACGCTGGATCAACGACTCGCTCCACGTTTCGAGTGCTTCAGGCAGTAGCGTATGGTTGGTATAGGCGAACGTTTTTGAGCTGATCGCCCATGCTTCATCCCAGCCCATGCCTTTCTCATCAATCAAGATACGCATCAATTCAGGAATGGAAATCGTTGGGTGAGTATCGTTTAGCTGAACGGTTTGATATTTAGGAAGATCAGCAATGTCATGACCCGCCGCCGCATGACGACGCAAAATGTCACGCATTGACGCCGCGCTATGGAAATATTGCTGCATCAAACGCAGTGTCTTGCCTTTTTCGTGGTTATCGTTTGGATAAAGTACTTTGGTAATGTTGCCTGCATCAATCAAGGCATGCTGTGCTTCAAAGTAGTTACCGTTGTTGAAATCAGCCAGTGAGAAAGGCGCAATTGCGCGACATTCCCATAAACGAAGTGGGTAAACCGTGTCGCTTTCATAGCCGACGATCGGTAAATCCCAAGGCATTGCTTGGACAAACATACTCGGAATCCAACGGCGTTTTTCCACACCATTGTCATTGATAACGTCAACATGGCCGTAAAAACCAATCTCTTGTGCTAGGTGTGGTCGTGCCACTTCCCACGGGTAGCCTTCAACACAACGCCACTCATCAGGAGCTTCTTGTTGGTGGCCCTCACTAAAAGATTGCTTAAACAAACCATATTCATAATGTAAACCATAACCTACGGTTGGGTACTCTTGCGCAGCGCACGAATCCATGAAACATGCCGCAAGTCGCCCTAAACCACCATTACCTAAGGATGGGTCACGTTCTTCTTCTAATAAATCCGTTAGGTTCTGACCTAAATCAGCCATCGCTTCCGTGATTTGCTCATACAGGCCCATGCTGATGAGGTTGTTGCCCGTTAAACGGCCAATCAAGAACTCAAGTGATAAGTAGTTCAGACCCTTAGCGTTAACAATGCGCTCGTCTTGCTCAGTTTCGAGTAGATCAAACATCGTTAATTCAGCCAGTGCGCGCCCCATTGCGAGATACCATGAACGGCTATCTGCATTTTCAATGGTGGTGGCGTAGGTGGCAGTCAGGTGTTTCTTTACGTTGTCTTGGAACGAAGCTTTATCAAACTTCTTCTGTTGCGTAGGTTTCATTAGCGAAATCTCACTTAGTCGTTTTAATTCATCTTCGGCATATCGTGCATCAGCTACGCAAGGTCGGCATCCTCCTAAAAATGACCTCGTTTAGGAGGAGGGCTCAGGGCGTAGAGGGCGAGCACCAGAGTCGCAGTGATCTATCTCTCATTCGTTGCACATAGCGGTTCATAAGCAGTGATTGTGATCACATCACCTTGCTCACTAGCCTAAATACCGCTCATGACGCTAAGGTTTCGATCAGGAATATCAATCTCTCAATATGAGAATTGGCTCTCAAAAAAATGAGCTTCATTTACAAATTACATGAGATTTTGTACATGCTCAGTTTTTATATAGCGCATAACAAAGAAGTTTTAGTGATTAAAGTCACAATTACAGGGCGTAGATGATGAGTAAATGTGAATCCTGCAAGAATCTCGGGATGGATCAATAAACGTGCGTCACGACATCAAGTAACATCCACACAAAATGAGTGATAGTTCACTTGTGTACTCCTAAATAATGATGCTCTTCTTACTAAGCACCTCCAAAGCTGCGATCAGCTTTTAAGTCAGTAACAAGAACAATAAATGGAATCTGGAAGATGTGGATACCTTCTAAGCTTACTCGTCCCGGCCGCCTACACAACGCCATCGTTCGCCCGCGCGTGTTAGAGCTGCTTGCCCAAGCACCTTGCTACAAACTCGTGCTATTTCGCTCGCCTGCTGGTTATGGAAAAACCACCATGGCAGCGCAATGGTTATCAGACAAGACCAATGTAGGTTGGTATAGCATCGATGAAAGCGACAATGATGCGTTCCGATTTATCAACTACTTACTGCAAGCGATTAATAAAGCGACTCAGCAAAGTTGTCCAAATGCCCAAAAACTGGCCGAGCGACGCCAGTTCTCTTCTTTACACTCGCTATTTAGTGAAGTGTTTTCGGAAATGTCTGGCTTTAACAAAGAGTGCTATGTGGTTCTCGATGATTATCATTTGATCGCCGATGACGATATCCACGAAGCGATGCGCTTTTTCCTCAAACACATGCCAGACAACCTAACGCTGGTCGTCACTAGCCGTGCCACACCCCCATTAGGTACGGCCAACTTGCGCGTACGCGATTTGATGATCGAAATTGGTAATGAGCTACTCGCCTTTGATACCGAAGAAACAACACGCTTCTTTAATCAACGGGTCTCTGATGGCGTGGATGATGATACTGCCAACAACTTGTGCACCTATGTCGAAGGCTGGCCCTCTGCACTGCAATTGATTGCCTTACAAGCACAGCACCAAAAGCGCACGTTGGCGCAGACAGCGGAGTCGGTATCGCAGTTTAATCATGCACATTTATGGGATTACTTAGTTGAGGAAGTGTTTGATCTGCTCGATAAAGAAACGCGCCAATTTTTGATGCAATGCTCAGTGCTCGATCACTTTAATGACGTGTTAGTCTCTGCACTCACCAAACGTGACGACGCACTGAGCATGATTGAGTCGCTCAACCGCTATGGTTTATTCATTTATCCATTGGAAGGCGAGCATAACTGGTATCGCTTCCACAACTTATTTGCGGAATTCCTCTCTCATGAGCGCTTAGCTCGCATCCCGCAGCAAGAACAAGATCTGCATCGTGCCGCCGCACACGCGTGGTTACACGAAGCCACACCTCATCAAGCGTTGCGTCACGCCACGCTCGCCAACGATACTGACTTACTCGCTACTATCTTGACGCAATTTGGCTGGAAGATGTTCAACCAAGGCGAGCTTTTGGCTCTCGAAGAGGCCATTAACCAACTCTCTCCGGCCCAACTCTATCGCGAGCCTAAACTGTGTATGCTACAAGCTTGGCTGGCTCAAAGTCAGCACCGCTACTTTGACGTTGGGGATCTGCTAACCAAATCGACCAACGAGATGAAAGCGCTCAATGTTCAGCTCAGCACCAAAGAACAAGGCGAATTCAATGCCCTACGTGCTCAAGTCGCGATCAACCAAAATGAGCCAGAAAAAGCCTTAGAACTTGCGGAGTTAGCACTCAGCCAACTGGATCACACAGTTTACCGCAGTCGTATTGTCGCCACTTCAGTCGTCGGCGAAGTGAACCACGTGCTCGGTCAATTAAGCCGTGCACTCTCGATGATGCAACAAACCGAAAAGCTGGCACGCCAGTATCAGGTTTACCATCAAGCGCTATGGGCATTACTACAGCAAAGCGAGATCTTGATTGCCCAAGGTTATGTGCAAGCCGCTTTTGAAGTACAAGATATTGCCTTCAAATTAATTGAAGAGCAGCAATTGCAGCAAGTGCCATTACATGAATTCTTACTACGGATACGTGCCCAAATCCTGTGGTGCTGGAACCGCTTGGATGAAGCGGAAGAATGCGCTTATAAAGGACTACGCGTATTGGGCAACCACTCTCCAAGCAAGCATCTGCACAGTTATTCTATGCTGGCGCGTATTGCTATTGGCCGTGGTGAACTCGATAAAGCGGGTAAGTTCATCGAACAAATACAGCACTTACTGAAACAATCGACTTATCACGTAGACTGGACGGCGAATGCTTCGCTCTCACTGATTCTATTTTGGCAAGCTCGTGGCAATGATGAAGCAATGTTGCAGTGGCTCAAGACCACCATTCGACCAGAAAAAGCGTGCAATCACTTTTCACAGCTTCAATGGCGCAATATTGCTCGAGTTCAGATTCACTTAGGTCATTTGGAAGATGCGACTCAAACTTTGACGTTTATGCAGCACGAAGCGCAAACTTATCAGTTGATTACTGACCTAAACCGTAATTTGATCCTCGAAGCCGTTCTAGCCACCACAGTGCACAACGAAGAAGTGGCGAAAGAAAAACTCAAAGAGGCGCTACAACTAACCAATCAAACGGGTATGGTGGGTAACTTTTTAATCGATGGTTCTCAGATCGGCCACTTGTTGGAAAAACTCTCTAGCCGATCCGAATTGGGAGATCTGGAACGCCACCGCGCACAACAGTTAATGAAAGAGATCTCTACCACTCAGCGCAGCCGATCAGTCCATTTCGACGAAGAGTTTGTTGAGAAGCTGGTTAATCACCCAAATATTCCTGAGCTGGTTCGTACCAGCCCACTCACTCAACGTGAATGGCAAGTCTTGGGGCTTATTTACTCTGGGTTTAGCAATGAGCAAATTGCACAAGAGCTGGATGTCGCAGGAACCACCATCAAAACCCACATCCGCAACCTATACCAAAAACTGAATATTGCTAACCGCAAAGAGGCAATCCACACCGCCGAGAATTTATTGCAACTTATGGGCTATTGAGTCGCAGGTACGATCAAAAAGAGCCAGATTATCTGGCTCTTTTCTGTCGTAAAAAATGATGGTTAGAAGGTTTTTGGAGCGAAACCAGTCATCACTTCTAAACGCAGTTCTTTGCCCATTGTTGTCATCGGGTGTACCACGATTAAACCTTTAACTAACTTTTTCAATTGACCTAAATCCGCCTGTTCGGCTTTGGTCAACTCACGAGAAAATGGCATATCGAGCAAACTCTTACGCTCTTTGCTCACCGTATAATTTTGCTTGTGTTTTGCTTGAGCGAGCTTTTTCGTCAGTTGTTCTACTTCATCGGTAAATTTGCTGATCATTACTTGATCGCCACGACCTTTAGCCGCATCGAGCTTATGGCGACACGTATCTAAACGGTTATTGAGTTGTTGAATTTCATTTTTCAGGCTCATGGTCACTGGCTCTTCGAAAGTAAAGTGGGCGCGGAGTATATCACAGCCTATCTATACTCTATATAGAAATTAAGCTTAAACCGGTGAAATGAAAGCCACTGGCAAGTCATAGAGGGCATAACAACTCTACTTAGCATTCCAATTTGACATAACACCCATTTTTCATATGAAAATATGCTCTTTGTAAGACGCGGTGCCGCAAACTTAGCTAAGCTATATTTATAACAACAACGAGCATGTCAACCGTCAGTTAAAGTACCAAGGCCAATAACATAACAACAGGAAATAACCATGAGCCTGACTATTCGCCAAAGACTCTACGTGCTATCCATTGTTCCGCTACTGATTATTTCGTTAAGTATGATGTATCTCAGTTTTTCAGAAACACAAAAACTGAATCACGAACAAATGGCTGCTACCCGCGCTAGCATGATGGAGATGAAACAAAATGAGCTGCGTTCATATCTGCAAATTGCCGATACAGCGCTCAAATCACTCAAACAAAAAAACGCTCCCCTCAGCGAAGCCATCACCATACTGCGTGACATCGCGTTTGAAAATAGTGGCTATATCTTTGGCTACAATAGCAAAGGGGATCGACTACTACTGGGCCAAAGTAATGCTGGTTTAGGCGATAACTTTTGGAACATGCAAGATACGCATGGCAACTATTTAATCCAAGATTTAATCAAAAATGCCAAAGTAGATAAGTTCACTACCTACTATTTCCCCAAGCCGGGAGAGACGACACCACTACCTAAATTGGCCTATTCTACCTATTTGCCACAGTGGGATCTAATGATAGGCACTGGCTTTTACACCGATGACATTGATGCTGTAATCGCCAACATGGAAACACTCGCTGCGGAAAATATGCAAAGCAGTTTAGTCAATATCGGTTTGATGAGCTTGATCATTATCCTCATCGTCGGTTTTTTCGCCATCATTTTAAATCGCAGTATCATGCGTCCTCTCGAGCTATTTGATTTATCGATTCGTTCATTTGCAAACGGTGACGCTGATTTAACTGCAAGAATGGAAAAATTCAACGCCCCTGAATTTGCAAGATTAAGTGATAACTTCAATGCCTTTGTCTCCAGCTTGCAAAGTATCATTGCGCGCGTGCACCAAGTTGGGCAACAGGTTGTGGATGAAACCAATGACATGACACAACGAGCACAACAAGTTGACGCCATTGCATCAGGGCAACGTGAAGAGACCGATCAAGTAGCGACAGCGATGACAGAAATGACCACCACCGCAACAGAGATCTCGAATAACGCCCATCATGCCGCTCAATCGGCAAAAGATGCCGACGACAACGCCAAAGATGCCCATGAAATTGTTGATTCGGCGGCACAATCGGTACAGGATCTTGCCAAAGAAGTCGCTGAAGCGAGCCTTGTGATTTCAAAACTAGAAGGCGATGTGAAAAACATTTCGTCTCTACTTGCGGTTATCCAAGATATTGCGGAACAAACCAACCTATTAGCATTAAACGCAGCGATTGAAGCAGCTCGCGCGGGTGAACAAGGACGAGGATTTGCCGTGGTGGCAGATGAAGTCCGAAAATTAGCCAGCCGTACCCAAGACAGTACAGGGCAAATTCATGCGATGATCGGGCAACTGAAAAATGCCTCTGATGCCGCAGTTAAAGCGATGGATTCAAGCCAAAGTCGTAGCTTAAGCACCGTAGAAAAAGCCAATGCCGCATCAACAGCATTACAAAAAATTCAAGACTCTATTGCCACGATTATGGATATGAACGCACTGATCGCCACAGCAACGGAAGAACAAAGCATTGTTGGGCAAGAGATATCAGAGCGTATTGTGGTGATCTCCGACCAAAGTAGTCAATCGGCTGAACTGGCTAATCAGAACCAAGCGGGTAGCCAGCAGTTAAATAGCCGAGCCAACGAACTCTATGAGTTGGTGGACCGCTTTAAAGTTTAACAAAAAGAGGTAAAACTGATACTCGTAAGCGTCAGAATGAAGATCGTTGATCATTAAAGTAAAAAAGCCATGCCGACATGGCTTTTTTCAATGAAGAGATCCCTAATGACTTACAGGAGATTTCTTTGGTTTAATCGATTTTTTCTTGATATTCGCGTTTATCTTCTGGACGCAGTTGACGCTGAACACCCATTAAAAAGTTACGCAGGATCTGATCTTTACATTCACGGTAGTGTTTATTGTCAGGCTTGCGGAAAAATGCATTGAGCTCGTGCTTACTTAAACGAAAATCGATAAAAGCTAATGTGTCTAAAATATCTTCTGCTTTCATATCCAGCGCAATACGCAATTTCATGAAAATCATATTATTGGTTAAGCGTGTTTCAGGCTGAGGTTGTTCACCATCGCGTTTACCACGCTTTGTATTGATTAAACCATTGAGAAATATCGCTAGATCCACATCACTCAACACAGATTCCGTCTCTTTGTTTAGCCAAGTAGTCACTTGCTCTTGAGTAACGCAGCCGTCCGCCGCAGCAAAAATCTCAACCATAGCTGAGTCTTTAAAGTCAAAAGTGTAGCGAATACGGCGTAAAATATCGTTATTGGTCAAAATAGATCCTAGGGTTAGATTTCCAGTGCCATCAAGATGACAGACTGTGAAGAAATAGCGCGCCACTGTAGCAGAAGAGCGATCGGACACCTATCTATTTTACGTAATACCGTCTGAGTTTAATGTGTGTTTACTACCTCTTTTAGTAATCGGTCTATCGAATCAACCACCGATTTACTGGCCAATTCCATAGTATCAACTTGCTTAATCAGTTGTGTCCAATCACCATTCTGACCAAACTTCAGTGCACTCTTTCCTGAATCATGCACCAATTTATGAGGAGCATTCAAACCAGCAAAGCTGGGAAGCTGGCTGTATTCACGCGCACCATCACCCTCAAAATACCATTTACCTAGACGGCACTCTTGATGAGTATTCATCCCATGTTCAAACCGACGATTGAGGATGTGATCGTACACTTCATTTTTCCAAACTGCGTGATCTAATTTCACCGTATCAAGGAAAGAACACGCCGTCGCAATACGAATAACTTCTTGCATTTGTTTTGATTTGTCTAAAACGATTGTTACCGTCTGTTTTAATTCATTTGAAGCATTTTCTACTTCGATTGCACATTCTTGACTCTGATTCACTGAACCTTTAATACTTTCCGTTTGGTTCTGAACTTGCCCAACTAAAGATTCAATCTTAGTGCTGGCATCATTGGCTTTGGAAGCTAATGCCCGTACTTCATCGGCCACGACCGCGAAACCTCGACCCGCTTCACCTGCGCGTGCCGCTTCAATAGCTGCATTCAGTGCCAATAAATTGGTCTGTTGCGAAATCTCTTGGATCGTGCCGACTAACTGGCCAATCGAAATGGTTGTTTTATCTAGAACAGTCACCGATTCCATACTAGCGTGAGCGTATTCTGCAATTTTTTCTGCTCGAGAAGATAAGTGATTAATTGCTGTGCTTGTCTGACCAAAAATACTATTCAGTTGCTTCAGTGATTCGTTCTCACGCAATAAATTCTCAGCATTGTGAGCCAGACCAGAACGGATGGCTTCCAGCATGTGGCTACCACTCAAATGGCTGGCCATCAAATCAGACTCTAATTGAGTTGATGTACGCAATAAGGCCAGCTGTTCTTTTAGCTGCTGAATTTCATCTTGCCACTTTTGTTGCTCAAGTCTTTGCTGTGCTTGTAATGCAGCTATCTGAGCCTTCAAATCATCATTTTCTTTTTGCATTTTCTTATTAAATAGCATGCTCAACCTCGGCAAAAATAACATCGTCAATCTACATAAGTTTAATCGAACGTTAATAATTTTATGCACTTCTCATTTCAAAATGAGAAGATTAAATCGGAGTAATGTGAAGGGACGCACCTAGCCTCCCTTCGACATTCATTAAGCCTGTTTGAGTTCAAGTCTTGTTCGATACAGCACCATATCTTCAATCGTCAATACAGGCATATTGTGCTTTTGCCCGAACGCAACGATCTCGGGTGTTTTGGCCATGGAACCGTCAGGATTGGTGAGTTCACACAATACGCCCGCAGGCATTAAACCCGCCATTTTCATAAGATCAACCGTCCCTTCTGTATGCCCACGACGAGCCAAAACGCCCCCCGCCCGAGCGCGAAGTGGGAAAACATGGCCGGGGCGTGCAAGATCATCGGCTTTAGCATCAAAGCGGGCCGCGGTTTTTATTGTGGTCACTCGGTCTTGTGCTGAAACGCCCGTGGTTACACCTGTTTTTGCTTCAATCGAGACAGTAAAAGCGGTTTGGTTTGCGCTATTGTTATGCATTACCATCGGGGGCAGTTGCAGTTGATTAGCCTGTTCATCGGTCAAACATAGGCAGACGATGCCACTGCATTCACGGATCATCAGTGCCATTTGTTGTGTGGTCAGTGACTCAACCGCATAAATGATATCGCCTTCATTTTCACGATCTTCATCATCAAGCAACAACACGCCTCGCCCTTCTTTAAGCGCAGACAGTGCGTTTTCAACACGAGTAATAGGGTCGCCAAATTTGGCAAGTAGAGATAGCTGATTCATAGTTGTACTCCTAAAAAATCACCAGAATCAGGGCTGCTTGAGGGATCAAATCCAAAACAAATTGCACCAGCTAGCGAACTAACTGGCGTCTCTTCATTCTCTCTCATCCGGACTATAACCGTCGGCTCTGGTTTTTCACCAGATCTGCTGACCTCGATACATCGAGCGCTCGCGGGCTCATCTGCCTTCTCAACTGAAAAAACAAACACACCGCCGGTGGGGAATTTCACCCCGCCCTGAGAATTTAAACTATAAATTGGCTTTAAAAAAGCGATGTCATGGTAGTCGTTTACGATAAAGATGAAAAGTAGGACGACGAAAAAGTGATGTGCATCGAAAAGGAAAGGCATCCTGCAATTATGCAGTTGGGGGTAACAGGAGCATAGCTAACTCAAGAGTTTAGGGTATGCAGGATGCCTTTATTCATGGTCACCAGTGACATAAATGAATCAGAGCTAAAATCGCCATTACCTCTATAGGGTTACGTGATTTTTCTAAACGCTGGCGGTAATAGATCGCCAGCGGTGTTGGCTGTTTGGTGTCAGTCGTTATGGGGTCGTTCATCATTCACCTCCTCAGCTATCGATGCGTTGATTGTGAATCAAAACAAGGAATACAAAAACTGAGAATTTTTTATTTTTTAATTCCTCATATCATCGAAATTAGCCTTAAAACGATATTTAAAAACTAAAAATCAATAAATGAGGAACAAATGATCATTAATATTTCTTATTTAGTTCTTCATAAATTCGCTACTATACCCAAACAACTTGACCATCAAGGAGGGCAAAGCGCAAGGTCGTGCGAAGAACTGAACTGCCTATCTCTTCCCTTTCATCTAGAGGATTTGCGAGTGTCCGATCTTACTTTATTACGTTATTACACACGCCTGACCGTGCTTGGTGTGGGTCAAGAGATTAAAGTATCGTTAACACAGGTTGCAGAATGTTTATTCACCTCACCACGTCATGCACGAAATCTGGTGGCTAAAATGCAGCAACAAGGTTGGCTCAAGTGGCAACCCAAAGTCGGACGTAACCAACGCTCGATACTGCGCCTGAACCTCGATTTAGACACAATCAAACAAATGCTCGCGAAAGAGCAAATTTTGGCTGGGAAATATGAAAAAGCCTTAACCATACTGGATAATGATGAGGTAGTGTTTGGGCGTTTGTTGCAAAGTACTTCCGGCGCATCTATTCGCGAAGGTCGCTTACACATTCAACTGACGTATAAACGACCATTTGAACGGCTAGTGCCCCATCAAATACAGCGTAGTAGT
Organism: Vibrio sp. B4-6; assembly: GCF_963888245.1. NCBI lineage: Bacteria > Pseudomonadati > Pseudomonadota > Gammaproteobacteria > Vibrionales > Vibrionaceae > Vibrio > Vibrio sp. B4-6. The sequence goes on from NZ_CAWPIM010000044.1 coordinate 21,314, forward strand.
GAGCGATTTCTGCTCAGGCAAATCTATTGCTGCCTCATCCAGTGTGATGAACAAGGACGCTTTCATCCAGAATTAGCCCATCACTGGGAGTATGATGCACAACATTTTCAGTGGGTATTTTATCTTCGCCCCGGATTAGCGTTTCACGATGGCTCACCGATTGATGCTAATACGATCGTGAGTTTATTTGCCAAACTCTCTAGTTTGGAAGAGTACAAAAAAGAGCTCGCGCATTTGGTTGATGTAAGCGCACCACAACCACAAAAAGTAGTATTTTCTCTTAATCAATCTGATTTAGGATTTGCAGGGTTGCTCTCTGGCGTCAAATATTCAATTCAACCAGCCAGCCAAGTGAACAATGCATACTCCCCAATGGTGACAGGTTGTGGCCCATTTCAAGTTCAAGATCACTCACCTCACAAACTCATTTTAAGCGCATTTGACCAATTCTATGGCTGCCGAGCTTTAACGGATCACGTCACAATTTGGATTTTAAATGAAGACGAGTTGTACCCTCAAGGCATGCATATCAAACAAAAAAATCAGCAACAAAACATCTCTTGCCACCACGATGTAGAGCTGAGTAACGTTGAAGAACTGGCGATCATCACCTCTAATCAATCATCAAGAGTAGAAGATGGTTGCATGTTTATTTTGTTCAATCAAGGTGCTCATTCAGCTCTTAATGAAAATCAGAAACGCTACCTAGCTACCGAGATATCTGGAGAAAAACTAGAGCACTATTTAGCACAACAACCAACTAAGTTTGACGCAGTCGTTGCCAGTAACCTACTGCCAGTATGGCAACCTGTGGTGCGACCACCAGCGCCCAAAGCAAGCCTGCCAAATCAAATCTCGATTGCCGTCTATGACTACACGGTACTGATTCATTGCGCCTTCGGTGTGAAACATATTTTAGAGGAGATGGGGCTGGCTGCTGCCGTCAACATTTACTCCTACCGAGAATTGAATTTTCTGGCCCAGCAAGGCAAATTGTACGAAACCATAGTTATCACCAATATTAATTTAGATGACAATCGGCATTTCAGTGCATTTAGCCATTTATTTGGCAACCCAATGTTGCACCATTGCATTGGCCCCGCAGAGAGCCAATGGCTGCTCAAAGCGTTAATCGACATTCGATCAACGACACCATTGACACACTACCTTATCGCGTTGGAACCGCTAGCATCGAGTTTGATCAACGAATACTGCCTCGTCCCTTTGTTCCACCATAAGCAAACATTACGTTTTCAGGGTGTGCTCAAAGACGTTGCACTGACCAACTGGGGATGGCCTGATATTAAAAATGTGTGGTCCATTGATTAGCGAATAAATAGCCTGCGTAATATTGCCAGCATCACTAAACGATAACGCAGCATCCACTGGCTACGTGGCAACCAACGCTTAGAAAACAATACGGTTTTGGCGTGTGAAAAGGTCTTAAAACCTTCAATCCCGTGATAGTGCCCAACCCCAGAATCGCCAATACCGCCAAAGGGGGCATCATCGGCGGCCACATGTAACAGAGTATCGTTCACAGCTAGGCCACCACTATGCGTTTGTGTACTAACCTGTTTGATCACCTTGTGATCATCACTCATTAAATATAAAGCTAACGGACGTGGGCGAGCGTTGATATAAGCTATCGCTTCATCCAAACTGTGATAGCTCAATACCGGCAATATGGGGCCAAATATCTCATGTTGGGATAACAACATATCAACCTTCACATTCGTCACTAAGCAAGGCAAAAATTGATACGTGCCCGCTTTTGCATCGCCTTCTACGGGATGCAATGTAGCCCCTTTTTGTTTAGCATCTTCTAAGTATTGCTGTAGCCTATCAAACTGGGTTTGATTAATAATATGTGACGTATCATAGCCATCTTTAGTGGAAAAATAGCGCTTAAAGCGTTGCAGATAGAGCTCCACAAAGGCTTGTTGTTTGCCTTCCGGCAGTAAAACATAATCAGGAGCAACACAGATCTGCCCTGCATTGATGGCTTTGCCAAGCATGATGTTATCAACGCTGCGCGCAAGGTCAGCATCAGGTGCAATGATCACGGGGGATTTCCCGCCAAGCTCTAACGTTACTGGTGTTAGGTTTTTCGCAGCCGCTTGGGCAACCAATTTACCTACCGGTGTTGACCCCGTAAATAACAGATGATCAAAGGGTAACGCACTGAACTGTGCGGCAACGTCAGCCCCACCTTCTACAGTATCAACCGCTTCATCGACCGTCGCAAAAATACGCATCAACACTTGGTTGGCGCAAGACGTATGTTCGCTCAATTTGACCATAGCGCGATTACCTGCCGCCAATGCTGTGACTAATGGAGCCATACTGAGCACGATAGGAAAATTCCAAGGTACAATCACTCCCACAAGACCCAAGGGTTGATAGTGAACGCTCACTGTCGACGGCAGTAATAGCCAACCTGCATGACGCGATTGCGATTTTGTCCACGATTTGAGGTGTTTTAGCGTGTAATTAATGTGTGAAACGGCCGGTAGCAGATCGCAAACCGTACTATCAAAGCGACTTCGATAACCATAATCCTGATTTAAGGCCTCAACGAGCGCGGCCTGTTCACTGAGTAACGCGGTTTTTAAACGCTGCAACCAAATACGTCTTTGCTCAAGGCTAGGATACGGCTCTGCTATTGTCTGCTGTTTTAACCTAGTAAAAAGTGTCGTAACGTCTTTAGTTAAGGGCTGTTGCTGTTCTGTTTCTTGCACCGTATTTCACCTCATTCGCAGCTAAGGCAGCGTCTTGGAAATGAGCTCAGGATTAATGCCAAAGCTGGCTTTATGTTCTTCAATCACAAATTCACTGCGCGTTTGAATCACTCCCGGCAATGTCCCCAACTTGCCAGACATAAAACTTTGGTAGGCTTTCATATCTTTCACTCTCACTTTGATCATGGTGTCAAAATCACCGGACAATGAATAACATGCTTCAATTTCTGGGATGTCCGCCACTGCTTGTGAAAAACGCTCAAAAATAGAGAAACTGGTTTGATCCAATCGAATATGAATGAACACTTGTACATCCAGACCTAACTTTTCTGGGCACAGTTCTGCATGGTAGCCTTTGATATACCCTTCCTTTTCTAAGCGTTTGACACGATCAGAACAAGGAGATGTGGTTAAATTCACCAACTTTGCTAGCTCAACAACGGGAAGCCGTCCTTTACTGTGCAAAATACGTAAGATCTTTTGGTCGATGCGGTCTAGGCTCATGGTTTTGCACGGCGCTCTAAAAAAAGTGATATGGCATACAATAATGGCTTACAGCGTTAAACCAACCTATCATCACAAGGCATTGTGATATAAATCACATAGAATAGGGGAACGTTAGAATAAAAAGACTGAGGAGAAAAAAGGAAAAGAAAGTGAGCAAGCACCCACTTTCTTGGTTGTAATCTATTTATCGCCTCTTTACTTTGAGTATGTTGAGATGATTACAGTTTGAAGCGAGAAATTTCTTTATCTAACTCATTCGCTAAACGGTGCATTTCATGAGCTTGTTGCACTGCATTTTGCGCATCACTGGCGAGTTGGTCGCTGACTTCACGTACCGATTCGGTGTTGCCATTAATATCCGCTGTCACCAAAGATTGCTCTTCTGCTGCTGATGCAATTTGTGTCGCCATATCACTGATCATCTGAATGGCTTCGCTGATTGCGTGTAAGCTTTCTCCTGTATGGTTCACATCTTGCACACTTGTTTCGACCAGTTTATGGCTTTCCGTCATGACAGAAACAGCATTGGTCGTTACCTTTTGCAAACCGGAAATTTTAGACTGAATCTCCTCGGTAGAGGCGTGAGTACGCTGAGAAAGCACTCGGACTTCATCAGCTACAACCGCAAAGCCACGACCTTGCTCTCCGGCGCGCGCCGCTTCAATCGCCGCATTCAAGGCCAACAAATTTGTCTGCTCTGCAATCGAGCGAATGGTCGACAGAATGGTTGAAATCTCATTAGCGTGCACTTCTAATTCACCAATGATGCCCACAGCACTGTTAAGCTCTTGTGCTAACTGATTGATTGACTGTTTGCTTTGCTGCATCTGGCGATAGCCTTGTGCACCAAGCTCAACCGATTCATTGGCATTTTTAGCGGTATTATCAGCATTGCCCGCGATTTCAGCGGTCGCAGACGCCATTTCAGTTACCGCAGTTGCAACCATAGTAATTTCATCTTGTTGAGTACGAATCCGTTCACTACGTTGACTGGCTGAGCTCGCGGCCTGTGTCGCTCCTTGGTTAAGGGAAACGGAAACATCACGCACGCTTTGCACCATGACATGGATGCGATCGACAAATTTATTGAACTTATCCGCTAAGATACCGACTTCATCATCGCTGCGAACGGCTAAACGACGGGTTAAATCGCCATCACCTTCGGCGATATCTGACAAAGCTTGAGCAATATTACTCAACTCATTCAACTGACGAGCGACGAACCATGAGGTCGCTAATGCCAAGATCACTAAAATCATCAAACCAATCAAGCTCTGTTTCAATAGCATGTCATTGAGTGGCTGTTCAAGAACCGTTTTGTCCATCACCATAACCAACAGCCAGTCGGTATGTTCAATACTTTGCGCCATCAATACTTTGGCCTGACCATCAATATCAACAAAGAGTGGTAATTGAGAATTTGCCGCCTCTGATATGCTTTGAATGGTCAGTTGTGAGGCCATTTCTTGGGTAGGTTTTAAAATAAGCTCTTGATTGGGATGGGCAACAATTAGCCCCTTGGTATTCACCAAAATAGCATTGCCCTTCCCGGGAACCTCAATAGCTAAGACGTCCTTGATCAATTTACCCAAAGCTAAATTGGAAGCGGCGACGCCAATCAGTTGGCCATTTTGACGGACAGGTTCTGCCAATGTCACCACTAAGGTTTGCATGGTAACGCTGACGTAGGGGGCGGTTGTGATCGGTTTACCCGCGACTTTGGCTTCTTTATACCAACCACGCTCACGGGGATCATAACCATTTTGGTTACGCGATCCGTCATTGCGGATCATATCGCCCTGTTCATTACCGTAATAACTCAGCCCAAACTCACCAGACTCCAAGGTTTGGCGTAGGTGAGGAACAATGTCTAATTGTGGATTACGCTCGATTTCGTTTTTTAATCCTAGCAGCGTTTTTTGTTTACCATTAAACCAGTCACCAATCCCTTTTGCATGAGCCTGTAATGTATTACGCGCTTCACTCTCAATCGCTCTCCAGCTGTCGGTTTTAAAGGTTTGATAGCCAACCATAACCAATGCAGCGGCTGTCAATGTAATAGCAGCAACCACAGAGAACACCATTTTTCTCTTTAAACTCAATTGCATTGCAATGCTCCTTGAAGCTTGTTCACCAAAGTAATGGGCTTGAGAGTATTACAACTATGGATTATTACTTTGCCTAAGTTCCCAATACTTGACACTCGTGCAATAGAACGGCACGTGAATGTGCACTAAATCAAACTTAGTCAGCCGAATAAAAGCAAAATTATCTTTTGAGCGAGAGGCGCACTACGCCAAAAAACTTAGCGCAGTGCTGGAAGTATTTAGAGAACGCGGACGCGTGAGAAGTCAGTGTGGCTTAATGTTGATGGGTGATTACATACTCGGCAAAAACCTTGCTTTTCCATTTTGTAATGAGGTTCACCTTGTATAATGAGCGCAAAAAACTTTTGAACACCTTGCCACGTTGAACAAGGTTCTGACTGACAGCGCTTCATCACGACTTTATGTGGTGTCTCTTTACGACAACAGGTGCAATAAGCTTTTGACATGGTCCAATAATCCCTACAATTTGCATCATTATTGATAATTGACACATTTTGCGCCTACAGGTTCATTTTTCTCAAACTTTAGTGTGTGTTTCGTGAGCTATCTTCAAAAAACGTCCATCCCAATCTCCTTATTTTCTGCTAAGCACACTACACAATCTAACCTGTACAAAAAAGCCCCTCAGAAAGGGGCTAGTTATTGAACAACGGTATGAATGTCAATCTAGTTCAACCAGCTGCTTTTTAAAGGTCACGTGCTGTGCTCTCACGCTCTCTTCGGGTTCAGCTGTCGCTAAGCTCACCACAACGATCGCAAGTACAGAGAAAATGATCCCAGGAACAATTTCATACACATCAAACCAACCGCCAGACAGTTGTTTCCAAACCACAATGGTCACGCCACCAACAATAATGCCGGCTAGTGCACCATTGCGGTTCATTCGAGACCAATAAAGGCTCAATACCACTGCAGGGCCAAATGCGGCGCCAAAGCCCGCCCATGCATACGAAACTAAGCCGAGCACGGAACTATCTGGTGTCATGGCCAGCACTAACGCAACGATAGAAATTAGAATCACAGCAAAGCGGCCAACACGAACTATCTCCTCCGACGTTGCATCTTGCTTGATGACTTGCTTGTAAAAATCTTCCGCTAACGCAGAGGAAGAAACTAATAATTGCGAGTCAGCGGTACTCATAATTGCCGCAAGAATAGCCGCAAGCAAAATACCTGCAATAACTGGATGGAAAATCGCATTCACTAGCAGCATGAAGATTTTTTCACCATCTGCCAGCTCCAGCGAACCTGTGTTCGTCACATAAACAAGCCCAACTAAGCCAACTAATAGGGCTCCCGCCATGGATAAACCGGTCCAAATGACCGCAATACGACGTGCTGTGGTGAGATCTTTATTTGAGCGAGACGCTTTAAAGCGCGCCAAAATATGGGGTTGACCAAAATAACCAAGCCCCCATGCCATTAATGAGATAATGGCAACACCCGTTAACGGCTCACCTTTCACATCATGCCATAGCGTTAGTAGCTCTGGGTTTATTGCGGATAGATCTTGACTCAGTTGACCCAAACCACCGTTGATTGCCGCGATGGGCACAATCATTAATGCCGCTGCCATCAATAGGCCTTGCACTAAGTCAGTCCAAGAAACGGCTAAAAATCCACCAAACAGTGTATAAGACACCACACAAATGGTGCCAATAATAACTGCGGTTGAATAATCTAAACCAAATACCGTTTCAAATAGTTTACCGCCAGCCACAAGGCCAGAACTGGTATAAAAGAGGAAGAACAGCAAAATAAAGAAGGCTGAAATGGTTTGAATCAGTTTAGATTTATCATTAAAACGGCGTGATAAAAATTCAGGTAATGTTAATGAATCTGTCGTGATGCTATAAGTGCGCAAGCGCTTAGCATTCACTAACCAGTTCGCCCATGTGCCCAATAATAAGCCACCCGCTAGCCAGAAAGCCTCAATACCAGCGGCGTACGCGTAACCAGGTAAACCGAGCAATAACCAACCGCTCATATCAGATGCACCCGCCGATAAAGCCGCAGGCCAAGGGCCCAGTGATCGCCCTCCTAAGAAATAATCTGCGGAGTTTTTCGTTCGAAGGTATGCAACCACACCAATAGCCAGCATCAAAATAAGATACAGGATAAAGGTGGTTGTAATAGCAAAGCTATTTTCCATTGTGTTTGTCCTCTTTAAAAGATCGCCTTCCATGTCCTCTTCCGAAGAAGAGGATAAAACAGAAAGGATTAATGGGTTTCGCTACCAAGCTCAAGCAAGGTCGCATTACCACCCACTGCTGTTATATTTATTGTGCGAGTACGCTCGGTAATAAAGCGCAACGATAAGTGAGGATCATGAGCCACGGGGATCGCGCTCAAGTCCGTTTCAGAAACTAGGCTGACAATCGCACCATTACGATCAGCTAGCTGACGGTTGAGGCTACGCTCAACCGAAGTGTTCCCAACGTAACCTACACTTCGAACGTCCGACGCCATCAACGGATGATAAGCATCAAAAGACGTAAACTGAATGAGATTAGTAGGGAGTGTTGACTGCTCAAATGCCGCTTGCAGTGTTCGAATCAACATCGCATCGTCACTACATAAGACGACGCTATTGCCTGCCACAAGAGCGGCACAAAGCTGAGCTGCCACCGCCTGTTGCGCTTTATCACTGTGCTCACCTTGGATGATCACAGCCACGCCCCGACCTGCGGTGTATAGCTCATTGGTTTCTCCAGTAGGACCGATCAATTGATGCGAATGCGCCAACAGCGCCGATGCCTGATGAAGATGATAAGAAATCACTGTTGCCAGTTGTGGCATAGCGCTTTCTAGTAGATTTTTAAATGAAAGTAAGCACTCACATTTAGAATCAAAATCGGTGATATTCCAATTTTCCCATGCTGAAAAAGCGTCAGAAAAACGTGTTACTTGATGAACCATGCTAATTCTCCTGAGCCTTTATTACTGAGAAAATTCAGTTTGAGTAAAACGGTATAAGTAATGTGGGCCACCTGCCTTTGGTCCGGTACCAGAAAGCCCCTGCCCACCAAATGGTTGCACGCCCACCACTGCACCCACTTGATCACGGTTGATGTAACAGTTACCTACTCGGGCGTGTTTTTCTATCCAACGATATGTCGTTTCATTGCGGCTATGGATCCCCATGGTTAAACCAAAACCAGTTTGATTAATTTGCTGCACGACATCGGCCAGCTCACGCGCTTTAAAACGCACGATATGTAAGATCGGCCCAAATTGTTCTTCGGTTAAGCAGTGAATATCTGAAATTTCAAAAGCCGCTGGCGGTACAAAATCGCCGTGTTGGCACTCCGAACTGAGTTCTAATTGCGCAACTTTGGTCTGTGTCTTGGTCATCTGTTCAATGTGAGAGAGCAACTTTTGTTTGGCTTTTTCATCAATAACAGGGCCGACATCTGTACTGTGGAGGTAAGGAAGACCAATCTTGAGCTCATTCATCGCACCATGAATCAAACTGATGATGCGATCGGCAATATCCTGTTGAACAAATAGCACTCGTAATGCAGAGCAGCGCTGCCCGGCCGAAGCAAAGGCAGAACGAATCACATCTCTCACCACTTGCTCGGGTAAAGCCGTACTATCAACGATCATCGCGTTTTGCCCACCCGTCTCTGCAATCAACGGCACTGGCGCGGCGTCACGTTGAGCGAGTGCTTGATTGATACGTTGCGCGGTCGCCGTTGATCCAGTGAACGCGACACCTGCAATGGCAGGGTGAGAAGTCAGCGCACTACCAATTTCTGCACCACGTCCAGGTAACAATTGGATAACGCCAGCAGGAAAGCCAGCTTCCAACATCAGTTCCACGGCACGCGAAGCAATCAAACTGGTTTGTTCTGCGGGTTTGGCAACGACCGTATTACCCGCAACTAACGCTGCCGTGATTTGCCCAAGAAAAATCGCAAGAGGGAAGTTCCATGGGCTAATACACACGAAAACACCACGACCTTCACGGCTCACTTTTCGCTTTTCATTATCAAAACTCGTCACTTCAAAGGGTGTTAACGCGGAAACTTGTTTGGCGTAATAGCGACAAAAATCTACCGCTTCGCGGACTTCATCAATGCTATCGTGAATGGTTTTCCCTGCTTCGTGATGACAAATGGCGACCAGTTCAGCCAAGTTCTCTTCGAGTAAATCAGCAAGTTTATCAAGTTTGCCCGCGCGAACGCTGTGCTCTTCTTGCTTCCAAGCAGCAAAGGATTGCTCCGCTATTGAGATAGCTTCGGAAACATGATCAAGGTTGGCAAATACCACTTGTCCAACATGCTTCCTACGGTCATAAGGCGCAGTCACAACTTCCGGCGATGCCCCTGCCTTGATCATGCTTTCGAACTGAGCAACACCATTGATGATAGGAGAAGCATGCCACTGTTTACTGAGCCAACATTCTACTTTCGCTTCAAAAGGCGTTGCCTCACTTTCAATATCAATATTGACGCCATAGGAATTAACGCGCTCGGCAAAGATACGCGGTGGCAAAGGGATTTTGGTATTTGGTAAAGAATCAAACGAGAGCAACATATCGACAGGATGTTGCGTTAACGTATCAATAGGACAACGAGCATCGACTAAACGATGCACAAACGAACTGTTCGCACCATTTTCAAGCAATCTACGAACTAAATAAGGCAGTAAGTCTTTATGACTACCTACTGGAGCATAAATTCGCACCGATTGTTGATAGGCCTTCATTGCATGATGATAAAGAGCATCACCCATGCCATGCAGGCGCTGGAACTCAAAATCTTTGTGTTGTGACATCACCGCAATCGCGGTCACGGTTTGTGCATTATGACTGGCAAATTGAGGGAAAATATGACCACGAACACCCTCGCTTAAAAGAAAACGAGCGCAAGCCAAATAGGCGACATCAGTAGCTTCTTTACGTGTGTATACCGGATAGTTGCTGTAGCCACTTTGCTGAGACCACTTCACCTCGCTATCCCAATACGCCCCTTTGACTAAACGCAGTGGGATCACATCACCTTGCTGTTTCGCCAACCCATTAAGCCAAACTAAAACGGGTAAAGCGCGCTTAGAGTAAGCTTGTACAACTAAACCAAATTTCCCCCACCCTTTCACGGGTTCACTGCGATATATCTTTTCAAATAGCTTTAATGACAGCTCTAAACGGTCTGCTTCTTCTGCATCAATAGTGATCGCCACATCCAGCTCGATAGCACGGGCTAAAAGCTGTAGCAGTGTGCTATAAAGCTCGCTCAGCACGCGCTCTTGATTAGCCACTTCATAACGCGGATGCAATGCAGAAAGCTTGATTGATACGGACGGTGCCGGGCTGGTTGATAAGCCATATTTCTCGCGGCCAACCGCCTCAATCGCCATCAAATAATCTTTGAAATATTTATTGGCATCGGCCGTGGTTAACGCCGCTTCACCGAGCATATCAAATGAATAGGTATACCCTTTATCACGCATAGGACGGCCATTTTTTTGTGCTTCTTCAATGGTTCGGCCTAGCACAAATTGGTGGCCCATCACCTTCATCGCTTGGTGCATCGCCTTACGAATCACTGGCTCAGAAAGCTTATTCACTAGACGATTAACCGCCTGCGTTGGACTAGTCGTATCCACATCAGCAAGGCCAATCACTTTACCAGTCAGCATCAACCCCCACGTGGACGCATTGACAAAGACAGAGTCAGAATTTTTCAGATGAGATTTCCAATCCGCAACGCTGAGGCGATCTTTAATAAAAGCATCCGCGGTTTCCGCATCGGGAATGCGCATCAGAGCTTCAGCCAAACACATCAACAAAATACCTTCTTGCGTATCTAAACTGTACTCAAGTAATAAGGCATCGATCATTTGCACCGCTTTTTTGTCGGCTCGGATCGCTTCGATTAACTGGGTTGTTTTATTTAATATCGCCGATTTTTCTGATTCTGTAGCTGTTGCCAGCGGTAATAACTGCTTCAGCCATTGAGATTCGTCCACCATATAAAGTGGAGAGATCAGCGACCACAGCTTATCAAGCGGTTGCTCGATAAACTCTGCATTCAACACATCTGTTGCTGTAAACATGCGTTTTCCTCAATCTCACTCCCGAAAAAGGTCGGGTTTCCTGCAATGGCTGGCAGTGTATTTTGAGCGCGAGAAGAATACTTGTCAAAAACTCCGAGTTTTTTGCCAAAAACTCTGGCTATTAACAAAATAAAAACACAATCACATCAATTGACATCATGCACAAAGCATAAAATAGCAACATTGTTTCCAAAATTTAACCAACGGTGCACGTGTTGCCGATAGGTCAAGGCAAGCAATATAAAAATGATGTGGGAATTACAAACAAAAAAGAGGCAGGGATATAAAGAATTAGCGACGACACAATTTTCGGTATTGCGATGGAGAAATACCTTGCAAGCGAGTAAATGAATGAGTGAAGGTACTTTGTCCAGAAAAGCCTGTTAATTCCGCAATTTGACCAAAACTCAAACAACCTTGCTCAATCAAATCTTTTGCCATATCAATTCGTTTACCTAACAAATATTGATGAGGCGTGATCCCCATTTGCTCTTTGAACAACATATGAAATTGGCTTTCACCTAAATAAACGCGGCCCGCTAATTGAGCGACTGAAATTTTACGACCAAGGTGCAGATCGATATAACGATCAATCGCTTCAAGATCAAAACGAGACTCTTTGCGATGCGTTTCAAATACAGAAATATGGCGTTGCAGTAATGCCATAACGGTGTCATTGCAGGCACGGCTCAACAGTAAATCATCAGGACTCGATTGCATCTCTTTAACTAGCAATTGGATCAACTTTTGGATTTGCCCATCCAGCTGAAAGTAAATATCCGCATTCGACAACTCATTCATTTTTTGTAGAAGCAAAGGGTCATCTCCACAGGAGATTGGAAGGTTAAGCACTAAAATATCCGACTGCTCAACGACACCACCAAACGCATGGCCAGTTCCAGAGGTAACGACACAACCTTGCCCCGGCCCCACCAAATTGCCGACACCTTGTACTTCAAACTCAGCTTGGCCTTTTAATCCGATAACGACTTGGGTATAACTATGATCATGACACTCCATGTACGAGGGTAATGTCACTAACTCTGCCGGCCTAGGCGACAAAACTTTGTCATTTTGTTGATAGTTCGATAGCTTAGCCGAAGAAAAGTCACTCATATTGCTGCATCATAGTTGAGGTTAGAAGCTGATGTTATAACAAAACTATCAGGAGCGAAAACAAAGCTGTATTTTTTTAAAAATTAAACATCAAAGTGCATATGAAGCTTAAGTTTAGGGGTGAAATGAGATCGATTTTTCAAAACGGAACAATGATCAAGTGCACATAAATTACGGTCAATGTGTGTTCAATCCCAAAACCCCTAAATAGATCGAAAATAGAGACTTGCATATTTCGCTATTAGGCTCAAAATGAAGATGCACAATTATAAAATTTACAAAATCAGTCACCTAGTAATAGATTTAAGTGAATTTTGCTATTGTTCGGAATAAATTTTGCATTATGAATACAGCTTATCCATTAAAGCTGTCAAAAGTTTGTCTTTCCCACTTTTGTGGTTAAACGTTAATTTGTTGCAGGGACCTATGATCACACGTCGCATCCCAGCGCTATTGCTTGCGCTAAGCCCTTTTTGGGTATCTGCATCGGTGTACGCGGAAGAAGTTATTCAGGTAGATCCTGTCACCGCTATCGATGAAAAAATGACTACTAAACAGACGGAAATCGACGCGATTTCTGCAGAATACGAAGCAGAGGGAGCCAAGCTTCAACAACTTAAAAATGAACATGTTCGTATTAAACGAGAAAGTGAAGAACTTGATGCTAAACGCAATCGAGCCAAGTCTGCTTTGGACAAACAATATAGCCGTCTTTTAGATGATCCAGACACAGATTTAGCCTCGTTTCAAAAGAAGTACCAAGAAACATGGGCATCAGTGAAGCAGAACCAAGCTGAAGGCCTTGAGAATAATCAAGCGATGACCGAAGTTGAAATGCGCTTGTCTCAAATCAAACAGAAGCAAGCTCGTCTCAGTAATGAGTATGCGAACCTCGAAGAGTCGCGCATTGAAGCTAGGGTCAAACGTCTCGAAGCCGAACTGCGTGAAAGTAGTGTTCTTGAAACTGGCTATAAAACTACCTGTTCAACGACGATGACACTCGGTGAGTGTTCAAATCAAGGACAGCACCTTACCAAACAAAAAGCGGTAAAAACGTTTCGGGCCAAGTTGCTTGATGACCTAACCGAATCGGTCATTGCCAAGCAAAACCTGAAAGGCGTGGAACTTAACATCCATGTACAAGATAGCCAAATTATTCGCAGTGGTTTTGAAGGCAACAACGAATACTTCACCCAAATGCAAGCTCAGCTTCAAGCGAAACCAGAAGCGGTGGCTGCGTGTAAACTGCTTAACGTGTCAACTCGATACTGTTTGAAAGGCGGCGTGTCTGAAGGTACGCAAAAAAATGACAAACAGTGGGCAAATGTGACCGTAAGGTCGGATCAATACAACGATGCCGTAACCATCAACGGTATTAACTACGGCAGTACACCTGTTGAGATTGTTTTGCCTAATGGCCGCCACCAAGTTACCGTCTCTAAAGATGGCTACGAAACCTACAACCGGGTATTAACAATTAACGGCAATGATACGGTTTGGATAAAGCTAAGACCGAATAAAGAGGGTTAATTACCTCAAAAAAACTCTGTTTTTCTGTCGTAATTCACAAAGATGCGGTTAAAACGCCATTTTGTCATTAAGTTATTGAAAGATGACTTCAGACAAAATGGTGTTTTCGTTTAGAATAGACACAATGAACTAATAACTTAACTGAAGTAGATAATAATGCGACAAGGTTTACCCGCTCTCTTATTAGCACTTTCGCCTTGCTTAGTGGCAACATCGACGATGGCAGAAGGAACGCCTTCCTCAGTAATTGCCATTGATGATGCGTTGTTTACTAAACAGTCCGAATTACAGGCAGCCCAGAAGGCCACCCATGAACAACAAGTGGTTGTGAACAACCACAACAGTGAGTTAGACAGGCTAACAAAGCAAGCCCAACTCTTTGATAAGGCACTTGCAAAAGCAAAAACTGACTTAGAACGCGATTACATGAAAATGATTGATGATCCTGAACTGGACATCATGCCTTCACAAAATGCCTACCAAGCAGCTTGGGCTAATGTAAAGCAGAATCAAAAAAACCGTTTAGATGCTGAGCAAAAACGCCAAGAGTCAGAAGCACTGCTGGCACAAAAAAGGGCCGAGCAGAACACGGTCAGCAAAAATATCAATGAGCTAGAACAGCATAAATTACGCGCGCGAGTTGAGCGCTTAAGAGATGAACTCAAACAGAGTAGCACCGAGAAAGTTAGCTTTACTAACGCTTGTAGTGCCGATATGACATTGGCTCAATGCTCGAAACAGACCACTGACTTAGCGCTCCAGAAAGCGGTAAACCAGTATCAAACCAAGTTAATAGAGGCCACAAGTGAGGCCAAGCTCGTCCAACAACATCTGGCCAATGTCTCTTTTAATATTCATGTACTGCGCCATAAAACCGTAGATTCAGGTTTCTACAATGGCAATAAGTACAAAGCCGTACTAGATGTTCAGCTTGATGCAAGACCGGATGAAAATACACCATGTCGGTTGCTGAATGTCGAATCACAATACTGTTTCGCTCCAGGCGAATACTCAGCCAATACAGAAAAACAGAAAGAAATTGCTTGGGTTACCCTATCGATTCGCTCGAACCAATACAGTGATAAAGTCTCTATCGATAATGTAAACTATGGCAGTACTCCCGTCGAAGTGATGCTTCCAGTGGGACCGCACATGATTACGATTGAGAAAGAAGGGTATTACTCATTTAATCAAGAGCTGAAAATCACCTCAGATCATACATTAAGAGCGAACCTACGAGAAAAAGACAACCTACTAAAACCTGGACATAAATTTGCTGATTCCCTCAAAGGGGATATTAAAGCTCCTGAGTTAGTCACTTTGATCTCAGGCGAATATTTGATTGGCGAGCACGCATCGAAACAAGTTTTTCTTGATCATGCTTTCGCAATTGGTTCAACCCCCGTAACTGTGGGTCAATTTGAAACCTTTGTGAATCAAACCACCTACCAAACTGATGCTGAGCTACAAAAACTGTGCACAGCAGTCGCCGAATCTGAAATTACCCCGATTGCAGGTAGCTATTGGCGCGACCCAGGTTTTAAGCAGTTGAGCAACTCGCCAGTGGTGTGTATTAGCCAAAATGATGCGAAGGCCTATACTCGCTGGCTAAGTAAGGAAACTGGCTATAAATACCGTTTGCCGACTGAAGAAGAGTGGGAAATTGCCGCTCGCGCTGGTACACAAACAGACTATTGGTGGGGAGATGATTTCGGAACTGGGAAAGCGAATACTGGCTGGAGTGGTACACCTTGGTCAAATAAAAGTACCTCTCCTGTGAAGTCTTTCGCTCCCAATGGCCTAGGCCTTTATGATGTTGTCGGTAACGTGTGGGAATGGACAAATGACTCAAGAGGTCAAGCAAAAGGTGGAGCATGGAGCTTCTCCCCTGCAACGGCGGCGGCTTATGGTAATTTGTTTATTGCTCCTGCTACTTCGGCAAATTATGTTGGCTTCAGGGTCATTAGGGAACTTTAGGTAAGCTGAACTAGCTCAGCCATTTATATAACAAAGGGGGGAATTCCCCCCTTTGTTATTGCACTCTCGTCGTCTAAAGTGGTGTTGAATATCAAACACGTTTGATATTTTATATCCATGTGGTATCCCTATGAATTTGCAACACCCTCGCAGCATTCATAGAACCTCTTCTGCACGTCGACAAGAAGCAATTCTTGTATTTATGCCAGCCCTTCTTCAGGCTGGCTTTTTTATGTTCAAATGCCGCTATGGATTACAACCCGCCATGTCATTGGTATTATATCAATATCATTGTTAGGAGAACCCGCTATGGTCAACTTCCTCAGCGCAGAACAAATTTCATTGTTTCAACAGCTTCCGGGATATTGGGGTTGCAAAGATCTTAATTCGGTTTTTGTTTACGCAAACAATGCTTATGGCAAATTAATTGGTGTTAGTGATGCAAAACAGTGCATTGGATTAACTGACTTTGAAATGCCAAGCCCGACAACCGCTTGCGCCGCAGAATTCCAGCAACAAGATCGATGTGTAATCTCCACAAAAAAACCGTTAAAAGTGCTGGATATCCACCCCTATGCTGACGGTTCTTGGCGCGCTCATATTTTCACCAAAACCCCATGGTTCAACGCACAAGGTGAGGTTCAAGGTACAATTTTTTTCGGGCAAGAGCTAACAGATACCGCTATTTTGGAGGTAGGACATTGGATATGTCGGGCAACAGGTTTAACGACCACACAGTATTCCACGGGTGTTCTAGAACCCATTTCCGGGCCCCTAACCACAAGAGAATCTGAAGTTCTTTTTCTTCTGCTTTACGGAAAAAAGCCCAAACACATTGCTCGGGTGATGAAGATTTCGATAAAAACAGTGGAAGGCTATGAAGCAAAATTGCGACATAAATTTGCAGCCCACAGTAAAGAGCAACTTATCGATATGGCTCTAGACCAAGGTTATGGCTCAAACATCCCCAAGACCTTGCTCAAAACGCAATTATCCGTGGTACTCAATAGTGAATGCCCCATATAAATGAGGCATTCACTGCGACTGACTTTTAACAAGTAGGCTTTAGGGCGCTAAACGTTCAGCGTCCCACTGTTGATCGTGTTGCGTAAACAAGAAGCGATCATGCAAACGATGCTCACCACCTTGCCAAAATTCTATCGATTCAACCCTAACGCGATATCCTCCCCAAAAACTCGGAACTGGGATCTCACCTTGTTCAAATTTCTTTTTTAACTCCAAGTATTTACCTTCCAAAATACCACGTGCTGAGATACGGCTGCTCTGGCGGCTCGCTATCGCGGCAATTTGGCTATCTTTAGGACGAGAAGTAAAATATTTCATGTTTTCAAAAGCCGACAATTTTTCAGCCGTTCCTGTGATGTGCACTTGTCTCTCTAATGGGTGCCAAGGAAAGTGCAAGCTGACTTTATTGTTGTGTTCAATATGCTGCGCTTTGCGACTGCCTAAATTGGTGTAGAAAACAAAACTGTCTTTTTCGACATTTTTTAATAGCACTATACGTTGGAAAGGTTGTCCATTTTCATCAACCGTTGCCACTGTCATCGCCGTGGGATCGGTAAGACCGGCATCAATGGCCTGTTGCAGCCAAAGGTTAAACTGCTCAATGGGATTTGAAAGCAAATCTTTGCGTCTTAAACCGCCTTTTATGTATTCGCGGCGGATGTCTGAAAGTTCCATCTCTGCTCCTTATGAAATTTTTGACGATTGTGCGCCTATCATCGTCATAACTCAAGAGTGCTAAGGTTCAACAAAATCAGTAATTCACAGCTAAACTCTGTAGAACGTACGCAATAGGAAGTACAATCAATTCAAATGGTGAATAGTAATCTCATGATGAGTGGCAAATCCTTAACATTTTGCTAGACAAGTAATAAAATCAAGCAACTATACCCAAACAACTTACTGTTGTAGCCTCCCTCTACAGCTTTAAGTAGAAAAGGGAAATACACTACGATTAGGCGCAAAGGATAAGCGATGAGCAACAAGAGTTATAACAAGCTCTCTTCGACAGAATTGGAGTACATAGACGACAAAACGGCGGCTCTGCTACTGAACACGCCCAACAGTGCACGTGTGATGCTCTGGGTTATGGTCTGTTTTTTTCTCTTAGCCATCGTCTGGGCCTCATGGGCACAGGTCGACAAAGTGACAGTTGGACAAGGCAAAGTCGTTCCGTCATCGCAAGTTCAAGTGGTTCAAAACTTGGAAGGAGGCTTAGTCAAACAGATATTGGTTCGCGAAGGTGAACGAGTGCAAAAAGGCCAACAACTGTTATTGATTGATGACACTCGTTTCCGCTCAGACTACCGCGAACGTGAACAACAAGTCGCTAACCTTACCGCCAGTGTTCTACAGCTATCCGCTTCCATTACTAGCGTGATGATCAACGAAGAAATTGATGATGACAACTGGCAAAATAGCGTCAAAATTGACTATAACAAACTCGCCTTTCCACCGCTGTTAACAGACAACCAACCCGATTTAGTTAATAGACAAAGGGCCGCCTACCGACAAGATCTTAATAACTTACGCAACCAACTTTCTCTTTTAGATCAACAAGTCAAACAGAAACTACAAGAGTTGGTTGAAATACAAGCGCGCGTGAAAAATTTGCGCCAAAGTTATGATTTTGCGAATAAAGAACTTGAGATCACTAGACCTTTAGCAGACGAAGGTGTCGTGCCACGAATTGAGCTGCTGAAACTACAGCGCCAAGTAAACGATACTCGCCGTGAAATGACTACCAGCGAGCTTAACATCCCAGTATTAAAATCAGCGATTCGCGAAGCGGTGCTCAACCGTATTGATGCGGCTCAAAAGTTTCGCTCACAGCAGCAAGACAAACTGAACGAAGCCCAAGATAGACTTTCAGCAATCACAGAATCAGCCGTTGGGCTTGAAGATAAGGTAAATCGCACTGTTGTGCTATCGCCTGTGACAGGAACGATTAAGACGCTTTACGTCAACACCGTTGGCGGTGTTATCCAGCCCGGTATGGATATTGTTGAAGTAGTCCCAACAGAGGATACCTTGCTTGTTGAAGCGCAAATTGCCCCACAAGACATCGCCTTCTTAAGACCAGAGTTGCCTGCCATCGTAAAATTCAGCGCCTATGATTTCACCAAATATGGCGGCTTGGAAGGGACACTTGAGCATATCAGTGCCGACACAACTCAAGATGAAGAAGGCAAAAGCTATTATTTAGTCCGAGTAAGGACCAATCAAACCAGCTTAGGGCATGATGCTAACCTGCCTATCATCTCAGGAATGACGGCCTCTGTTGATATTATTACGGGTAAACGAACCGTGATGGATTATCTACTAAAGCCCATACTCAGTGCACAAAAAAATGCGCTAAGGGAATAAGGTTCACTTATGCTTTTTAATATATTCATGATTGACGGTTTTTGATGAAGTTTTGGCTGCCACTGGTTTTATTGCTATTTATGCCCTCATCCCCCCAAGCGCTCAACACCAAAGAGCAGCAGTGGGTCGATGCGGTCGCGCTTACCTATGGCACAAGAGCGGGAAAACGCGTCGAAACATGGCGCAAAGAAATTGCCAAACACCAAAATGCTCCCGAACGTGACAAATTGACCGAAATAAATCGATTTTTCAATCAGCTGTACTTTGTTAATGATATCGATTTATGGGGAAAAAATGACTACTGGGCAACACCACTTGAGTTTCTAGGAAGCAACGCAGGGGATTGCGAAGATTTCACAATTGCGAAGTACTTCTCCCTGCTTGAACTGGGTATCGATGATAAAAAGTTGCGCCTCGTGTATGTTAAAGCCATTGAATTAAATCAGTTTCATATGGTTCTTGCGTACTATTCAACACCCAATGCCGAGCCCTTAATTTTAGACAATATAAACCCTGAGATTAAGCCAGCATCAACACGCCGTGATCTGTTACCGATCTACAGCTTTAACGGTAAAAATTTATGGCTAATGAAATCCAAAAATGGCCAGCTTGCAGGAGACTCTTCACGATTAAGTCTTTGGAATGACTTACGTGAACGCGAACGCTCGCTAAAATTGAATAAACCAATTGTAAGTTACGATGAGTAAGTAATATGACGCTATATAAACAACTTGTCGCGGGAATGATTGCCGTCTTCATTATGCTGATGACTTCAGTCTTTATTATTGAATTCAATACGACCCGCAACAACTTAGAGCAGCAGCAGCGCTCTGAAGTCAACAACACCATCAACACCGTCGGTTTGGCGCTGGCACCTTATTTGGAGAAGAAAGATAAGATCGCGGTTGAGTCGGTTATCAATGCCTTGTTTGATGGCAGCTCTTACTCAGTCGTACGATTGATTTTTCTAGACGATGACGAAGAGATTCTGCGATCTTACCCTGTAAAACCCAATAACGTTCCGCAATGGTTTACCAATTTACACCTGTTTGCACCGATCCATGATCAACGCGTTGTAACCAGTGGTTGGATGCAGCTTGCTGAAGTCGAAATTGTCAGCCACCCTGGCGAGGCCTATGCGCAATTATGGAAGGCGCTGATTCGGCTACTTATCGCGTTTAGCGCTATTTTTGTGATTGGCCTTGCCGCCATCGCTTTCATTCTGAAGCGCGCTTTACGCCCGCTGCAGATGATTGTCGAAAAAATGGAGCAAGTCGCACGCAACCATTTTGGTGAACCGCTACCGCGGCCAGCGACCAAAGATCTGATTTATGTAGTTGATGGTATCAATAGCATGTCAGCGCAGGTTGAAAAAGCGTTCAAAGCTCAGGCGCAAGAAGCGCAGCAACTGCGTGAGCGTGCTTATATTGACCCAGTTTCTCAACTTGGCAACCGCGCCTATTACATGAGTCAACTCAGTAGTTGGCTATCAGAAAGTGCCATAGGTGGCGCTGCTATTTTGCAAGCAGAGTTTATCAAAGAGCTTTACGAAGAAAAGGGTTATGAAGCAGGCGATGGTATGGTGCGCCATTTGGCTGAGCATCTAAAAGTGTCGATTACTTCACCTGATGTGACTCTGGCACGCATTTCTACCGAAGAGTTTGGCTTTATTTTGCCCAACATGGAAGAGAGTGAACTTAAAATCATCGCCGATAGTATTATGAATTTTGTGCAAGACACTCTAGCCGACCCGACTGGCATGGCATCAGCCAAAGTCTCTTTAGGTGTTGTTCATAATAAAGAACCAAAATCTTCAACGCAGTTACTTTCCTTGCTCGACAACGCGTTAGCCACTGCAACTGCAAATCCAGAGCTGATTTACGGCTTTGTCAGCAGTGAAACCAAACAAACTGTGATGGGTAAACAGCAATGGAAAGCATTGGTTGAAGAAGCTATCCATAACGATTGGTTCAGTTTCCGTTTGCAGTCAGCCAATAATAGCTGGGGACAAACTTTCCACCGCGAAGTTTTTTCAGCGATTGAGCACGATGGCAAACGCTACAGCGCTAACCAATACTTATTTGCACTCGACCAACTCAATGCCAGCCATATTTTTGATGAATATGTTATTGAAACGATGATTCGCAAGCTCGAAACGGGAGAGATAGCCGAACCATTAGCCATTAATATCGCTCAAAGCAGCCTTTCTCAACCCAGTTTTATTCGTTGGGTCACTCAGACTCTGGCGAAGCATCGCTCTATCTGTGAGAACCTACACTTTGAAATACCGGAAAACGCATTCCTCAACTCCCCTCACCATACGGCGCTGTTTTGTAATGCCATAAGAGCCGCAGGTGCAGACTTTGGTGTCGATAACTATGGCCGGAATTTCCAATCATTAGACTACATCAACGAGTACCGTCCAAAATACGTGAAACTCGATTATCTATTTACTCACCATCTCGACGATGAAAAGCAAAAGTTCACCTTAACGTCGATTTCTCGCACAGCACACAATTTAGGAATCACCACAATTGCGTCAAGGGTAGAAACGCAAACTCAACTTGATTTCCTTTCCGAGCATTTTATAGAAGTCTTCCAAGGCTTTATTGTGGATAAATAAAAAGGTCAGATGTAATGCAAGACACGCTACTCAATTCGCTTATCTATGTGAGTCGTTACTATGGACTGGCGAATTCCCCAGAAGCACTGATCAACGGCCTACCTTTATCAGATGGCAAACTGACGCCTTTTCTCTTTCCTCGAGCAGCCGAAAGAGCGGGGTTAATCGCCAAGGAAAATCGCTCAGCATTGGATCAAATCCCAAAATTGGTTTTCCCCGTTATCTTAATTTTAAAAGACGGTGAAGCCTGTGTGCTCAGCAGCATCAACGAAGCGAATCAAGAAGCTGAGGTCGTCACTGCGGAGTCTGGTCTAATCCCCGTTGCTATCCCCTTAGAGGAACTGACTGAACGCTATATTGGCCGCTACTTCATGGTGAAAAAACAGTTTCGCTATGACGAGCGATCACCAGAAATATTAAAGACCCGTGATGGCCACTGGTTTTGGGGTACGTTATGGCAGTCAAAGCACATTTATCGCGATGTGTTGATCGCTTCCATTTTAATCAATTTGTTTGCCATTGCGGCACCAATGTTCAGCCGTTTAGTGTATGACAAAGTCGTGCCTAACCTTGCGTTTGAAACCTTGTGGGTATTAGCGAGCGGGATTTTTGTGATCTTCTTATTCGATCTGCTCCTCAAACTACTTCGCAGTTATTTTATTGATGTAGCGGGCAAAAAATCTGACATTCTGATCTCTTCCAAGCTCTTTAGTAAAGTGATGGGGATCAGAATGGAGTCTCGTCCTCCTTCTGTCGGTGCGTTTGCACGACATTTACAAGAGTTCGAATCCATACGCGAATTCTTTACCTCAGCAACCATCTCATCATTGATTGACCTGCCATTTGCATTGCTCTTTTTAGTGCTGATCTGGCTAATGGCGGGCAGCTTAGTGCTGGTACCTATCGCCGGTGTACTGATCATTGCTATCTATTCTCTGCTCATCCAAGCACCTCTACGACGGGCGATTGAAGAGGGCTCTCGACTGGCATCACAAAAATACGCCAACCTGATTGAAAGTTTAGCTGGGCTTGAAACAGTGAAACTCTTTGGCGCTCAAAGTCAGTTTCAATATCGCTGGGAAGAAGCGGTTGCGCACATGGCGAACTGGAACATTAAAAGCCGTCGAATTACTGATGGTATTCAAAATACTGCCGGCTTTGTTCAGCAAGCCGCGAACGTTGGCATGATCATCTTAGGCGTCTATCTGATATCCAACGGCGATTTAACCATGGGTGGGCTCATCGCCGCAACCATGCTCAGCGGCCGTGCGATTGGCCCAATGGTGCAACTATCATTACTTTCAACACGCTACAACCAAGCCAAATCGTCCTTAAAAATCATTGAGCAAGTGATGCAAATGCCCGATGAGCAAGAAGAAGGTAAACGCTATATTCATCGTCCGATTGTGCAAGGTAAAATTGAGCTAGACAAAATCACTTTTCACTACCCTAATGCGCCTGTTGCATCAATACGTGACTTAAGTATAACGATTCATCCGGGTGAAAAAGTAGCGATCATAGGCCGCATCGGCTCAGGGAAGACCACCTTAGAGCGCCTTATTATGGGGTTATATCAACCGACCGAGGGGAATGTTCGTATTGATGACACCGATATCGCGCAACTGCATCACATTGATGTGAGACGTAATATTGGTTGCGTACCTCAAGACAGCAACCTATTTTACGGTTCAATTCGCGATAACATTACGCTCGGGCGTCCATTAGTTGATGATAGAGATGTGATGGATGCCGCTAACCGAGCGGGAGTTACCGCGTTCACACAGCAAGACCCCGCGGGGTTAGAACGACAAGTGGGTGAAGGCGGCTTGTTGTTGTCTGGTGGTCAGAGGCAAGCGGTAGCCATTGCTCGTGCACTGCTCGGACGCCCACCCGTTTTGCTACTTGATGAACCCACCAGCGCCATGGACAATCGTTCTGAAATGCACATCAAACATCAACTGTCTCAATTGACACCAAGTGAGACATTAATATTAATTACTCATAAAACGTCAATGCTCGATGTGGTTGATCGCGTCATTGTGATGGAGAAAGGCTGTGTCATTGCCGATGGTCCTAAATCGATGGTGTTAAACGATCTCAAACAGGGCAAAGTGAGATCAGTGCAATAGCCACCTTACTAGAAATAGCATAATCAGCAAAAAACGAGGCAAAATGCCTCGTTTTTTGCTTAGCACTCTGAGATAAGAATGTTAGATCCCTCCGACATCTTCATCTTCAAGCATCGAGGCACATTTAATCTCATACTGGTTAAATGAGAAAATACTAGCGCCATGAGCCCGCTTGGTGATGATCCGCTCATCATCAAATTGCACCGAAACATGGGTATAAACTTTATTTTTGACTTCGATCGTATTCATTTCGAGCAATTGATCAAACTCCTCTCCCAGCATATCCAACGCCAATTTTGCTTTTTCTAAACGATCATTAGTCTGTTTCTTAAATTCATCAATTTTTAGCAGTTCCTCTTCCGAGCGTTCCGCTTTAGGCTTTTTCTTAAATTCAATCTCACGGCGGATCACTTCCATCGTCGCTTCTTGCGCTTGTTTATAATGCTCTTTGTGTTTCGCGACCCGTTCTTTATACACAGCATAACGAGCAAAAGCCTGCACAGCCGTGGCGGTATCGCCTTCAACGCCTAGATTGAAGCAAACGATCTTACCACCAACTTTCGCGTGGCCACCGCTGAGCGTGCCTTGCTTCTCTTTACTATCTAATACTTTTAGATCATTGCCACAGCGCAATTCATTACTCATGCTGTGAACCGCTAAATTAATATCATCTGCCGCTTGCAGTTCGCTAAATTGAGCATAGTTAGCCGTGATAGAGCCTCCTGATTTGATAATGCATGTTCTTGCTTCATCATCAAACACCGTATGGCCAATAATGCCTTTACCAACATCAATATTACCTTGGGCTTGAACATCAGCAGACTCAACAAACCCACCGATGGTGATTGAGCCCGTCGCTCTCACGATCATCCCAGGCTCGACATCGCCCGTGATGACAACACATCCTTTAAATTTCACGTGGCCAGTCGCTACACTGACGTTGTTTAAACATAAAGCGTTATCGACATCAACCGTTTTACTTTTCAGGATAGGCATGCCCGCTTGACTGGCCAGTAGCACATTCGGGTCATTGGGTGAGATGTAAGACCCCTTTCCTGCAACTAAGGCCGAGTCTTTACCTGGTTTAGGATCCAGTACTTTTCCCTGCACGGTATAGCCTGGCGTTCCTTTTGTTGCAGGAATTCGACGCATCACTTCATCATCTTGACCAACAGTGATGGTTTCACCTAAGTTGCGCATATCAATTTTGTTCTGTCCTTGCTTTTTGGTCGGTGCTAACACGCGCTTACTGACATCCTCAACCAAAGGAATAAATTGTGCGTCTTTACCTTGAATGGGTTCACGCCCCTGCGCAACAGGCTGAGTATATACCTCCCCTGGCTTCAAGGTATTACTTACCATTAACACTTTCTTTAAAGCCAGTTTGTTGATGCCTTTTGTCACATGGGAGTGAGCCAATGCATACACCAACTCACTACCGCGCAATGCTCTGCCCCCATATGCACCCGTCACGACCATGCTGGCTAACATATCTCGATCACTAAATTCAATCTCCACCGAAGCGTTCTTTTTCTCTGCAATGGTGATTCCAGAGAATGCTTCACCCTTACCCTCTTTTGCACAGTTGATAAAGCGGGTAACTTCAGTTTCATTTAAGAAAAATGTCGATGCAGATAACTCAAACAATGCTTCTTTCAAGCCTGCTTGGTCAAAATTTTTGTCGATGGACTCCGTCCCAGGCAACTGGGCAATGACTTGTTTTTTGTCCTCTGAAAGCGAAATTAAGCGTTTCCACATACTACTTAACCCATATGGTTAGATTCCGTTCGTATGGCAGTGTATACAATTTACAGTATGGACTAAATCTTTAGGCAACTAAATTAAGGGCTACATCACTTAGTCACGACGAAACGAACCGTACAACCTAAAAATAAACGAAAGAATGAGTTACGCAGAATTTTACAGTGTAAATAATCAGTTCAGTATTAAGACAATATCGGAAAATCATGTTTACTGTTAAAGGCGTAAGTCACCTTAACAGTGCAACCATTTTTTGAATATTCCAATGACTCACACAATTTAGAGACCAAAATAATCCCTCGACCATGTGTACAGTTGCCGTCTGCAACCGTATGTTGGTATTCAAAGCCTTCACCATTATGCTCGAGTGAAAAGCTCAATTGTCCCACCGTTGGGTCATAATCAATGTCTAGTTTAATCCATAACGATTCATCTAACTCATCCATACACTCTTCACGTCGTTGGTAAAAAGTGAGAAATCCATCTGGGTCATCTTTTAGTGAAGAGTTAAGTTTTAATAACCCATGCTCAATGGCATTAGCAAACAGTTCTGATAATACAGAGCAAACGAGATCAAGATGCTCACCACCACTGATAAAACCGCGAACAATGTTACGCATCTCGACCATAACTGAAATCTTTTTAAGAATTGAAGCAGGAAAAAAGAGATGGCTTTGCATTGGTATATGGCTAAGAAATCGGTTTTTTTGCGACGCTAATATTTCATTATTATTGGTAATTGGAAATGTCATTGAAAGAATTGAGAGATCATCACCATGGCCACGATTGGAAAACTGGCATACTTCATCATACAAATCTGAAATCTGAGTCTTAACGTTCCGTTGCAAAACTTGTTCGAGTCGCAACTGGCCAAATTGTTCCCCGTTTTCATTCATCGCTTCGGTAATACCGTCGGTATAACAGAGGATAGTTTGGTTAGGTTTTAATTTGAGATGAACTAAATTTACTTCAAATTCATCAGCATCCAGAACTCCCAGCGGCATATGTGTGGAAACGAGACGACGAACGATGTTGCTTTCTTCATCCAGTAGATAACCATCAGGCAAACCACCTCCCCACCACGAAACCTCGAAGCCATTGGCTCGTATCTCAAATACACTGGCCGCAAGCATCATGCCAACAGGCAAAAACTTTACTAGCGCACTATTAAGTTCAGCGACCATTTCGCCAAGCGACATCCCTTTTTCAGCCATTGAAAAAAACGTACGCGTGGCAGGGATCGTTGAAATCGCGGCGGGTAATCCATGCCCAGTGGCATCAGCGATCATGACGTACACACCACCATAGGGCCGGTTCGCCACAATGATGAGATCACCATTAAAAATGGTCGAAGGTGTGGAGATATAACTGATGCCATAGATATTGTTGACTTTTGCACTCATCTCCTCCATTAAGTTGGTGAAAATGGATTCGGCAATGGCGTAGTCATATTGTACTTGTTCGTTGAAATAATTGAGTTTATCTCGCTGTTGAGTGACTTCATTATGCATTTTCACAATGCGATAATGAGCCTGCACTTTAGCGAGCAGTACGCTTCGCTCTACTGGTTTAAGAATAAAATCATCGCCCAGCGATAAACAGCGTTCAAATGAATCATGATCATCAAGCACAGTCAAAAATATAATTGGGATATGGTGATTTGGAAAAGAGTCTCGGATCTCTTTTGCGGTGGTGAAACCATCTTTAACTGGCATCATCACATCCAACAAAATAACGTCGGGTAAGACGTCCATGACGAGCATCGCCTCAACAGCATCAGCGCCATTTTCGAAGGTATCGATATGCTCGGCAATAGGCAATAAGATAAACCGACAGAGCTCTCTATTTGATTTATGGTCATCAACAATCGTTACGCGCATCGGCTTATTCCTTAAGCATTATTCGATACTAAATTTCTTATCAAATCGAGAAATCAGTAAGACTTTCCTTATTTGAGGTAAGGTGTTAGTAATTCGGATCATGCCATCACTTTGCTCAAGATATTTCTGCATATTGAGCAACATGCCAAGACCAGCACTGTCAATATAGTCCACCTTGCGTAAATCAATGGTGAATCTAAAGCCTCGGTAAGGTGAATAGCTATTACGAAATTCTTTAACTAGGTTAAAGCCAAAGGCCCCCTCAATTACGATCGTAATGTGCTTAGTAGTGCTATCTATTACCGTTTCTATACTCATCATATTCTCCTAAAACAGCTCGACTTCGCCTTCATCCATATTGGTTTGATTTGCAGCAGGAGCACTTCTATTGTGCAAGCGCTCTGTCAATTGGTGAAGTTGTTCTGCCCATGCTGCTTTAGTCATGCTTTGTGTTAGTAAAGCGTTCAATAGCTCATTTGCTTCCTGCAAATAATCAATAGACGCATGCGCATAATCACTTTGTTGAACCACAATGTCAGCAAATTGAAGGGCACGGATGCCATTACTCACTTGCTGGGTTAATTCTTGTCCTAATTCTTGAATTTTTTGCACTTCTTGCTCTATTTCTATATTCACTTGCTGAACGCCATGCAGCATGTGATCCACATTTCCTTTAGACTCAATTATGAGTGTCATGTCTATCGAGGCCATATCGCCAACGGTTTTGTTTGCTTGCAGCACCGTTTGTTGGGCAACATTAATTTCAGATTCAATTTGGGTATTCAGCGTTCTTGCTTTAACCGACAAATCGCGCACCTCTTGAGCCACGACCGCGAAGCCTCGCCCCGCCTCGCCTGCTCGAGCCGCTTCAATCGCCGCATTCAATGCCAATAAGTTGGTCTGTTCCGATAAGTTTCGGACTTGATTAAGTAATTTAAAGACCGCATCTAGCTGTTCTGACATATCGTGAATACTGTGTACCGCTGAAATACTTTTCTCCGAAATGTCTACTAGAATCTGAACAAAACCGTCAATAATTGCCTCAGTTCTTGGCAACACGGTGGTAAGATCATATTCACTACCTTGGTTAGCCAATAAGTTATTGACTAAGGTACTCGAAACTTGACTCTGCTTTTCACTGATGTCTTGCAAGCTAAAAAATGCGTTGTTTAATGTCTCTACTGAGCCTTCAATCACGGTGTGCTGCATGGTTAAAGGGCTACTCACTTTAGGTAGCGTCTCTTTGAACAGTTTTTCAATACTCTGTAGATGTTGCTGCGTTTCAAGAGTGGACTCTTCTTCAACCTTATTTTGGTTGGCTTTAGCTTTGTTTTGTTCACTAAAATTCATGGACAATACTAGCCAAGGTATTGCTGCCGCAAAAATCACCAGTCCTATGCTCCATAAATTAGGGGAGTGAAGCATGACGGCAAAAAGGGCCATTAGCTGCAAAACTAAAGCTAAAATATATTTTGCTTTTGGTGTCACTGTTTTATTTATCATCACCCATTCCTTGCTTATCTATGTTGAGCTTATTTAATGAGACAACACTAGCGATAGAGTTCATCACAAATCCATTGTGGTATGGCATTTAACGCTTTGATATTCTGTGTTGCGCCAATCTCTACTGCCGCTTTGGGCATTCCCCACACCACTGATGTTTTTTCGTCTTGAGCTAAAGTCAATGCGCCACACAACTTCATTTTGAGCAGGCCTTGCGCTCCATCTTTACCCATCCCGGTTAAGAGGATACCGATGGCTTTGTCTCCCACATTTTCGGCGACCGCATCAAACATCACATCTACTGAGGGTTTATGACGATTGACCGCAGGTCTATCGTCAACTTGACAGTAAAGGTGAGTGCCTTTTTTTATCACCATCAGATGCTTATCTCCGGGAGCAACATAAGCACATCCATTCACTAAAGGCGCTTGATTAGCGGACAACTCTCTTACCTCTACGGCGCTACAAAGATTCAAACGCTCTGCAAAGGGGCGAGTAAACATCGCACTGATATGTTGAGTGATCACGATCGGTGGCAACCCTGCTGGTAAAACAGAGAATATGCTTTTTAATGCTTCTGTTCCGCCCGTTGAGGCTCCAATCGCGATCAACTGATAACGCGCCCCTTGGTGGCTAGCCGCTATCAGTTCGACCTGATTAACCGCAGCAGAATGATGCGCTTGAACGACATTGGCCCCTGCCGCCATTTTTATTTTGTCGTTCACCAGTTCCCTATAACTTGCCATTTCAGCCGTATTTTCGACCGACGGTTTAGGGAAGTAATCCACCGCACCAAGCTCCAATGCTTCTAACGTGGCTTGCGCGCCATGCTGGGTCAAGGTTGAAATCATCACCACCGGCATGGGGCGTAACCGCATGATATTTTTTAAAAATTGCACGCCATTCATCTTTGGCATTTCAATATCTAGCGTTAGCACATCAGGATTGTGCTGCTTGATAAGCTCTCGGGCTTGGTAAGGGTCTTGTGCCATTGCGACAACGTCTAACATGGGGTCAGCATTAATCAGCTCGCAGAGCAGTGCTCTAAAAACGGGAGAATCATCGACAATCAACACTTTGATTTTTTTCATTTAAATAACTCCACATCATCACTCTCTTTATGCGCTTTACGATCTAACTGCGTGGCATAAATCTTTTCTTGAAAACTTAACTGGTTCACTTCAGTTAATGGAATTCTTTTTAACCACACTTTACCTGTCAGAGGTTCGAAAATGACTTTTCTCGGTTCGTCCCCCCCCAAGTCACTGGCTTCAACAATAAGCCTTTCTTGCTCAACATAGTTTTTGATAAAATCTATATTTTTCTGGCCAATCATGGCCTTAAAACCCAGCATTTGTGCGCCACCAAACAGCTTGACGCGTAAGCACCTACGCTCGGCACCCATTTTGATCAATTGGTTAATCAGTAACTCCATTGCGTAACAACCATAACGAGAAGCCGTGGACTCAATTTCATCTGGATGCCAGTGATCAATTTGCGAATGCTGATCAAAAGGTAATAAAAAATGGTTCATCCCCCCGACTTTGGCCTCTCGGTCCCACATACAAGCCGCTACGCAAGAACCGAGCCCAGTGTAAATTACCTCTTGTTGCATAGTGCTATACAACCCACCGGGTAGCACCTTAACCCAATCCACTTTCTGCTTGGGATGATGAAATCGACTGAAATTCCGATT
Source organism: Vibrio sp. B4-6 (assembly GCF_963888245.1). Lineage (NCBI taxonomy): Bacteria > Pseudomonadati > Pseudomonadota > Gammaproteobacteria > Vibrionales > Vibrionaceae > Vibrio > Vibrio sp. B4-6. The sequence goes on from NZ_CAWPIM010000044.1 coordinate 52,338, forward strand.
ATCTGTTGCCAAATACATCGCTAACGAGGCCATTAATTGTTCCTCATTTTTTCACGTAAATGGTGTGGCCGAGATGATGAAAAACATCAGCACAGCGCCCCACACTTTCTGAATGACCCAGAAATAAAATCCCATTCGGTTTCAACCATTCATAGAACCTTTCGAGCAAAGCCTCCTGAGTAGGTTTATCAAAGTAGATCATCACATTTCGGCACGAAATGAGGTCTAAATTCTTAGGTAACGTCCAAGGAGATAATAAATTCAGTTGCTGAAAATGGACAAAACGTTGCAATTGACTGGCGATTTTTATTTTTCCCTGTTTGATACCGCGCCCTTTTACAAAGCACTTTTTGAGATAGTGCTGTGGAATAGTAGCCACAGCCTCATCGGTATAAATGCCCGCTTGCGCATGTGCCAAAACCTGTGTGTCTAAATCTGTTGCGTAGATATCAATATTATCCGCGAAATCAAATAAACCGCTGCTGTATAGCGACGCAATAAAACTGTATGGCTCTTCACCGCTAGAGCATCCAGCAGACCAAATTTTAGGATGACGCACGCCCTGTGATCGCCACTCATCGAGCAGTACTTTTTCCAAAAACTCAAAGTGATGATACTCGCGAAAAAACTGGGTTTTGTTAGTCGTTAACGCATTGATGAAGTTGATCCGCTCTCGCTCATTATGCTCAATAAGCTCCTTGTAATCACAGAAACGCTGAATCCCCAGTCGACGCATCTGACGGCTCAAACGGCCGTAAACCATCGCTCGCTTCGCATCTGATAAGTAAATGCCGGCCGTTTTGTGCATAAACCACTGGATGAATTTGAAATCCTTTGCAGTGAGTTCAAACTCTTGATCATGGTTCACCGTGATTGGATGGCTATCCATTAAAACTCTTCCCATTCATCTCCATCCTCATTGAGATTGAGCCCAGAATTGGCAACGTTATTGGTGGCTCTAATGCCTGCCACTTTCTTGACCTTGGGTTTGGGTTGATGGGCGGAGATGGCTGTTCTTTTGGGCTCGAACGTTTTGATGTTGTCATCGGTGGTGAAATAGCTCATCAAGCTAATCAGCTCTTTCCCTTCATCTTTCAACGATTGGCTGGCCGCAGAGGTTTGTTCAACAAGAGAGGCATTTTGCTGCGTCATCTCATCCATAGCTGTAATTGCACGATTGATTTCGTCAATGCCCGTCGATTGTTCAATACTTGATGATGCAATTTGGGCGATGAGATCAGATACTTTTGCTACAGCGTCCACAATCTCATTCAATGTTGCTCCTGACTCATCGACTAAACGCGATCCCTCTTCAACTTTCTCAACACTATCTTTAATCAGCCCTTTAATCTCTTTCGCCGCTGCTGCGCTACGCTGCGCAAGGTTCCGAACCTCTCCAGCAACAACAGCAAACCCACGCCCTTGTTCTCCGGCTCTTGCCGCTTCTACCGCTGCGTTCAAAGCCAATAAATTGGTTTGAAAGGCTATCTCGTCTATCACTCCAATAATATCGGCAATCTTCTTACTCGAACGATTAATTTCCGACATGGCCGAGATCGCTTGTCCCACCACTTCACCACCTTTACTGGCTTTTTTGGCAGCATCACTCGCTAGATCGTTCGCACCTTTGGCGTTATCTGCATTTTGGCGCACGGTCGCTGTCATCTCTTCCATACTGGCGGCCGTTTCTTCTAAATTGGATGCTTGAGCTTCCACCCGTTGGCTCAAATCATTATTGCCTTGCGCGATTTCCGTTGACGCCGTAGCCACTCTGGCAGAAGAAATGGTGATTTTTTCAACCATATCGCGCAGGTTAGCAATCGAGGTATTGACCGCATTTTGCAGTTGACCAAACTCACCTTGGCTACCCTCTTCCATCTTGGTATTCAAATCGCCATCCGCCACTTTACTCATGACGTCAATACACTGAGCCAGCGGTGAAACTAAGGTATCAAGCAAGTTATTAATCCCCTCGCCCAACTCCCGCATAAATCCGCTGTACACAGTGGTATCAATTCGTTCATTCAGCTGCCCTGCGATCGCTTTTTGAATGAGGCTCTCTACTTGGTATTGACCATCTTGTTGTTCGGTAATATCGATCCATTGCAATGCAGGGCCAATGTATTCCCCTTTGTGATTGTGCATCGCAATACAAGTTAAATTAAATTGCAGCGCCCCCACTTTGATGTTGGATGAAAATGGCAAACGATCAGGGTTGGCAATAATGCTACGTTGATGGCCCGGGTTTTTATGAAAGATATCGATATTTTGTCCGACCAGATTATTGACGTCAAAGCTTGTTAATACTGTCCTCAACTCACTTTCTCTTGTACGCATCAACTTGGTCAATGAAGGGTTTAAGTATTGAATAATACCCTCTTTATCGGCCATCATTAGGTTAGTTGTCATCCCCTCGACTGCCGAAGCTAATCGGCCAATTTCTTGCTCTTTTGCAATCTCTTGAGTGACATCACGCCACTCTAATGTGTTCCCGATATAAATACCGTCTTCATCAATAATGGCGCCAACATTAAGCTCGATCTTCACTCCTTTAATAGTAATCATGGTAGTGAAAGGCAAGTTGGCTGGATTCGACAACATTTGGCGTTGATGCTGTGGATTGACATGAAAACCATCGATGCAGTAGCCAATCAATGACGACTCTTCAGCTTTAAAATCAGGCCAGACACTTTGAAAAAGCACTTCATGCTGCTTGAGTAGAATCAATGACTGCTTATTGAGATAGGTGATTTGAAAATCTCGGTTAATCATCATCAATGCGGTTTTTGCTGCATTAAGAGCAGAAAGAAGCTGCTGATTGGAGAGCCCTTCATTCTCATCGACCAATGGATCTTCTATCTGCTCAACAAATTTTTTTGGTTCTGGTTTGCGGTTCCAAAATGCCATGAGTATTCCCTCACAAAATAGCGTCTTCTACGAATGTCTGATTTAACCCAGGTACATCAAAAAGGGTCTCGATATTAATTAGGATCAAATGACCGTTAGCCACACTAGCAATTCCCTTCATAAATTGTGGTTTAACCGTGGTAGATAAGGCTGGTACAGGTTTTATCTCTTCAGCGGCTAAGTCATACACTTCTGAAACACCATCGACAATAATGCCGAGCGGATTGCGTTGCGCGTCATTCAAAACGATAACAACTGTCGTGGCCCCAATCTGTGCAGGTGGCAGATGAAAACGAATTCGAAGATCAACAATCGGTATGTACTCACCACGAATATTGAGTAAGCCAACTAAGTAATCCGGTGCATTGGGTACAGAGCGCACATCAATCCAGCCGCGAACTTCTCGGACCTCAAGGATTGGCACAGCGTACTCATCGTTATCTAGCACGAAACTAAGAAACTCTTGTTTAGACATCAGGGTTCCTCACTCAGTATTCGGTGCATATCAAGGAGCCCTTGGGTATCGAGCAGTGACATGACCTCTTCGCCAACATTGAGCAAACCGAGCAAATACGCAGCGGCAGGTGTTTCCCCCACGGCAGGAAACAGCACATTATCTCCCTGGCCAATCACATCACTCACTGCATCAACGACTAAGCCCATAATACGAGGCCGCTCTTGTTGCAGGCTACGAAGTACCAACACCACAGTCGTGGGAAAGTAGCCACAAGCCTCCATACCAAATCGAAGGCGCAGATCGATAACAGGCACAATCATGCCGCGTAAATTAATCACACCTTTCACAAAGCTAGGCGCGCGAGGAATAGGCGTAGGTGGCTCCCATACTCGAATCTCTTCAACATCTTGAATTGCTACCCCGTACAACTCATTCGCTAACCGGAAACTCAGAAAATCGGCCTCACAGCTTCTTTCTTCATAAACAGCATTCAAAACACTCTGTGTTTGATTCTCTTGTTGATGATTTGGTGAATAATCATATTCCATGGCTCTTCCCTGTCACCTTCACTAAGCGGCAATAATCTTGGGAGATAAACTTGAACGTCGATTCGAGTACGTGGAGATTAACCCTTGAATATCTAAAATGAGCGAAACGGAACCATCTCCCAAAATCGTAGCTCCTGATATGCCTGCCACTTTGCAGTAATTTGACTCCAAGCTCTTTATAACGACTTGCTGCTGGTCTAGCAGCTCGTCAATCAATAAGCCAACGCGGCACCCAGCGGCTTCAACAAAGCAGAGTATTCTATCGGGCAAAGCACCACTTGGTCCCATTTCCAGTTCATCTTGCAGACGTAAGATGGGAATGTTTTCGTCACGAAGTCGGTACAGCTCAACCCCACCAGCGGCATACTTCACATTAGCTAAGTTGATTTGAATAGATTCGATAATGGTGAGCAGTGGGATGATATAAACCTCCCCTCCTACTTTGATCAATTGCCCATCGAGAATGGCTAAAGTGAGTGGTAAACAGATAGTGAAATGGCTGCCTTTACCTAATGTGGATTCGACATCAATATGCCCACCCAACTCTTCGATATTACGTTTTACAACATCCATACCGACGCCACGACCTGAAATATCAGACACTTGTTCTGCTGTTGAAAACCCTGCGGCAAAAATAAGGTTAAGGATCTGTTTGTCGGTGATCTCTTCACGCTGTGTATCTTTAGGTAATACACCTTTTTCTAGCGCCTTTTGAAATATTCTTTCACAGTTGATTCCCGCGCCATCATCTTTCACTTCGATCACTATCGAGCCACCTTGATGATAAGCATGTAGTTCAATGGTGCCGATTTCTGGTTTGCCTTGTTCAAGGCGAATGTGTGGCTGTTCAATTCCGTGGTCAATACCATTTCTGACTAAATGAACCAATGGATCAACAATACGTTCAAGGACGGTTTTATCGAGCTCGGTATGCTCACCAATGATGTTCAGTTCTACTTTTTTTTCAAGTCGGCCGCACAAGTCTCGCACAAGGCGAGGAAAGCGGCTAAAAGCAAAGCTCATCGGCAGCATGCGAATATTGAGCACATTTTCTTGTAAATCTTTACTGTTTTGCAAAAGCTGAACTAGGCCTGCTTGCAACTTTTCTAATTTATCCATGGTGAAATCGTTGCCGATTTCGGTCAGCATTGATTGGGTGATAACAAGTTCCCCAACCAAATTAATCAGGCTGTCGACTTTCTCAATATCGACGCGAATAGAGCTTACGCTGGATTCTGCTTTAGCCACTTTGGGCGCAACAGCGGGCGTAGACTCTATTGATTTTATGAGATCGATGGGTTTTATGAGATCAACTTGCTCTGCCGATTCGGTAGGGGGAACAGCGTTCGCATGAAACGTAGGTGGCACCTCGGCCGAAGATTCCTCACTCTCGCTGATCATACCTTGGGTCGTCGATTCTTGTACTAAAGGTTCAACTACTAAAGGTTCAACAATTAAGTCACATTCATCTTCAACCCATTCAAAAATTTCGCGAATATCACTCTCTTGCACTTGGCTACTGAGAAAAATAGTCCAGCTTAAATAACAAAGCTCAGCCTCTATTTCCACCAATTCGGGAAGGTGCTCAAGCTGAGCTTCCGCCCTGCACTGATCATCCAGTTCATAAAGCTCTCGCAGCAACCGAAGTGGATCATTACCACTGAAATAAAGTTCTCTATGCGGAGTAAAAACGACTTTCCAACCTAAGTTGTTCTCGTTGTCAGAAGCCTTTAAGAGCGATGACGTCTGTTCATCTCCGGCGTCAAGCGGGTGATGGTCTGCTAGCTCATGATCAACCGTTGAATTGTCAGCAAGTAAAGCATGCAGTGACTGGCTGACTCTCTGCTGAAGCTCACTATCAACCTCACCGTGGCTCTCATGCCCCGCGAGCATATTGCGAATGCAATCACCGCTTTTCAGTAAAATGTCCACACTTTGAGCGGTGAGAGTTGATTTTTCGTTACGGACGAGGTCAAGATACGCTTCGACAGAGTGGGTAAATTCACTGATATCCAGTAAACTAAAGGTCGCAGCGCCACCTTTAATCGAATGGGCAGCCCGAAAAATGGTATTAATAGTCTCTTTCTCAACCTGATTAGGGTCAAGATTAAGCAGTACATTTTCAAGCACTTCAAGATTTTCACGACACTCTTCGTAAAACATCTTGCGCAACAATTCCATGTCTAAAGCCATAGCTCTTCCTGCCAGTTAACGTCGTTTAACGAATGAAGCTTTTAATAAAATACGGTGTTCTATATGACCCGTTTTAGTGTTTTCAATAGCGTCTCAGGGTTGAACGGTTTGACCAACCATCCTGTAGCTCCCGCGAGTTTTCCTTCTTGTTTCTTTTCCATACTCGTTTCAGTGGTTAACATCAAAATAGGTATAAACTTATATTGAGCATTACCACGTATTGCTTTAACTAACTCAAAACCCCCCATCACTGGCATGTTGACGTCCGAAATAACAACATCAAATTTGGTTTGTTGTGCCTTACGTAATGCATCACTTCCATCAGTAGCGGTTTCAACGTCATAGCCTGCATCTTTCAATGTATGGCTTAGCATTTGACGAATTGAAACCGAATCATCAACCGCGAGGATCTTTGTCATAGCCCCTTCCTTGCAAAATCTCATTACTCTGCGAACAAGCTTTCTAAAGCCAGTAGCGCAATACCTTCATTGAGCGTGTTTGTTGCGTTAACTAAAGTGATCTCAATTCCAGCTCGCTCTGCTGTCATAAACAAAGAAGCAAGCAGTTGCAGACCGGCAGCATCCACGCTATTAACTCGTGATGCATCTATCGTTAAAGGAGGAGTTAGGCTTAGCCATTGAAGATAATTTGCTTTGGAATCTAGTACCGTTGAAATTTCCAAAGACTCCGCCAACAAAAAATCCATATCTCATCCTTACGTACTATTTATATTCTATTTTTTAGGAGAACACCTGACTTTGAGTGTAGGAGGGAATACTCATTAAGCAAATGATTGAACATGTTAGGAACAAAAATAAAAACCTCACAATAAGGGGACCGTATGGTTAACTCATTAATATAATTTGGATTTTTTATTCTGTGACTAGAACAAAAAAATCCTACTCTTAAGACGTAAGTAGTAGGACTTTTTTGTCATATGACAAGCACAGTACACCTGGAGAAAGTGTCTGCTCTTACATTATTCACGCTTTACAGTGTAAATTGGCTGCAGTTCATTGCGTTGAATGATCAACTTTACAGTGTAAATCATCTAATAGTCGATTAAGGTCATGACGGAGGGTAGCCTCAATCATTTTCCGTCCAGTGAGGTTTAATTGACTGGCACACTCTTGCCAGCTTTTCCTTTGCAATACTTTGACAATAAGTACATCAGATAACAGTGATAGAGCAGCTTTATCCAATGAAGTAATTAGCCGATGAATCCATACACTCACACTCTCATAATCCGCACCGCCTTGTGCGTAACAACGTAGCAATGAATAAGGTAGGAAATTAACTTCATTTGAATCCGCGCATGCGACACGATCTCGGACTAATGACAAGATGGTCCGAACCAAAGCCGGCTCTAAATTTTGCAAAGAATCAGATAGCGAGAAAATGAAATGCTGCTCGAAAATTTGTTCAGCCCGAGTTAACCAATCCAATTTTTTCTCTTGGAGCATGATTAAGGAAAAACAGCCACTTGCGCTGTCTCTGTGGCTCCCTAGTTTTATCGGAACAAATTGGTTCTTAGCCCAAAAAGCCATTAAATCGCTCGTTACGCCAAAACTCGTCGCTAAATAGTCGGCATCATTTTCCAACATGCACGCTTCAATCAAGCGGCTGCCTAACCCTTGATTTTGTAATTCGGGATGAACTGCAATACGCATGATGCGCTGACAAACACTCTGCGCTGCCTGCGTAATACCGACTTGATTAGCTAAGCAAACAGGAACTAGATGACCTTTAGGACGTCGCTTTCCTCGTTGGATCTCTTCCACTAAAGCGTTACAAAGCCCACCTTCACGTACTGTCAGCAAACAACCGACACAAACCTCATCTACCATTGCAGCAACTAGCTGAACTTTATCGTCCGCTAAAAAATGAAATAGATCGTTCGGTGATGTCTGGTAATGAGCATTCACTAATAACGAAAAAATAGCGGCTAAGCGTGTCGGGTTGGCAATGAGTTGAGCCTTATCCAGATGCTCAATGTTAAGTGTCGCTAACTGTTCTGATGTCATCGTCGGCAATGTAGCTAAATCATAACGAAGGAGGAAAGTATCGTAATGCCACGCTTCTAACGGATCACCCTGACGCCAACGGATCGGCTGATCTAAATGGAGAGTTCGAGTCCCAGCTCGATGGTGTGCTAACCAAGTTTGAAACTTAAGCGTGAACCCTCTCCCACACCCTTCGTAGCCATGAATGGTGGTAGAGAAGACCGCACGATGATAGTGTTCAACCCAGTTTTTTAACATTGATAAAGGCAGCGCGGCCGCTTCATCTACCAATAGGAGATCACATTGTGGCCGATGCAAAATCAGCTCATCCGGTGCCACAAACGTCAATGACGAGTTTTGCCAAGTAAGGGATTGTCTGGTGACGTGAGCGCCTGCTAAACCTTTAGCCGCATGTTCAAATATCGGCGCTACGGCATGGATTGAGGGTGCCGTGACCACAATATCTAATGAACGAGACGCCATCAATTTAGCCGCAGCAATACCAAGCGCACTGCTTTTCCCTCGTCCCCGATCGGCAGTGAGAACCAATGGTCGCTTGCGATGCCCATCCATAACACGAAGAATTGCTGAAACCGCATCAACTTGCTGTTCATAAATCGGTGATTGAGAACTGACTCGTGGATAAACGGGTAAAGGAGGGCAAGGTTGATTCTGTTCTATAACAACAAGCTGTTCCAACGCTCGCGTTAACCAGCGCTCAGCAAAAGAGTCATTACGCTGAGGGGCTTCAATGATCAACAGTAACCCACCACCGACCAGTGAACCCAGCGCAGCACTGAAACTGTTCGCATCAAAACCATGGTGATTATCACAAATAAGTAAATGGCATTCTTGACCAAGAAACTGCTGCCCTTTGTTGAAGGGGGCATAACGAACGCATGGTAACGGTTCTCCGCCTAACTGAAATATGGCTTGCCCCTCATTTTTTGCGAGAAAATGCATAAGCACGTGTTGTTGCCATTGAGGCTCACCACGGATTAAGAGCCCCATACGCCATAGGCTATTCTCAGCCTGCACCATCAAATCATCTAAATAAGCCGCTATCATGTTCATATTTACGCCACCTCGCTGAAACGCAATGGTAGCACAGCCGCTATAATCACTGTGCGTCGTTAAAAATATTTTTCTTTACGACAAATTATATTTGCTTTAATCGTGACCATTTTTAACTAATTATTCACCTACACCCCAGTACACTTCTGGGCTATTTAAGGAATTCAAATGCAATGAAAACTTTCATCAAAGGATTGGTTTTGGCAGCAGCTCTAACTTCTTCACACGTAAGCGCAGACAACAAAACACTCAACGTTTATGCATGGGGAGGATATCTTCCAGAAAAATCCCTCAAGCAGTTTGAGCAGCAGGAAGGGGTAACGATTAACTATTCGACCTTTGAAAATAACGAGTCAATGTATACCAAGCTCAAGTTGCTCAAAGGTGGCGGTTATGATGTGGTTTTTGCCTCAGCGTATTTCATTGAAAAAATGGGACGTGAAGGGTTACTAACCGAGCTGGATCATGCACAAATCCCGAACATGAAAGATGCCATGCCTTCACTACTCGGCCAAGCACACGATCCCAAAAATAGTTATTCCCTGCCCTATATTTGGGGGATCACTGGCCTCAGCTATAACGAAGCATTAGTACCAGAAGGTGTCTCTCGCTGGGCTGATTTGTGGGATAAGAAATATAACCAACAAGTGATGTTGATTGACGATATTCGCGATGTCTTTGGTATGGCGCTGATCTTAAATGGCTTCAGTATTAATACAAAAAATGAAAAAGAGATTGAAAAAGCCTACCAATCATTGGTCGCGTTAAAAGATAATGTACTGTTGTATAACTCTGATGCGCCACATGTGCCTTATGTCTCAGGTGAAGCAGCGTTAGGGATGCAATGGAACGGGAATGCCTACCAAGGCCAAGTTGAGATGCCAGAGCTAAAATTTGTAATGCCGGAAGAAGGCGCAGTCTTGTGGATGGATAACTTTACTATTCCATCAGGAAGCAACAACAAAGCGTTGGCGCATAAATTCATCAACTTCATGTATCAAGCAGAGAACCAAGCTGAGATTGTGAATAGCTTAGGTTATGCATCGGCAACAAAAAGTGGCCGAGCGTTGCTTCCAGCAGAACTTCGCGACAATCCAACGATTTTTCCAGCCGATGAAGATATGGCTAAAGGGGAATTCATTAATGATGTTGGGCCTGAAGCGCTCGCTATCTACGAAAAATACTGGCAGCGTTTAAGAAATCAATAGATTCGAACTGAATAGACTTAGTTACTAAAAAACCCGCCGTGGCGGGTTTTTATTCTTTACATGATGGATGCTTAATCAAGCTTAGATTGGATAAAATCTAATATTTCTTGCACCTTAGCATCATCCACCTTTTTCAAATTAAGCGCTAAATTACTGCCTTTACGACTGTAACTTACGCGGCCTTTGATCAGATCAATTTTTACATGCTCAGTGCGCTTAGGTGGCAACAACTCTTGTATCCAAGACTCAATTGTCTCTGTGACTTCTTTCGTCAATCGGGCAACACCTTGTACGCTACTACGCTGCCAAACAAATCCATCTTCAGATTGACACTTTTCCAACAAATTTGCTTGTTGCTTTGCATCGAGTTCATTAAATTGTTTATGCAATTTAACTATGGTTGGACGACCTAATTCAACCACATTTGGATAAGCTTGCAATAGCTCAAGTGGCAAAGCCGCTGCTTTTAGAGCACCACTTACTAGGGCCTCACTGCATTGAAATATCTTGGCTAAAGCTTTTTGGTCTTCCGCTTCACCGTTATCCAGCTTCGCTTGCATCTCTTTACCCTTCTCATAAAGAGAAAGCGGCTTGTGCGCGTTTGCCACATCCGAAAGAAACTTCGCATGTTCCGAGTTTATGTCTTCAGCAACATAAACCAAAAATTCTTTACCCGCCAAGATACAAGACATTCGACGACGGCTGCCATCAAGGACTTCAATTTTGCCCCCAGCGGTTTTACGACCAACCGCAGGATATTGCTGACCACGCTCGCGTAATGTACTCAATACATCAGATAGAGCATGCTCATTCAGAAAAGCTTGTTCACGCGCATTCTGCGTAAAAACAATCGTCTTTTCCGCTACTTGATCTGCGGGAATCCTGACCAGTTCGAAAGTGACTAACTCTTCTCCCGCAACCGCCAATTCGATGATTTGCGCTTGTTCTTTCGCTGCCGTTTGGGCTTCTTGCGGGGTGGTTGCACGTCGCTTATTCGCTTTACCAAACAGTTTCGCATTTAGTTCAGACGTTTTAATTGCCATGTTTTACTTACCCCTGATTTAGTGATGACCAATGACTGTGAAGCACTCGCTCAAGCTCCAGTGCACTTTTTTGCACAGCGTCTTGCGCAGTCGCTAGCGTCTTTTTACCACCTTCAAAATCGCTGGTGGTGAGATCAAAAACGGTGCTGTAGGTGTCAGCACAGGTTTCAAATGCTCGGCTACGCGGAATCGTCGCCATCATGACTTGATCACCCAACAGGTAATTCATTTCCGTTAATACCGAGACTTGCTTTTTATTATCATCTTCAAACATCGTCGGCATCAAACGTACAAATTCTAACCCTTTCCAATCTTCTGGAAACATTTCATAAACCGTAGGAAGGTGTTGAAAGAAATTGACGGTTGACGCCCAATCTAATCGCTTAGCCGCGCACGGGATCAGTAATGCATTGGAAGCATACATTGCATTCCATACCAATGGATCAACGTGTGGGCCAGTATCAATCATAATGATGTCAAAATCATCGCCAATCTTATCGATAAGTTTCTCTTTCAGCAGTCGAACAATATCAAGCGATTGGTTTTGCGAAAGATACTGCCACGCTTCTGCGTTAAACATTGCATCTTCAGGAAATGCAGAGATGGTTTTTAAATTGGGATATTGGGTTGACAACATCACGTTCTTATGTAAGAACGCCTTGTCCACTTCAGTGTCTTCAGGCACGTTGTCTAACATAATATCAACGGCAGAATAGATATTACTGTGCTCTGATAAACTTATTTGCGGGTTGAGAAATAACCGTAATGAACCTTGCGGATCTAAGTCAATCAAGCAGATACGGTAACGCTGATCCAAATTCAGGGCGAGGCACGCGGCTAGATGGACAGCCGTCATTGATTTACCTGTCCCCCCCTTTTGGTTCTGAACATTGATGACCCAAGGCTTATGATCACCATGCTTTTTCCTTTGGTGGAACTTAGGCACACCAGCGGCATCCATGAGCATGTGGGCTTCCGCTAAAGAAATTGAATAGTGATTAGCATTGTTTTTAGTAAATTGATGGCCAGCTTGTTCCATTTTGGAAATGGCATCATCTAGCTTACGGCGTGTTAAGCCTGAACGAGTTTCCATTAGCGCTTTTGACATCGCTGGGAAATGGTCATCACTACGTTCTTCTAAAACAATTTCAATTCGGTCAGCTTGCACCTGTTGAGTTTGCTCGGCGAGCTGGTAGAGATTCGCTATGGTTTGTTCTCTTTTCATTGCCAAATTCCATAATAAGTACCTAACGCAGATTGTACAGCAAACAATTTAATACTCAACAAAAAGGTGAACATTCACTTTTAGATTAATATCACAATAAATAGAAAAATATATCGGAATTTAATGAATTGACCTCATTATGGTCATCATTTTTCCTTAAATAATGGGTAACTTAGTCCATTATTTATTTGAACATTAAAAATATTACAACGTAACTTATTTACATTGTAAATGAGCTTAAAATACCCGGAACGATTAGAGAAGCAGCATAATTTACGGTATGTGTCATTTGGAATGATGTTCCCCCGGCAGATCAATTAAATAATCGTAGAACATGAATAATAATAACTAGAGCGACAGGGCAGGGGAAACTTATCCTTTTCGTCAGGGGAACAGGACGCATGATCAAGGCTAACATGATGATCATGCGTCCGAAGAGATCCCTCGCCACAGGAACAATGATCAAGAGGAATTAGCGCCTTCCTTATCAGCAAATAATCAGAAAACAAATGGATCTTCATCGGATCAATGATCAAGTGTGATTTAAGCTCGGAAGCATGTAAAAATAGCGCATAATTACGGGTGATTGCAGATGGAGTAGGGGCTGAGCAAGATACCTAGTACATAACAAGTAAAATTTAAAACACACCAAATAACAAAACCTTCTTCAATACGCTCTTGATCATGCTTTCGACACACTCTCACTCCTTATAATAGAAGCCGTTAAAAGAGTTATTTGTCATTTCAATTCGTGTTTATGCCAAAATCGACTTTGAAAGAACATTTAATGCACTTCCTTGATCATCTTTCCAAAGAAAAACCAAGCCCATATTCTTCATCTAGCTCAAATAAAATAATCACTTCAACTCATCATGTGGATAAGTTGTGCATGAGCCATGATCATGCTTTAAGAAAGTGTTTGATCATTGATTCAGTCGTCTGATGATCATCGTTCGGAATGTGATTGATCATGCTTTCTTCTCTACAATGATCATGTTTTCAGTTTTCTATGATCATGCTTCTGAAGGGGATTTTTTTTTATCCATATAAAACAATCAATTAGGCTGCTCATTAAGGCCTGATCATTAGATCATATAAGCAATATAGATCAGAATAATCAAAAAGATCAGTTATTTAAAAGCAATAAGTTTTTCTTTATTTATGATCTCTTTTTCTTTATTCTATTGGAACTATAGCGATATTACGGCTAGTGTGATACGGATCTAATAATGAACGCAGACGAAAAAATATTGATCAAAGCACCAAGGAGCCACAAAGATGGGCATCTTTTTGAAGTTTCAGAAACTGCTGTTGATTGGGTTGATCAATACCAACATTTTAAAGGTGTTACCAAAAGTATCGTTGAACTTCTTAACCTGATCTCATTAAGAGGTTTCCGCAGCCAAGATGGGTTAGTCTCAACAACAGAGTTAATTGAAGCAACCGATGGCCAATTGACCAGAGCGGCTATTCAGCAACGGCTGCGTGCTGCAGTAAGTATTGGTTTATTTAAACAGATCCCGGTGAGATTTGAAGAAGGTTTAGCTGGCAAGACAATGCTGCATAAATTTGTTAACCCAAATAAGCTCATCTCTGTGCTTGGTTCAACCAGTCTGGTAACTGAATCAGTAAAACAGACAGAAAAACGCAAGCGTTCAAAAGCGCTGGCTCAAACTCAGGTCAATAAGCGTTTGTTGACAGAGCATGGGCTAAATATTCCACCAGCGATGAAAGACGAAGCGGATCAGTTTGTGGTTTCACCCACCAATTGGGCTGGGATCATTGATCAAGCATTAGCTCCACCGAGAACTCGTAAAAGCTACCAGAAATCAATGGTGTCGATTTCTGGTACCCGTGCGATCATTGAAACTCGTTCTTCCAAAAATATCATGACAGTGGATGATCTAATGACACTGTTTGCACTGTTCACCTTAACGGTGCAGTACCACGATCACCACCAAGAAGATTACCAACTTAATACCAAACACACACCGAATAAAACCCCATTGTACATTACTGATATTTTGTCGCTTCGCGGTAAAAAAGATAGTGGCCCAGCAAGAGATTCTATTCGCGATAGTATTGATCGGATTGAATTTACAGACTTCCAACTGCATGAGTTAACCGGCCGTTGGCTGAGTGAAAACATGCCAGAAGGATTTAAGAGTGATCGTTTTCGGTTCCTAGCAAGAACGATCACCGCTTCTGAAGAAGCGCCAACGGAAGGGGCTGATGGTGAAATTAGGATCAAACCTAATTTGTACATTTTGGTGTGGGAGCCTTCATTCTACGAAGAGTTACTCACTCGCGATTACTTTTTCTTGTTTCCACCAGAGATCCTAAAGCAACATACGTTGGTCTTCCAACTCTACTCCTATTTTCGCAGTCGCATGTCGCGTCGCCATACCGACAGCATGCTACTGAGTGAATTGAACCAAAAGTTGGCCCGTAATATCGAATGGCGTCGTTTTTCGATGGATCTTGTCCGTGAGCTAAAACGATTATCGGAAGGAAAGGGCAGCGATTTGTTATTTGTCGTGAATCTTTGGGGCTATCATTTGACGGTCACCACACTGGTGGATAAAGAAAAAGTGATGGATTACCAAGTCGATATTAAGTGCGATGTGGAAGAAGTCCTGCGCTACTCGCGCGCTCGTACCACCAATGCAGGCAAACGCAACATGGCTCCAACGTTGCCTAACCCACTGCGCAATGAGATGGTTTCTAAGCAAAAACTAGAAGAGCTTTCTGAGATCATTGATGGTGAATTTGAACCGATTCAACGTAAAGCACCGTCTCCAAAGGGTAAGCTAGGACGAAGAGTCAAGCAGCGCAAACACCTAGTAGAGATCAATGCCGATGAAATTACGATTACCTTATCTAAATATACCTCTCCAGAGGCCCTAGAACGCAGTATAACGGCGTTATCAGCAATGACTGGGCATCCACCATCCTCCATCAAGGAAGAGTGTACAGAGCTGATTGATAAGCTGGATTGGCTAAGGGTTGGAAATGAGGCGATCTCTTATGAGACGTTAAGTAAATTGATCGAGCTCTATAACACGAAAAACGAGAATAAACATTTATCGATCGAACGTTTGATCTCGGGTCTCGCGGTACGCCGCAAAGTGTGCAAGCAAGTGTACGAGGGGCATTTAGATGAATCCGTATTCCGGGCACTTGATGAAGTCGCTATTGGTATTTAAAACCAATTTACAACACAACCTTGACATGTAGCTGACATTTTGTTTTAGAAGGTTCGTTAGTATAGAAAACGAATAGACAACCTTTTGTCCTATCTGATGAATTAATAGATTGGCTCATATATGTTTTTAGCGAGTTATATAACTCGCTATTTTTTTATCTGTTGATCCCTGCAATCAATTAATACCCTCGCTTTATACCTTGATCATCGTTCCACGCGTAATATGCAAGAAATCGAACATGAGCATCAATTAAACTTCGGGATAAGGCCTCATCAACGTGCTGTTGGTTGAGATGCTCCAAACTCAGTACCATCAACTGCTGCATCTGTTTTATACACCAAGATTTTAACTCAAGTTCACTACTCGGCTCCGAGACACAACGCTGAAAACGAGCGTAAGCAAGCTGCAGATATTGGAAGGCAAGCTCACCGTCAATGAGCTTGTAGTACTCATATTGGCGCAGGCAAGCATCAAGCCAACAAGCAATTGCTTTACTTTGATCATCACTCAGATCCGGCCCCCAGATCTCCTGTGGAGCATTAAGGATCAGAGGTTGTAATTGAGCCACCTGATCATAGCGCTTGTTCAGATGCCATTGATGGATCTCGGTTAACCAGTCGTGAAGCTTACACATCGCGTCTTACCTACAACTTTAAATGTATTAACTACAGTCTGGTGCATTTCAAGCTTATTTGCCAAACAGAAATGGGGAACCATGTGCTAAAAATCAGCACATTGAAAGAGCGTGGGGTAGAGGGGACTGCGATAGTATGCAACAGAATAAAATGAGCGCTAAAACGCTTGAATTCATGTATGCAATATTTAAATTTAGCCTCGTCTAGCAAGGTTGGCAAAGTAATATTAATAGTTTTAAAAATAAGGTTTCTAAACCATCGCCAAAATCACAATATGGACGAAATATGCTTAACAAATCAAATGTCGTTTGCTACAGATTACATGTCCCTTACGTGGTTTGTTCGGAGGTAACAATGTCCATAAATTCTATTGACCATGACGAAATGACTGATATTGCAAATAAGTGGGACTTCACGGAAGAAGTAGAAACTCAAAAACCAGTTAAAAACCTTAAATCAGCCGAAGCTCGCCGTCGTATTGAAGCATTAAGAGAGATTCGAGAAAGTGGTTTAACCATTGAAGAAGCGAAGGAGCTAGGCATACTTCACTGACGAGTTCTCACCATTAATCCCCTAAGGGTGGCGCATAGCCACCCTTTATATTTTCCAATTTTCTTGATTTCATACCGATAAATTGCACATTTATGCTCTTAATTTTCCTATGTCCTATGCTATATTTCGTGCCACGTATTTACCGATCTAGGCTAACTCATGTCCTTCAACCTATCTTTACTTGCCGCTGAAGAAAAAAACAAAGTAGAGCTCGATAAACAAGCTTCCTTTCTTGTTTGGAAACTCAAGCAAGGAAAAGCAGGGCCTGAAGCGATCACTCAGCAGCAGTCTAAAATTGCCAGTGAGGCCGAAAAAGAGTGGTTTTTACAATCGGTGAACAAATACAAAAGAGTGATGGGTGTTGCGTAGCATTCATGTCTTTGCTAAGTGGAAAATTGAAATGATCCCACTTTTTGCTAAAATCCCTCGCGTTAAATTGAATTAGAGAGATCATCCCTATGGGAAGAAGTTTTGAAGTGCGCAAAGCCTCAATGGCGAAAACTCAAGGCGCAAAAATTAAAGTCTATTCCAAATACGGTAAAGAAATTTACATGTGTGCGAAAAATGGTGGTTCGGACCCAGACATGAACTTGTCTTTGCGCCACCTGATCACAAAAGCGAAGAAAGACCAAGTTCCAGGCCACGTTATTGATAAAGCGCTAGATAAAGCCAGTGGTGGTGGTGGTGAAGACTACCAACCTGCTCGTTACGAAGGTTTTGGCCCTGGCGGCGCAAGTGTTATCGTTGACTGCTTAACAGATAACGGCAACCGTACGTTCCAAGATGTGCGTCAATGCTTTGTTAAAACGGGTGCGAAAATTGGTACTCCAGGTACCGTATCACACATGTTTGATCACCAAGCGGTATTTCAGTTCAAAGGGGATGATGAAGATTCTATCCTTGAAGCACTGATGATGGATGATGTCGATGTGACGGATGTTGAACTGGAAGATGGTGTGATCACTGTATTTGCACCTAACACTGAATTCTTCAAAGTGAAAACATCGCTAAATAATCAGTTCCCTGATTTGACTATCGATGTGGAAGAAATCACGTTCGTTCCACAAACACACACACCGGTCACGGGCGAAGAGGCGGAGAAATTCCAGAAATTCCTCGACATGCTAGATGACTGTGATGATGTTCAGCAGGTTTACCATAACGCTGAGCTGTAATAGAGCGAATTAATGAGAAGCCGAGTGATTGACTCGGCTTTTTTTTATCTGTGCATTGCTAACCGTGGTCTTATTCATAGAGAATGACGCAAGGATACATACAGCCCACACTCAGTTTCGTGTGTTCGTCCGTTTGGGCTGCTGGGTAATAATAAAAGGAGAAGTTAATGAAAGTCAGTTTTATTGGATTAGGGGTTATGGGATACCCTATGGCTGGGCATCTAAAAAATGCAGGATTTGATGTTAGCGTCTACAACCGCACTCAAGCTAAAGCGCAGCAGTGGGCGCAGCAGTATCATGGGCATGCAGCGCAAACAGTCGCAGAGTGCGTGCAAGATGCCGATGTGGTTTTAACCTGCGTTGGCAATGATGATGATGTCCGTAGCATGACGACCAGTGACGGCGGCGCGATAGGGGCGATGAAACGCGGCGCAATTTTGGTTGATCACACCACCACATCGGCACTGTTAGCCGAAGAGCTGGCGTCTGCGGCTCATAAAGCGGGCATTCGCTTTATGGATGCTCCTGTTTCTGGTGGCCAAGCAGGGGCTGAAAATGGTGTGCTAACCATTATGTGTGGTGGAGATGCCGAACTGTTTGAGCAGCTGCAACCCGTATTTCATGCTTATGGCAAGTCATCGGTGCTGATGGGGAAAGCAGGGCAAGGACAACGCGCAAAAATGGTCAATCAAATTTGCATTGCTGGCGTATTAAATGGCCTGTCGGAAGGATTGATCTTAGCGGAAAAGTCAGGGTTAGATATTGGCGTTTTGGTTGATTGTTTGAAAAATGGAGCCGCAGGTTCATGGCAGATGGAAAACCGCGCTGTGAACATGTCAATAGGTAAATTTGATTACGGCTTTGCCATTGATTGGATGATCAAAGACTTGGGCTTTTGTTTGGATGAAGCGCAACGAAACGATCTAAAATTGCCGATGACAGAAAAAACTTATCATGCTTACCAAGCCTTGTCTGAGCAAGGTGAGGGAAGAATGGATACTTCTATCCTTATCAAAGCCGTTAATTCATAAATATCACAGCTCAGAGATAGACTCAATTGGCCCTATTTAGGGCCATTTACACTGTAAACCTATAAATCGATTCCTATTTATCTTCTGGCCCCGCATACCTACAGTGTCTATCTGTGTGCCTCTTTTCGAAAAACGATTGTATAAAACCATGATCGCCTACCGATTAGGGAGGACAAATGTCCTTCATTTTTGTTTGCTGTGCGTGACTGTGCTGGATAAATCGTCAACTAATTACATTTACTGAAAAATCTTAAAATTTGGTTTTTAGTTTCAATAAAGTCACATAAAACCAGTTTAATATGCTGTTAATTTGGTGTTTTCATGGTTTTCAATCCAAGCCAAGCCCCTTGATTATAGTGATTATGACCAAGGTCTCAAAATGATCATAATGATTAATAGGAGTAGGATTCGCGATATTATTATTTTTATACAAGTGAAAAAGCAGTGAAAGACACTAAGGAAATGGCTCATTTTAGTCATGTTCAGATTTCCAATTGGACTAAACACGACACCTATTGGCTACTCAGTTTATTTGGTACGGCCGTTGGGGCTGGCATTCTATTTTTGCCAATCAACATTGGGTTAGGTGGTTTCTGGCCATTAGTGTTAATGGTCTTACTCGCTTTTCCGATGACTTATCTCTCTCATCGTGGTCTTGCTCGTTTTGTTCTCTCATCGCGCCGTCCTAATGCCGATTTTACCGACGTTGTTGAAGAACACTTTGGCCAAAGGGCTGGTCGCTTGATCTCTTTGCTGTATTTCCTCTCTATTTTCCCAATCTTACTGATTTACGGTGTCGGTCTAACTAACACGGTTGATAGCTTTTTGGTTAATCAAGCGCAGATGGTCGCTCCCCCTCGGGTGCTACTTTCTGGTGGCTTAGTCTTTGCGTTAATTGCCATTATGCTGGGTGGTGAGAAGATCATGTTGCGCGCTTTTGCTGTTATGGTTTATCCATTGGCGGCTATTTTATTATTTCTCTCGCTCTATTTGATCCCGTATTGGTCAGTGCCGTCATTAGTATTGCCGCAAATGAGTGATTTCTTACACACAGTGTGGTTAGCCATTCCTGTCGTGGTGTTTTCTTTTAGCCACGCAGCGGCGATCTCAAGTTTTGCCAATGTTCAACGTCGTCATTATGGCGTGCTAGCGGATAAAAAATCAGAGCAGATTCTGCGTTACACCAGTCTTGTATTAATTCTGTTTGTCTTGCTGTTCGTGTTTTCTTGCGTATTGGCTTTATCACCAGAGGCATTGCAAGAAGCAAAAGTGCAAAATATTTCAGTGCTGACTTACCTTGCCAATGTCACAGATAATCCCTTTATCGCCACTCTAGGCCCTTTAGTGGCGTTTATTGCCATTACCTCTTCCTTTTTAGGGCATTTCCTTGGTGCGCGAGAAAGCCTGACTGGGTTGCTGTGTAAAAACTTTGGCCTGTCAGTGCGTCTTGCTGGGCGACTCACCATTGCGATTTTGTTTGTCACGATTTGGATTGTCGCGATACTCAACCCCAGCATTCTGGGAATGATGGAAGCGTTTTCAGGCCCCGTGATCGCTATGATTTTGTTTATTATGCCGATGATTGCTGTATTCAAAGTGCCATCGCTGGCGAAGTATCAACAGCAGGTGAGTACACCCTTTGTCATGGCAATAGGGTTATTGGCGGTATCGGCATTGCTTTATAACTTGCTCAATTAAATCAGCCATTGGCTCCAGTGACGGAGCCAAATCAATTACTTGATTTGAGCTTTTGTTATTTGAGGTTGTGCATTATTGAGCGTTGATGCTACCTCCAGAATATCTTGCCACTCATTGTAAGCTGATTGGTACCAAACTTGCTCCAGAATGACCGCTTGTGAATCTTGTGCTTTGGTAAGGTTAGAAACGACGTTGTTGGTTTCATTGTATAAACTGAGCACCGTGGTTTGTAGTGTATCCAAGGATCGGCTGATCGCCGCACAATCGTTGTTAACTTGATCGACACTTAGCAATAGTGCATTGAGAGACGCGATTTGTTGTTGATCTTGAGAGAGCGTTTGTTGATCGTGGTTGATGGTATTTAAAGATGATTGGATATCGCTTTGCAGGCTAGATATTTCACTTTGTGCTTCTACAATAGAGCTAACACCAAACCCTGCCAATATCAAAGAACCTCCCAGTGTAAACGGAGCAAGCACCACGCCAAAAATCGTTTCAAATATCCCTTTCTTACGCTGCGATTGAGCATTCGCAATGGCGGTTTTAAATGCTGCTATCTGTTGTTTCATTAGATCAATTTGGGCGTTGGTGGCGATAATTTCTGCTTGGATGGATACTTCTTCTTGCTGGATCTGTGCAATAGTTTGTTGCAATGTGTTATGAGCATCTTCCACTTGGCGAGCCCAAGCATTCAATCCCTCATCATAACGTTTTATATTTGATGTAAGACTTTGAATCGGATTTTGTAATGTTAAGATTAATGAAGTTAGCTGTTTTAGTTGAGCGGTGTCAAAACGGGTTTCTAGTGCTTTGAATAACGTTAAAATTTGAATATTAGAATCTTTGAATGTATTCGCAATGGAAAGAACACTGTCCATAATGTCATTTGAAAAATATAAATTACCACTCAAACGCCATTGCCGTACCAGTTTTTGCACCGCATTTAAATTTTGTTCTACCTGAGCATACCAATGTTCTGCATTGCCTTGATCAATATAAGTTTCAACAACGCCTTGGCATGCAGAATTTAGTAACACCATAGCGCTAATAGATGCAGGAATGTCGGTTTGAAGTTGCTCGCTGGCTGATTGATTCATGATGGTCCTCGAAAAAGAATAAAAGGGGGCGTAACCCCCCTTAGTAATGTTTAAGCTGCTTGTTTTACTGCAGGTGCTAACTCTTTCGTTTCGATAGCTATTTTTGCGCTAGCTAGCTGTTTAGCAAGTTCAACCGCATCATCCCATTCGTTTTTCGCTGCGTCAGACATCACTTTTTCCATAATAATGCTCTGCATGGATGCACCATTATTAAGCTTGGTTACTACATCATCTAACTCGTTACCAAAGACAGTCCACGTCGTTTCAAAATCAGATAATACTGATGTCGATGTTTCAATCGCTGAAACGACTGCGCTACTGGCATTGGAAAGCCCCTGTAAAGCGATAATCTGTTGTTGATCTTCAGCTTTTTGCTTTTGTTCTTGCGCGATGCTGTCGTAGTCATCATCAATTTGATTTTGTAATACGCCCCACGTAACACCACCAGCAATAATCGATGCCGCGCCAACGGCTGCGATACCGCCGGAGACTACAGCTGCGGTGCCGGCGGTTGCGACGGTAAGCGCAACGCCTGCGACGAGCATAAAGATGCCAACACCAACCGCAACTTGTGCATAGACTAGATCTTTATTCAGTTTCTCAATGGCTGCACGATTGTTGTCTATTGCGTTATTCATGCTTTCAATATCTGTTTGTAAATCGATAATTGTTTTTTGAATATTGGTCGCACCATTGACTAAGTCATCATGTGCTGCTTGCATTTTCACCCCCCAATCAGAGAGTTCCTTATTCATCCCTTTGACTGTGGCTTCGATACCGCTGACTTGAGAAGATAGGGCGGTCATAATCTGTGAAGCTTGCTGAACCGTTGTATTGTCTTTGCCACTTGCTGTTGGATCCGCTTTATATAACTCATGAATGGCATCGATTGATGCTTGGAAAGTGGCGTCAAAATTAATTACGCTAGAGGGAATCGATGCTGATACTTGTGGTCCCAAATCGTCAATCCATTGCTTAGCAACCAATTTTGCTGAGTCTAACTTTTTACTCAGGTCATCAAACCAATCTGGTTTTACCGTAGGTGGCGTAAATTGTGTGTTTAAAATGGCATGGCACTGCGCTGTGATGACTGTGGTTGCCAAAAATGCAGATTGAGTGGTTTGCTGTGTTGGGTTCAACTGAGTAACTTGTTGTGACATTGTGTATCTCCTTTACTGTTCTTGAATGGTGTTATTTAGTGTGTTGACTAAAACGGGTTTTCCAACGTTTGGCGGTAAACTAATGAGTTGCACAAATTCTGAAATGGTTTTCCATGAGGCTGAAGCAATCTTGATGGTTTGCAAATCAGTCAATAGGGCAGGGTCTGAACCGCTTTGTAAGGCGTTGATCAGTTCGTTTACCTTGTCTAATTCGTCTTGCCATAACAATGAAAGTGCTGGCAAGCTATCATCAATCTTTAGGAATTCTTCGCTCATGTTGCTGAGGGTTTGAATAATGGCTTTAGTAATGGCAGCCGCTTGTGCTTCTTCACTGGCTAGTGTTTGTAATTGAGTGAGTTTGTCTAAATCTTGTTGTACCTCTTTCGCGCTCGATATTGTGCTGTATGCACTGTAACCAACCGTGAATAGCGCACCAGCAAAGGAAAGGAATGGTACAGACGTCGTTGCTCCCATTACGACACCGTAGGAAATAGTGACCATACTTTGTATGTAAGCTTTTCCTGCTCTTAATTGGGCCGCCGTGACATTGGCTCCTAAACTGGCAATGGATTGCGATAGAGAGCCTATCTCTGTTGCAATGCGTACCATTGCTTGTTCTTCGCTCGCAAGTTCATTCCAGCCATCTTGAATGCTGGATGCGAGCAGCTCCTCTGCATTTTTCGCTTGGCTGTAAGATTTCGTGAAAACTTGCTGAGCTTCATTTGTTAACGTGATATTTTGCTTTAACGTTTTTTGCAATAATTGTAAGCATTCAATCCATTGCTTCGTACTTGTTATCGCCTTACTGTTTTGTGCGCAGGCATCGAACGTGGTCTGATAATTAATAAACGATGTAATAATTTGCGCAAAAATTTTAGGCTTTTGCTGCATAAACTCATTCATTACCGCTCTTAAAATCTCAGTTCTGCTTCGAACTTCTACGAGCCAGTTTGGATCTTTTGCTACATGGCCAATAAAGAGAGAGTTGCACGTTGCATCGTAGTTACTAATACCTAAAAAATCAGTATATACGTCGGTCAGCATATTTAATGCGGTATCAACATTTGGGCTTAACATGAGTTCGCCCTCTACAGTGAAATAACGAGGAAAGGATCAAACGTTAATCTTGCACCATCAATAGACAAGGTCGCATTGTATTGTTGTGTGCTGGCTTGTCCTTGCGCTTCAACTCGGCCTTCCCAGAATTCATCACCGCTTAGTCCTTGCTTAGTGGGTATACAAACTCTGTCATTTATCATTTGCCCATTAAACTCGACAATATCAACTTCATTGTCTGGTGAAATAGCGACAACTCGCCAGCATAATAATTGGCCGTCTTTACAGGCTGTTTTTAACTCAGCTTGGCCTTCATTACCCGAGCCCATATATTTATTTGTATCAATGAGATAAATGTTACTTTGCAGATCTCGACTTGCAAGCGCTGCTGCTGCATCTACGACCATGAGTATTTCTACTTTTTTCATACAATGTTCCTTATTTAGATGGAGTTATTGAACTTCGAGATAAGGTGAAAAATTCATTGTTATTCCGTTTATTGAAAGAGAAATGGTATATAGGTAACGCCCAGTATCCCCGCGAGTCTGAACTCTGCCTTCCCACGCGTCATTAACAGGGCTTGGTAAGCAAGCTTTTTGATCAATCATGTCACCAGAGAATCCCGTTATATTGACTTCGTCATCTGGCGAAATGGCGCAGCTACGCCAGCAAATAAACTGACCATCTTGAGATACCGTGTGGAGTTGGCACGTTCCTTCATCCCAAGAGCCAAGCCATTGGTTACTATCAATTAAGTAAACGTTATCCATTAAGCTCGTGGTTGCTAATGCTCCGGCACAATCAACCACGATAAGTATTTCTATTTTTTTCATTCAATACCTACTGACGTTTATTTATGGATCCACAGAATATCACTGTACTGATTTAACCATTTCGAATGGTTTTTTGGTTATATTTATTAAATCTTATTGATATTAGTGTTGATATTTACATGTTTATAATCTTTATGTGGCTAAATATAGTTAGTGATTTCAGTTAATCAAGGTTGCATAACTAATATGTACATATCAGTATGTAAATAAAATGATTTTATAATGATATTCATAGATAGATCTTAAGTTTAATTTCATTTTTGTTATTTATTAAGCACTTAATTTGCTAGCTTAATCATGTTTTTGTGTGAGATATTGAAAGGGATAATAAACGCTCATTTACTTGATGAAATTTTTATTTCAGGGTTAAATGATGATTTCAACAATACTGGTTATTTTTACTAATAGTATTAAGTAACTTATCAACATTTATTGTTGATTGTTTTAGTGTAAGTAAAAATATATTTTTATTTTCACTTAACTTTTTAATAGGTAGATAGTATGTCTGTGAGATAAATGAGGTCATCTACAATATTAATTATAGATAATTTCATTTTTGGCATTAACACTATGTTTAATCTAGCTAATAATATTGATTAAATTATTATCTAGAATGACTTAACGCTAAGCGATGAGATCGTTTTTCCAGCTTTGAGCGATGAAATCAATGAATTGGCGAACCAATGGGGTTTGATAGCTACGAGAAATATACACAGCCCATAGTGCGCTGCTTGGGCTGTGAAACTCTGGCAAAACGCGTACTAGTGTTCCTGAGGCGATAAAGACATTTGCAAGATCGCATGGTAGCCGTACGATGCCTTTGTGATGTAGGGCAGCACGGCATAAAATTTCCATATCATTAGCGCGGATGTTGCCATTCACGGTGACAGAGAGCTGTTCATTGTCTTTAACCACATCCCACTTGTTATTACTCATGTGCACAAAGCAGTTGTGCTGGGTTAAGTCATTGGGTGTATTGATAGGAGGGTGTTGGTTGAGATAGCTAGGGGAAGCGCATATGACGGTGCCGACGCTCATTAAACGGCGAGCGATGAGCGTATCATCCGGCTGTTGGGTAAAACGCAGGGCAATATCCACGCGTTCATCGACCAGTTGTGAAAGGCGATCTGAAGCGACAATGTCAATTAACACATTGGGGTGTCGTTGCGTGAAGTCTTCAACAACGGCCAATAACATGTTTTGAGCAAGGCCTATCGGCGCGGCAATGCGAATGGTACCGTTTAAGAGTTGTGACTGTTCCAACGCCCGTGTTTCAAGTTCGGCAGTTTGGTGCAAAATTTGTTCGCAACGGATTAAAGCCTCTTCACCGGCGGTGGTTAGGCTGACTTTGCGTGTCGTGCGGTGCAGTAACCTCTGCTTTAACCAATCCTCAACTTCTTGGACATGACGTGACACTTGTAATCGACTTAAGCTCAAGTTGTCTGCGGCTTTGGTAAAACTGGCAGTATTTGCCACTTCGATAAAACTGCGCATGGCGGTTAGTCTGTCCATGGTAGGCCTTTATTAGATACGAATATTGATACAATCTACATCATTTTTGGGTGTTTTTCCTCCTTCGTTTAACTACTAGACTACAATTGTTGTCGAGAAACAGAAACCGAATGAGGAAATAAATTATGAAAATTGCAGTATTAGGCGCATCAGGTTGGATTGGTAGTCACATTGTCAATGAAGCAAAAGCACGGGGCCACGAGGTGATCGCGTTAGTGCGTGATTCAAGTAAAGTTGATGCTGAAGGTGTTAGCGTTCAACTATTTGACTTACAACAGCCTTTGTCAAAAATTAGCGCTGCGTTAGCTGGTGTTGATGTCGTGATCGCTTCTATCGGCGGACGTGCAGCTGGCAACCACGATATTGTTGCAGCTACAGCGCAAAAACTGCTGTCAGATCTACCGCAAGTGGGTGTGGATCGTCTACTGTGGGTTGGTGGTGCGGGTTCATTGGAAGTCGCTCCCGGTATCAAATTGGTGACCGTAGAAGGTTTCCCTGAAGAGTACAAAGGGGAAGCATTAGCGCAAGGCGAAGCGTTGGATCTCTTCCGTGCGAGTACAAGCAAGGTTAATTGGACATTTGTTAGCCCGGCCGCTGAGATTTTTCCGGGTGAGAAACAAGGTGCTTACCGTGTGGGCGGTGACGCTCTATTGTCTGATGCTGAAGGTAACAGCAAAATCTCAGTCAGTGATTATGCCCTCGCGATGATCGATGAGTTAGAAAGTGCCGCTCACCCTCGTCAACGTATTGGTGTTGCTTACTGATACCAGTCCGATAGATCCATTTGGCTATTCTCTTGATCGAAAATTGCTGATAACGTGAACGAAGTAATGCTCTCTATGGGCATTACTTTTCTTTGTTTCGCTTATAGGCATTTTAATGGAAATGTTCAGTAGTACGGCGCTTATCGCCATGTTTCTTATTTTCTTGGGTTCATTTGTGCAAACGGCGATTGGTTTTGGTTTAGCGATCGTCGCAGCGCCCTTGCTGTTCTTGATCTCCGCCGATTACGTTCCTGCCCCCATTTGTATCGTGGCGCTGTTTATTTCTATCTTGAACGCCTTAAAGCATCGCTCGAACATTGAGCTCGGCGGTTTAAAAATGGCGCTGATTGGTCGCGTTCCCGGTTCAATTGCGGGCGGTATCCTTCTGGTTTTAGTCTCGACGGATGTACTGGCGTTATGGCTTGGTTTATTGGTGTTATTTGCCGTGGCTGTTAGTTTATTGCCGTATCGCATCGAACCTACCCCGATAAAAATGGGTATTGCGGGTTTTTTTTCCGGTTTCTTTGGAACTAGTTCCGCGATTGGTGGGCCGCCGATGGCGTTGATCTTACAGCATCAAGAAGCGAATCAGTTGCGTGGCAATCTTTCGGCATTTTTTGTGTTTAGCTCGATCATCTCTTTGATTATTCAAATACCGGCAGGTTTTCTGACGTTACATCATTTATGGATAACGATTCCGCTTATCCCCTCAGCTTGGTTGGGTTATAAGTTGGCGATGATGACCACGCAATCACTGCCCAAAGATAACATCCGTTTCGCTGCGTTGCTGCTTTGTACGATAAGCGGCGTTACGGCGGTATGGCATGGTTTAGCCTAGCGTTAATCTTCCGTTCAGGTCATGCAATGATACTGAAAGGGTTTATGGGTCTATTTTATACGGAGTAGCAGTGATGAGAACAATCGGCAATATTATTTGGTTTTTACTGGGCGGAGTGTTTATGGGGCTCGCTTGGTGGTTTTTTGGTCTCCTTGCCTTTATCAGCATTATTGGCATTCCATGGGGGCGTGCTTGCTTTGTTATCGGTAACTTTTCGTTTTTTCCTTTTGGGCAAGAGGCGATTTCCCGTGATGAATTGACCAATCAGCAAGATATTGGTACCAGCCCATTTGGCTTAATCGGCAATGTGATTTGGTTTGTTTTCGCTGGTTTTTGGTTAGCCGTTGGTCATATTTTATCGGCGGTGGCGTGTTTTATTACCATCATTGGCATCCCTTTCGCACTACAGCATTTGAAACTCGCGGTTATTTCTTTGGCTCCGATTGGTAAAACCATCGTCCCGAAAGAAGAGGCGGCTAGAGCTCGCTATTCTTCTTATCGTTAATATAGGTTTTGTTTTTTGCTCCTTTTCTCTCGTGTTGCTCTCTCAGTGACGAGGGGAAGGGGGCATCTTGCCAACGCGATTAATACGCTTTAATCCCAAACTCTCGCAGTTTTCTAGGCAGAATGTCATCTAAATGCGCAATGTCTTGCGGATGAATATTAATCAGAGCAAAGCCGTGATCGTGGTAAATCGCTTGAGTTTGTAAGCGCGTTTTTTCGTCGGTTGCGCCATTATCTGAACCCCAATATTGTAAATAGACTTTCCCTGTTGGCAGATAAAAATCGCACATCACATCAGCTTCTATCGGCAACTGACGCTCATAAGCGTGGACGACGCCCGCCAAATAGAGCCAATTATCGATCAATAATTCGCCGGTTGAGCGAACATAGTGGCCGTCTAAGGTGCGATGTTTTGCCTCAAATTTTTGGCGAAAGTGGGACAATGATTTATCGGTCGATTGGCTGTGAGCCTCTTGCCCTAAAAATTCGACAATGGATTGTTTCAGACGTTTATGGCGAGTCACCGTATCATGCCAAACAACAAATAATTGCTCAGAAACTTTGTCTTCACGTTGCTGGGCGCCAGCTCTGAGCCCAGCCTCCGTTACTTGCCAGCCTTTTTCTGTTTTAGATATCCAGCCTAACTCACTCAATAGTTGATTTATTTTTTTGGGGTTGAGCCTGAAATGATCGCCAAGTTGAGTGGCACTTAACGTTTTCCCGCTGGTGGCTTGTGTGTCGACGAGCAAGTTTTCCGGCCAGACAATAAATTGGCCATATTGCGTGTGCTGGGCGTATTCGCCGCCAAATTTTGCTCCCAGTTCTGTTAATACCCACTTGTTGTCGAAGCGGTTAATGTATCCTGCTTTTTGGAGGTTACTGAATAGTTGTTTAGCGTCTGTATTACGCAATTTAGCCAGTGCCGAGGTTGACAGTTTTTCTGCCATCATTATCTCCTTATTTCACGAGATCCATTCAATTCAACAGTCTGATATCTCTACCTTACTTGAATTTTGGGTAAATGACAGAGCGAGTGTGTGCGATGGTTTTTAAAATAGATAAAAGCTTAATTTTTGAGCTTAGGCGCGGGTAAACATGAGTGAGTAGAACTGGTCATTGCGTTAACGCGAGTTATTGGCTCGCGTTTTCTACTCCAGACGGTTTGGCTTCAACATTGCCTGTTTTTACCCATACGTTACTCAATTTATACATGGCGCAGACACTGCATGTGAGCACTTCTCCTTTGCCATGGATCACAAGCACGATATCTTCGCGTTTTTCTTTCGAGTTATTGCGTAGCTGGATCGTCAGTTGATTACCATCCACGCTGTAAGCGCGAGACCAGTGCTGAGTTTCAGATTCAGCACGTACAACACCCTCTTCGAAAATCAATAAGTCATCATTGAACTGGTTGTCATAAGTCCCTTTGAACTCATAAGTTTCACGGTTTAACCAACGTTCAAGGTCATCTTGAAAACAGCCTTGCAAAGTGGCTGTAAGGACGAGAATACTGATTGATTTTGCCGTAGATCTTATCATGTTGCTGCAACCTCTGTTGTTGTTCGCTCAAGTTCTAATAAGCTCGCTTTACGGTTTAAGCCCCCCGCATAGCCAGTGAGTTTACCACTTTTTCCGATCACTCTATGGCAAGGAACGATGATCGAAATTGGATTTCTACCATTGGCCAAGCCGACAGCCCTTACGGCTTTGGGGTTACCGATCGCCTCTGCAATCTGTTGGTAGTTCCAAGTTTCGCCATAAGGTATCTTGCATAATGCTTGCCACACAGATTGTTGGAACTCGGTGCCTTTTGCCGCTAAAGGTAAAGTAAATATAGTCCGTTTCCCGGAAAAGTACTCATCTAACTGTTTGATAGTATTGATGAGTATAGTGCAGTGTTCGGATTTTACCCCTAACTCTGTTGGCATGGTGGTTTCGGTTTCAAACCAAGCCCCCAATAAACCTTGCTCGCAGGCTTGCAATGTCATGATTCCTAAGGGGCTGTGATAGTGGGTGAAGCTATTCATATTAGTAATTCCAACAGTGAAAGGTGGCGTAACTTCCCCAAGGTGAAACCTTGTCTGCGTTCAGCTCAGGAAAATGGCTTAAGGCCTTCTTAACCACCAAATCAGTGTCTAGAAAGCAATCTGAATCGGACTGACCTCTTAACCTAGCGTAGTTTACGGTCCACGGCCCAATACCTTTTAGTGAAAGCCAAGCATCCATATCGGCTTCAGGGTGTTGGCACATGAATTGAGCAAAGCGTGTTAAGGTCTCTTTTCGGCTGTGTGGCATCTTTAAAAAGTGCAAATCAAGCTGTGCGATTTGTTCCGGGCTAGGAAAGTAACTGCTCGTATTTTGAGCTGGGTTCACCGCATCGACTAACAGGTTGAGCTGGCCAATGGCTGCTTTTATCGAAACTTGTTGGCCTAAAATAGCTCTGACTCCCGCCTCCCAACAATTCCAAACGCCGGGAATGCGGATTCCTGAACGAGTGACTAAACCCGGAGCGCAGTCTTCCAAATAGGCCTCGATGTGGCTGATGTCGGCTTCGAGGTCAAATAGGCGGCGTAGTTTTGCCACCAAGTAACGCAGTTTGGTGATGTCTTGCAACTCGAATTCAACCTCTAAATGGGTCGCAGAGGTTAAGCTGGCACTAAACCAGCCGGTCGTATTGTGTATGTTGAAGGTGCGTTGATAATGATTGTTACTGACCTGTTCAATGGCGTTTACTGCACGTAATCGATAGAAATCTAGCATATGTTGCCAATCGAAAGGGCCGCGAAAAGAGAGTGTTAATAGGTTTTTTGTCATCAATGCAGTTTTAGATTGCCGCACTTGGCTGGGGGTCAGTTGCAACGTTTTGATAAACGCATCGTTAAAGCGGCGGGTACTGTTGAACCCACAAGCGAATCCTATATCGGTAATGGACAGAGCACTGGAATGCAACAACTGTTTAGCAAACATCAACTGATGGTACTGAGCATATTGTTTCGGTGACACTCCTAAATGGGTTTGAAACAGTTGTCGTAGGTAGCGGTCACTGATCCCCAAACGTTCGGCAAATTGAGCCAGATTGCTCGATTGTAATTCACCTTGCTCAATAAGCTTGATTGCACGCAAGAAGGTGGTTTCAACTCCTTTCCATGCCCAAGAATGAGGTGCACTGTCTGGGCGGCAACGCAGGCATGGCCGATAACCCGCTTGTAGAGCTAGTGCGGAGTTGGCGAAGTATTCAACATTCTTTTCTTTTGGCAGGGTTGCCGGACATATTGGGCGACAAAAGATGTTGGTTGTTTTGACGGCAACGAAAAATCGTCCATCAAATCGCGGATCACGGCTAGTGCGAGCTTGTTGGCATTGTTCTTTATCGAGTTCCATCCATGGTGCCATTTGGTATAACGAGCCTTATGCAGTTTTTATAAGCTAAGTGTATGCATGAATTCTGTCGATACTAGCCATTTTCGGAACTGGATGGCTTTTTCTGCGGTTTCTCTTGAAAAAGGATATTCATAACGCTGTATTCAATACCCGCTACAACGTTATGAATTTGTTGGGTTAGTCGAGAATGACCTCGCCCGCTTGTTGTAATGAGTAAGCACTACTAGGGTTGATGTTTTTGACTAACTTTTCCACTTGCATAATGGCTTCTATCGATGAGCTGTTTTTTCGGTAGCTGAGGAAGATGGGACGCTGCCAATCTTCCACATTGTCAATTCGATACAATTGGCCAGAGTGGATAAAAGGTTCAACAAGTGAGGTAGGAAGGTAAGCGCTTCCCCCTTTTTCTAAAATGAAATCAAGTGCGATACGAGCGGTCGAGGTGCGCAAATAGGGGGTTGGCGTCTTCGGATGTCGCTCAGCATGCTCGGAGGCGAAACGGCTTCCCCAATCGACGTACACGTATTTATTATCAAAGGCGGTTTCCAGTGTGTCAGGACGCGTCGAAACCAACACCAGTACTAAATCTGCGACTTTTTTGCAGTTTAGCTCTTCGGCTTTAATTGGGTCAAAGGCAAACGCCATATCTAAGGTACGCTCCAGTAGGCTGCGGTTGAGCTGCTCGCGCCCCATGACTTCCGCCATAAACCCATAACCACTAAAAGCATCAGTCACAACGCTTAAACAGTTTTGTAGATGAGCATCCCAAACGTTGGGCGTTCCCCCTAATGTCAGCTGCAAAGCTCGGCCATTTTCCAAAGAGAGCTCAAACTTGGCTTGTTGCAAAGTAGCCACCATCACTTCGGCATAGCCAACGAGTCGTTCTCCTGCCGATGTGAGCTTTATGTTGTTGCGATCACGCGTAAACAGTTGAGCATCAAAATAATTTTCTAATTGCTTGATGCGTGCACTGACGGCGGCTTGGGTCAAATAAAGGTTTTCAGCTGCTCGCCCAAAATGACGTACTTTGGCGAGTTCGAGAAAAGTGCGAAAAACTTTTACATCCATATTAAATCCTCTGAAATTACCCCGTCAGATTAACAAGGAAGTGCAATTATGACGATAAAAAAATTTTGTTTTTCTTTTCGGAGATTTACGCCTAATTTTCGCGTGATCTATCGCTACATGGTAGTAGCGCCATTCACATGAGGTTGATATGTCTGAGACTGAATTCCGTCACGGAAAAAAACGTTTTTACGACAATACAAAGTTTCCACGAGGCTTTGCTAAGTCTGGTGATTTTACGCTTGCAGAAGAAGAACTTCTCGCCATTTATGGTGGTACCATGCTTGGTCTTGAATCTGGTGAACTCACGCCAGAGAATGCCGAAGAAGCTCATTTTGTTAAGGCGATTGAAAACCCAGGTAAAGCGAAATCTAAGTTAGAGCGTGTCTGGTTAAAATACACTCAACTTGCTCGCGGTCGTAAGCGTTTCCATACGTTGAACGGTCGCAATAAACCGGAAAGTGGTGACGACTATAATGATGAAGAAGTTAGCTTAACGGAAGAAGATTAATCTGTATCTCTAATGCAGGATCTTAAGCCGTAATTTGGTCAGCTTTCTCATTTATCTCTTCAGCCTTATTGTCTCAATAGGGCTGACAAACTCGCTCGCATCGCCTTTCATATAAAAGATCTCTGTGCAAAAGAGTGTGACTCAATCAAGATGAGAAAAGTGCTTTCGCTCAAAGCCCTAGTATTGATGATTCACTCGGGCTTTGCATTATCGCCACTCTGCTCATTTGGTCGCGCTTAGCCAATCCATGAGCTGGGTCAACACCGCTACTTAGCCAAAATGGCTACTTTTTTCAAAAAGCTGTCGCGTAGATGCTCTTGGTCATAATCGAGATGGTAGGTATTGTGGAAGCCAACTTTTAGCTCCACACCATTTCCTCGCATGTAAATGTTATAGCCGTCATAGTCTGAAAAAGCTTCGATACCTTCATAGATTTTCCCGAATTCAGTCGGTGTACCATGCGCCATTACTGTTTCATAAGCATGGAGAATTTTCGCGGGTTCAAGTTCGTTTTTCATGGCATTTGCTCCTTTCTTGCTTGTTACTCCAAGTATGGGTAATGAATGCACGCTTCGCCAGATAGTGGATTGATAGCGACTCAAACTTTACTTAATTTTATAGATGAATTTTTATCTCATTTGGTTATAGCATGTGCCGTATTAGTTAAGCTTACCTGTAGAAATTGCTACAAATTTAAGCGCATTTCTGGTTGAGATTTGAAGAAAGAGCGAAAATTTGACCTAAAACAATGGCAGTTACCCAATACTTATTTTATAATGCGAATTAATGTTCTATTACACCATAATATTCCAATAACTAGGGGCCAATCATGAGACTTATTCCGTTAAAACAGGCTGCACAAGTCGGCAAGTGGGCAGCAGCACACATCGTAAAACGTATCAACGCATTCAACCCAACGGCAGACCGTCCTTTCGTATTGGGTTTACCTACTGGTGGTACACCATTGACGACTTATAATGCACTGATTGAAATGCATAAAGCGGGCGAGGTGAGCTTTAAACATGTCGTGACATTTAATATGGATGAATACATTGGTATTCCTGAAAATCATCCGGAGTCATACCGCTCATTTATGTATAACAATTTCTTCAATCATGTTGATATTCAAGAAGAAAATATCAACTTACTGAATGGCAACGCACCAGATGTTGATGCAGAATGTAAGCGCTATGAAGACAAAATTAAATCATACGGCCGCATTAATCTATTTATGGGCGGTGTGGGTAATGATGGGCACATCGCGTTTAACGAGCCTGCTTCTTCACTTTCGTCGCGCACTCGCATTAAGACACTGACAGAAGATACGCGCATTGCAAACTCTCGTTTCTTTGATGGTGATATCAACCAAGTTCCTAAATACGCGCTAACGATTGGTGTAGGCACACTGCTAGATTCAGAAGAGATCATGATTTTGGTGACAGGCCACAATAAGGCGCTGGCTTTGCAAGCGGCCGTGGAAGGAAGCGTCAACCATTTGTGGACAGTCTCCGCACTACAACTTCACGCGAAATCAGTGATTGTATGTGATGAACCATCGACTCAAGAACTAAAAGTGAAAACCGTAAAATACTTTGCGGAATTAGAAGCAAAAAATATCGAAGGTTTCTAAGCCTCTCCCTGTTGGGAAAGGGCATTCATAAACAAAAGGCCTGCTAACATCAGCAGGCCTTTTTACACTTTGTAGCAAATGGGACTTTCTACCAAATGGGGAAGTGCGAACGAAATCGGTAGTTGAATTAACCTTCAGCAGCGATTTTCGCTTCTTTTAATTCAACTACTTGTTTCTCCGGGGCAGGGTAGGTTACTCCATTAAAGCGCCCACCTTGTTCAATGCTCAAGTCGTCGCTATAAATAGACCCTGTGACGCTCCCTTTGCTTAAAATTTCAATTTTAGTCGCGTGACATGTGCCTTGGAACTCGCCATTAATGATGATGTGGCCTGCGTACAGTTCACCATTAACCGTGCCTGTTTCACTAATGACGATGGTTTTATCAACGTGCAATTGACCTTCTACCGACCCGTCAATTTGAATGTCGCTTTCTAACCTGAGTTCCCCACTAATGGAACAGCCTTTTGCGATGAGAGTTGTAGCTGAGTGCTGACTCTTAGCTCGACTTTGTTTACTAAAGATTCCCATCGGATACCTCTTACCTTACTAAATATCGTTTCAAAATCATTCACGCCCCAATCAACAAAAGGTCTTGGATCTAATGAACGGCCGACAAATCGAATTTCATAGTGCAAATGTGGGCCAGAAGATAACCCACTGTTTCCAGAATAAGCAATTAAGTCGCCCTTCTGTACAAAATCGCCCCCTTTCACGGCAAATTTTTGCAAATGAGAATAGGAGCTGGTAAATCCATAAGAGTGCTGTAAGCGTAAAAAATTGCCTGACCCTTTATCACTGGCGCGAGTGACTTCGGCAACGCCATCGGCTGGTGCATAAATTGGCGTGCCTATGTTAACCGCAAAATCTTGCCCGCGGTGAATTTTGACGTTGCCGGTCACAGGATGAATACGCTCACCGTATCCTGACGAAATTCTCGCATTATGCACAGGTGCACCGCTGGGTATTTGGGTCAGCATCACCATTCTAACTGAAGAAGTGATAGCGGCGGTGTCTAAACGTGATTCTAATTCCGCTCCGCTTTCATCCATACCCAATACTTTTTCAAGATCGCCGAGCCTGTCTGAAACAACCTGCATCTTTTCTTCTCGTTCGAGCAGGTCATTCTCTAAGCTGTTTTTTAGCTCCTTTAAAGAGGTGACTTCTTCAGTCAGTGACATCGACTGGCTCTCTAACTCTTGTTGCTTGAGTTTAGCAAAATCAACTTCATCAAGAAGGTAATAGATAACGCCGCCAGTGGCGAGAATGCTGGCAACCAGCACATAGCCAAAACCTTTTAAAAAATGTCGGAACCATTTACCGAGATGAAAGTGCTTCGTCCCATGGATGGATGAAACGGAAACAACCACTCTTTCTTTCATGAATTCGTTCACAGCGTCTATGGTTAACAGTACAGCCGATTCTAACAGGGAATGCTCAGGGTCAAAACATTTTGCGTTGTAAGGCTATACTCGTCCCACCTCTTATTGTTCGGTTTGTGAATTGGAGCGTATCCTTGGCCTGCTTTTAGAAGAAGATCCGATGTTGTTAGTAAAAAAGCCATATTAATGTATGAGCTAATATTAATATGGTTTTGTGTATATAAGTTACAAAATAGACAATATGGAAGTGGTGGCTTTATTTCGATTAGTGAAATAAAGATGTAATTGTGATGTTTATCACTTTCCGTTCTTTAATTTTTAATAATTAGAGTGAAATTGTGATTTGAATCTCCTTTTTATCAGAAGTTAAAATTCAAAAAGTATGATATTGATCGATTCAATCTTATTGACAAGCTGTATTTTTGTTTTTTGTTGTAAATTTACATGTCAATTTAATGACCATGATCACGAAGAAATGATTTGTAAGCTAGGATTTATGAGGGGCTGATCACGAAAAACCCGTCGTCAGTTCCAGAATGAAATTGTGTGGTAAATTGATTGTGTACTAAGCAATCAACGGTTTTTCGCAGAACCGTTACAACAACAATATTCATCAGAACATCGAACGGGGAATCCACATGATATCACCAGATGCAAAGATCAAGATACAAAATTTTGGTCGCTTCTTATCTAACATGGTTATGCCAAACATTGGCGCGTTTATCGCGTGGGGCTTTATAACCGCACTATTTATCCCAACAGGTTGGCTACCGAATGAAACGTTAGCATCTATGGTTGGGCCGATGATTACTTACTTATTACCACTGCTGATTGGTTACACGGGTGGTAAATTGGTTGGTGGAGAACGTGGCGCTGTTGTCGGTGCCATCACCACAATGGGTGTGATTGTCGGAACAGATATCCCCATGTTCATGGGAGCCATGATGGTTGGCCCTATGGGTGGTTGGGCGATCAAAACCTTTGACCAACGTGTTGAAGGTAAAGTAAAAAGCGGTTTTGAGATGTTGGTAAACAACTTCTCGGCAGGCATTATTGGTATGCTTGGCGCAATCTTGGCGTTTTACCTTATTGGGCCATTTGTCAAAGTGCTCTCTGGTGGTTTAGCGGCAGGCGTAAACTTCCTAGTTTCAGCACACCTTTTACCACTCACCTCTATTTTTGTTGAACCCGCGAAGATCTTGTTCCTTAACAACGCGATTAACCACGGTATTTTCTCACCGTTAGGTATTCAACAAGCCAGTGAAATGGGGCAGTCAATCTTCTTCTTAATTGAAGCAAACCCTGGCCCTGGTCTCGGTATTTTGTTGGCTTACATGGTGTTTGGTAAAGGTACAGCACGTCAAACAGCTGGTGGCGCTTCCATCATTCACTTCTTCGGCGGCATCCATGAGATTTATTTCCCATACATACTGATGAATCCACGTCTGATTCTTGCAGCGATTGCTGGTGGTATGACAGGGGTGTTCATTTTGACTCTCTTCAATGCAGGTATTGTTTCTCCAGCGTCTCCTGGCTCTATCTTTGCAGTACTACTGATGACACAGAAAGGATCGATTGTTGGCGTATTATGCTCAATATTTGGTGCGGCAGGTGTGTCCTTTACCGTTGCGTCATTATTGATGAAAGCACAGAGCAGCACCGAGGAAGAAGGTGATGAAGCGGCGTTAGAAAAAGCCACATCACAAATGAAAGAGATGAAATCGAGCGCAAAGGGCAATGTGACGACGGCTTCTCAAAAAAGCAATATTGATTTAGCCAACGTGAAAAGCATTATTGTTGCTTGCGATGCGGGTATGGGTTCAAGCGCAATGGGCGCAAGCATGCTGCGTAAAAAAATCAAAGATGCGGGCTTAGCGATTCACGTCACTAACCTTGCCATCAATAGTTTGCCGGAGAACGCAGAAATCGTGATTACTCATAAAGACCTGACTGGCCGCGCACGCACACATGCACCCAGTGCACAGCATATTTCACTGAGCAACTTTTTAGACAGTGAAATGTACAACCAGCTTGTGACTAAGCTTTTGGCAGCTCAACGCCCTAAGGCGGCGAATGATAGCGATGTGGTTAAAGTATCCATCCTCGCTGCGAATGACGACAGCTTTGAAATTCAAAAAACGTCCGTTTTTCAAATCCAAAAAGAAAACATTCACTTAGGTTTGAATGCCGCTAATAAAGAAGAAGCCATTCGTTTCGCTGGCAATAAGTTAGTTGAGCTTGGCTATGCGGAGCCTGAGTATGTTGATGCCATGTTTGAACGTGAGAAAATGGTCTCCACTTATCTTGGAGAATCGATTGCCGTTCCTCATGGCACCGTCGCCGCCAAAGACCGTGTGATTAAAACGGGTATTGTGATTTGCCAATATCCTGCTGGTGTGCAGTTTACGGACGACCAAGATGGCGTAGCGAAACTGGTTATCGGTATTGCCGCCAAAAATGATGAACATATTCAAGTTATTACCACCATTACCAACGCACTCGATGAGCCTGATGCTATCGAGAAGCTCACCTCAACCAGAGACGTGAGCGATATCTTGGCCATCCTATCGGGTAACCAAGCAGCGTAACGCTTTTGCTCCTGAGGCAAAACGAGGTCGGCTGTTCCCCTATACTGCTGACCTCACCTCAATTGAAGTATTAAGCGCTCTTTTCTCTTTTAGATAAGTTTTTGGTAGGTAAGATTATGAAAAATGCAGTACATTTTGGCGCGGGTAACATTGGTCGTGGTTTTATTGGTAAATTATTGGCCGATGCAGACATTGAAGTGACTTTTGCCGATGTCAATGAACCTTTGGTCGATCAATTGAGTCATCGTCAAGAATACAAAGTAAAGGTAGTGGGTTCTGAGTGCAAAATTGATACTGTCACTCATGTCACTGCGGTGAATTCAGCCAGTGATGATGTGATTGATCGCATTGTAAAAACGGATTTAGTTACTACAGCTGTCGGCCCTGCAGTGCTTGATATCATTGCGAAAACGATCGCCAAAGGCATCACCAAAAGATTTGAAGCGGGCAATGAACAGCCACTCAATGTGATCGCTTGTGAAAACATGGTGCGCGGTACAACACACCTGAAAGGCGAAGTGTATAAATATCTAGACCCATCGCTGCATGCTAAAACCGATGAGTTAATTGGTTTTGTCGATTCCGCGGTGGATCGCATTGTGCCACCTGTCGAAGCCGCGAACGATGACCCGTTGGCCGTGACGGTTGAAAGTTTCAGCGAATGGATTGTTGATGAACAGCAATTTAAAGGTGAGATCCCCAACATTGAAGGGATGGAAAAAACCAAGAATCTGATGGCTTTTGTTGAGCGTAAACTCTTCACCTTAAATACTGGGCACTGCATTACCGCCTATTTGGGTTGTTTGAGTGGTCATAAGACGATTCGTGAAGCCATTGAAGATCCTGCAATTCGTCAGCAAGTGAAGCAAGCCATGCATGAAAGCGGTGAAGTACTCATTCGTCGTTACGGTTTTGACCCTAAATTGCACGCCGCTTATATCGAAAAAATATTGAGCCGCTTTGC
Organism: Vibrio sp. B4-6; assembly: GCF_963888245.1. Taxonomy (NCBI): domain Bacteria; kingdom Pseudomonadati; phylum Pseudomonadota; class Gammaproteobacteria; order Vibrionales; family Vibrionaceae; genus Vibrio; species Vibrio sp. B4-6. Next base: position 92,576 of record NZ_CAWPIM010000044.1, read on the forward strand.
CAACCCATATTTGGTGGATGAAGTGGATCGCGTTGGTCGTCAGCCAATACGAAAATTAGGCCCCAATGATAGATTAATCAAGCCATTACTCGGTACAATCGAGTACGGTGTTGAAAACAAAACGCTATTGAAAGGGATTGCGGCGGCCCTTAAGTATACCAACGACAGCGATCCTCAAGCAGTCGAGCTTCAAACATCATTGAACCAATATGGCGTATGTAAAACACTGGCCCATTACACAGGGTTAGATGAGCAGAGCGAGCAGGTTAAGCAAATTGAAGCGATCTACAAACAGCTTTAATCACATAAATACTTTGGAGGGCGCTAATGCCCTCCCTTTATAACAACAATTAGTACAGCGTATGGCAGATAGAATTAACGAAAGCGATATAATTGAACGACTGAATAGTGCCCATTCGGTGCGCGGATTCTTTATTACGACGGTTGAAGTGTTCAATGAGGCGATTGATGCATTAATGCAACGCATTTTTCGCAAAGATAACTTCGCTGTCCAATCAGTAGTTGGCCCTCTATTGCAAGATTCTGGACCACTCGGCAACTTGTCTGTCAGGCTAAAACTGCTGTTTGGTCTTGGGGTATTACCTGATGATGTTTACCACGATATTGAAGATATCATCAAACTGCGTAATCAACTCAATAGTGATGGTGCTGAATACGAGTTCACCAACCCGAAAATTTTGGTACCGATAAAAAAGCTCCATTTGGTGGCCAAAATGGGCATGGTGCAGTTGGAAGTATTGGAACCGGATGGCGACATTGAACTGGATTTTTACCAGCTTCAACTTCAGCGTCAGCAACAAATCATCAAATCCGGGCTCTCATTGGCGATTGTCGAAATTTGCAATGAACTGAACAAAGAGAGCCCATTTTAGCCTCATCCCAGACAGGCAAGGATTGCCTTTTCACTGATTTCTGCACCTCCTTTTTTATCTTCTTGTGTTAGCCTAACCTTCATCTAACGAAAAGAGATTTGATGATGAAAATTGGCATTATTGGTCTAGGAGATATCGCGCAAAAGGCGTATCTTCCGGTCATCACACAGCGCCCAGATTTAGAATTGGTATTTTGTACTCGTAATCCAGCTCTTGTTACGCAGCTAGCGCAGCGTTACCGCATTTCAGAGAATTGCACGGATTATCGAGAGCTACTTGGCTATAACGTTGATGCGGTTATGATCCATGCGGCGACCTCGGCTCACCCTCAAATCGCCCAATTTTTCCTTGAACACGGAATTCCAACCTTTGTTGATAAGCCGCTAGCCGACAGCGCAAGCGCCTGTGAAATGTTGTATGAGCTTGCAGAAAAGCATCGTCAACCTTTGTATGTGGGGTTTAATCGCCGTCATATTCCGCTCTATAACCAACACCTAAATGCAGTGCAAACTGGTAATAGAAACGAGTTACGTTCGCTTCGTTGGGAAAAGCACCGCTATGATCTGCCCGGTGATGTGCGCACCTTTATCTTTGATGATTTTATCCATCCGCTAGACAGCGTAAACGTGAATGCTAAAGCCACATTGGATGATGCTTATATTACCTACCAGCAGCATCAAGGTCAGTTATCCCGCTTGGATGTTCAATGGCAACACGGCGAAAGTTTGCTGCATGCCTCAATGAATCGCCAGTTCGGCATAACCGCTGAGCGAGTCAGCGCGAGCTTTGTGAATGAAGGTTTTGAGTTTGATTCGTTTACACAAGGAAAACGTTGGCATCAAGGGCAAGAGCAAGCCCTTAGTTTAAAAGATTGGACGCCAATGCTTGCCAGTAAAGGCTTTAGCGCCATGATTGACGATTGGATTGGCGTGATAAATAGTGGAAAGCTGGCTTCAGAAGTGGTGGCACGCAACTTGGCCTCGCACCAGCTGGCAGAGGCGCTGTGTCATTATATTGCGAAGCAAATTCGTTAAAACAAAGCGTGATTGAGTAGTAAGTGGACACCAATACTTGCGGCGTAGCCTGTTGCAATAATCGGTGTCCATTTTAGATGGCCTACAAAGGTGTATTTGCCGTGTGCAGCGCCCATCAGAGCCACTCCAGCGGCTGAGCCAATCGAGAGTAAACTGCCGCCGACGCCCGCTGTTAATGTGACGAGTAACCAGTTTCCTGTGGACATATCGGGTTCCATCGTCAGTACTGCAAACATGACGGGAATGTTATCGACAATCGCCGAAAGAAACCCAATCATCACGTTTGCCCATATGGGGTTCCATTGGCTATACATCACTTCCGAGATCAAGCCTAAATAACCCAGTAAGCTTAGCCCTCCTACGCACATGACCACCCCGTAGAAAAACAGTAGCGTATCCCATTCGGCGTGTGAAACTCGCTTAAAGACATCGAATGGCACCACAGAGCCAATACGTTTTAGGGCGGCCTCGTCATTATTTGCAATCGCAATTACGGTTTTTTTGGCCAGCGAAGTAGGTAAGGTTTTCCTGAGGAAGTAGCCAAAAAATTGTAAGTAAGCGAGCCCCATCATCATGCCTATAACGGGTGGAAAGCGCACCACAGCATGGAATGCTACGGCGGTAGCAATGGTTAACATGAAAAGTACGACAATACGGCGGGCTCCGCGTTTAAGCTCGACATGTTCATGCAGGGTGGTTGGCTTTTCCTTGGGCAGAAAAAATGACATCAGCAATGCAGGAACAAGGTAGTTGATCACAGAAGGGAGAAACAGAGAAAGGAACTGTGAAAATGGCACATGGCCCGCTTGCCAAACCATTAAGGTGGTGATGTCTCCAAAAGGGCTAAAAGCGCCTCCGGCGTTAGCCGCTACGACGATATTAATACAAGCAATGTTGATAAAACGGGGGTTGTTTCCTGCCACTTTTAGTACGACAGCGCACATCAACAGTGCGGTGGTTAGGTTATCGGCAATTGGCGAGATGAAAAATGCAAGTAGCCCCGTGATCCAAAAAAGAGCACGAAAATCAAAACCTTTTCCCACCATCCACGCTTGTAATGCATCAAATAATCGCCGCTCTTCCATTGCACTGATGTAGGTCATCGCGACTAACAGAAACAGCAATAATTCGGCGTATTCCAGCAAATTATGCTCTAGCGCATTTTTGGCAATCTCGGTTAATTCATACTGCTGATAAACATAACCAATCATGGCCCAAATTAAACCAGCTGCAAGTAACACAGGTTTAGACTTTCGTAGCTTAAGGTACTCCTCCATCATGACCAAAGTGTATGCCAGAGTAAAAATGACTAAAGAGGCATAACCAATCGTTGAGTGTGTTAGATCTAACGAATCGATATCGTTAGAGGAAGCGAGAGCGACTGAAGGAAAGAGTAAAGTGCAGAACAAAAGAAGCCATGTGCGTCGAGGTATCATTGTGTTCACTCCTAGAAAGTTAGGCTGATAAAATTCTAGATCTATTGAAGATAGTTCGGTGTGAGATAGCTCTGATCTGCTTGATTTTTAATCTTATTCTTGACCTGTAAAGCGAATAAAGAAAAACCCTGTAGCAATGGCGACAGGGTTTGATTTTGATGAGTGGAAGTGAAGAAAGTTAGGCTTGAGCTTTTGCTAAATGGACTTCTTCTTCTTTCACGCCAGCTTGTGGATCATTAAAGCGAGCTTCATCTAACGCGCCTTCTGTTTTCGCCACAATAAGAGTCACACAGCTATCACCAGTAATATTGACTGCGGTGCGGATCATATCTAATAAGCGGTCAACACCCATAATCAAAGCAATACCTTCTAGTGGCAAGCCGACTTGGTTTAGCACCATCGCTAGCATGACAAGACCAACACCCGGAACGCCTGCTGTACCAACAGAGGCTAGTGTTGCCGTGAGGATGACCATCACGTAGTCACCCATGGTTAGGTCGATATTGAACGCTTGGGCAATAAATGCTGTCGCAACGCCTTGCATGATCGCTGTGCCATCCATGTTAACGGTCGCACCTAGCGGAATGGTGAAAGAAGCTATCTTGTTATCAACCCCTAAGCGGTTTTTAGCCGTTTCCATGGTGACGGGTATAGTCGCATTGGAAGAGGCTGTAGAGAAAGCGAACATAATGGCATCTTCCATTTTACGGAAGAAGGTGATTGGACTTAAACCAGTAAAGCCTTTCAACATCAAACTATAGGTGACAAAACCGTGTAGCAGTAGGGTAACCGTCAGTACTACGAAGTATTCTGCGAGGTTCAAAATGGCACTTAAACCAAGGCTGGTGAACAATTTCGCCATCAGGAAAAATACGCCGTATGGAGCAAGGTTCATCAGCAGTGCAACCAGTTTCATTATAACTTCGTTCAAGTCATTAAAAACGCCCGCAATACGCTCGCCCGGTTTACCCGCGGCACTGATGGCTATGCCAAATAGTACTGCAAAGACGATGACCTGCAGTGTTTTACCTTCTGCCATCGCGCTGATTGGGTTGGTCGGGAACATATCAATAAACACTTGGCCCAAAGAAGGGGCTTGCGCAGATTGGAATGAGCTTGCTGCGGTTAAATCGGCTCCGGACCCCGGTTGAAACACAGTGCCCATTGTCAGTGCCAGTGTGATGGCAATCGCAGTGGTTGCGATGTAAAAGGCTAGGGTTTTACCGCCCATGCGGCCAAGTGTGGTGAGATCTTTCAGTGAGCTCGTACCACAAACGAGAGAAACAAACACGAGGGGTACAACTAACATTTTTAAGCTGGCGATAAAGATTTTTCCGCCAACATCGAATAAGCCGTTAACGATATACGCGTCAACAAATCCGTTTTCAGCAAATAGGGCTCGAATGGCAAAGCCAGTCAAAATACCCGCTACCATACCTAAAATAACACGGCCGGTAAGCGACATCGGTTTTTTGGTATTCATTGTGAACACTCCTTTATTTTATGCACTTCGACATCATTTCAAAGCGTGCCGCAGGTTAGCAGGGCTGAGTGCAAATCAAAAAGTAAAATAATGTTAACGGTTAATTGCTGTGATCTTTATCACTTAAAACTGCCCATCTTTTACGTTTTAATAACCTATTTTTGGGTTTAAATTTTTATTTTTTATCATTTTGCAACACATGAGTCTTTTGTGTTAACAAATGTCACTATTCTCATCTAATGGTAATTCGCTAGTTTTCATTCAATTTTAAGCTCGTTTGGTTGCATATTTACCCATTAAGGTTGCTTTATATGAATAGGGTCTCAACGGCACTTTTATGTAGCATAAAAAGAAGGGCATGCAACACAAGTAGAGAAAGGAAGGAAAGTGATACTAAGTTGAATGTTATCGACTGAAAATCTTAACGTTTGAAGGAGGCTTGGCCTCCTTCAATGAAACGGTATGCTGGCCTTAGGCATAGATTATGCGAGCTTTTTATTTAACCAGTTATCAAGTGCCAATTTGCCAGCACCAGAGAAAACCAACGATACACTGGCTGCAAGCAGCGCAAGGCCAAACTCATAACCGTTATTAGCCATGAATAAGCCGTTACCTAAGTGTACAGAAGCGATTGCGACGATCATCGTAATAGAAAGAAGCAAGGCGGCAGGGCGAGTTAGTAAGCCAAGCAAAATGAATAGGCCCCCAAAGAATTCACCACTACCCGCTAAAAATGCCATCAGCACACCTGGGTTTAAGCCAATTGAAGCCATCCATTGACCTGTGCCTTCTAATCCATATCCTCCAAACCAGCCAAAGAGTTTCTGCGCACCGTGCGCCATAAAAATGATGCCAATTGGGAAACGAAGCGCAAGCGCAGAAAATCCAGAAGTTGATGTGGTTAGTTGTTTCAATAGTGCTTTCATTAAAGTGTCCTCAGATTCATTAAAAGGTAGTAGGTGCTCAGCGGCTTCCTAGCTGTTGGAGCCAGTGTAGAGTGATTCGTAACCTGAGATAACTCACTCCGTTTGATGATTAAGTTCGAAAAAATTGAACAAGATTTACCTAGTACTTTTCTTAGCGCGGGGAATGTTGTGACCTTCTATCTATGATGAATCATGCCGATTGATCGTCTGATATCCCCTTCCTACTTGAAGCTGCAGCGGTGTTGGTTACGTTCGCTCACTTCATCAAATCGTTTATCTATGCTCATGGGGGAAACTTACTTTCCAACCTACCTGCAACTTCAAGTTGTGTAGTTATACACAATATTATCATTTATACGGACACTAATAGCATTCGGATTGACCTGTATTTCATAGTAGTGTCTTTTCAAAGGAGCAGATAATGAATTAAAAAACGAAGAAGGTTACTAAAATAAACGGGCTACCTTTGGGTCGTTAGCTATATCTTTCTTTACAATGTCATCCATCATATGTTTTCTCTTTCCCATGGTTTATAAAAAGTGCAAATATTAAAATAATGGAATAAGTGTCAAGAAATAATCAGATTTATGTCCGAGTAGATAAATATCTTATTGTTTGGTCATTAGGGTAAATAGTGAATTACGTTTTGATAAAATACCAAATTAGTTGGTTTACAGTTCCAGAAAAGTGCTCAGCCATAGATTAAAGAGCTTCGAGAATGAAGGCTTTTTCCTTCCCATTGAAAGCTGTAGCGATGTTGGCTACATTTTTAGCTATTGCTATGGGGTGCTCACTTACCATATCGACCTGCAACTTCAAGTTGTTTAGTCATAGACAGCCTAAACTGTATTTTTGCGCTTTTAAGTGCCTTTTTCATAAGACTCGTCGTTATCAAGAGTACCATCTTCTTTAATTTTCTCTGTTTATTGCCATCAAACAATAATAACTAATTTATTAATTACGGATTATTGTTTTTCTTTTGGCTTGATATTTTATTTAGCGCATTGCATTCATTTTTTTGAAAATTAGATCATCATTCAAATCTATAAAGTTTGATTATATTTAACCTTAACTTTATTGACTTAAGATCACGTTATTTAATTGTATTCATACATCTTATGTATCTATATATATGCCACGTCTAATTGTCGGAGATATAAAGTTTGAAAGTTAAGATAATGACCATTTTGTTATTAGTAATATTCGGTCTCATTGTTGGTAAATATTACATTAGCCATAGTTCATTAACATTAGTGCCTGCTCCAAAAGCACCGAATAATAACGAGGATACTGATTTTAAAGCCGCAACAGTTGCTGATGAGCGTCAGCTGATGAAGCCACCACGAGAAGATGCATCGAGCGCTGGAGATGCTCGTTCTGCTCTGAATTCAGAGTCTATCACTGAAGAGCGCATGCTTGCGGCACAAACCGTTGATGAAGTATGGAACGACATCAACCCAAGCCCAGCGTTGCAAGCCATTAGGCCAAAAAGTGATGCAGTGACGGAAATCAAAGCGATCGAAATCGAAAATATTGAACAATTCCGAGTTCTGGCAACGGGCGATGCTGTCACGGTCACTATGCCTGATAACCAGCCAGTCAATATCCAAGTCACTTCATCAGAAATTCAGAATGAAGGCGTCCGGACTTGGTCTGGGCAGTTTGAACTCGATGGGGAAGTTTACCCGGCCACATTTACATTCGGTAAAACGGCAATGCTCGGTTTTATTGGCCACCCTAGTGGTCAAGTCAAGCTTGAAGGCATCGGCAGTGAAGCGTGGGTTTACCGAGTGCCACCCAATCATGGCTATGACGAAACCTCGACCAGCCATTGATACCTAAAACGCACGGCTTTGTGTGTTAATAAAATAAATAATGTAGGAGTTTTCTATGAAAATAGCGTCATTGGCATTAGCCGTGGTGTTAGCAACACATACGTTACCGAGTAGTGCAACCACTGAAATTGATATTCTAGGTGTTTATACACCCGGCACGGCTGAGTGGTTTCAGCAAGATCACGTGGCTCAAATCCAGCACCGATTTAACGTGGGAAATGAAATTCTGCGTCAAAGTGGTCTGGACATCAAAGTCAACTTAATTGGCACGAAAGAAGTAAAATACGATACGCAAAGAGGGCTGAAAAAATCGCAAGAGCAGGCGCTTGATGCGATTACTCCCGGCAATAAACAAGATCCGGCGTTTGCCGATATTGAGCAATATCGTAAGCAGGTTGGCGCGGATATGGTGGCGCTGTTTCGTAATCTAGATATTAAAAATTCTCCTGATTATGAAGATAAAGGCAATGGTACTTACATGCTGAGCTGTGGTCTAGCATGGATAATCCCTGCCGCGTATTGGAACAATAGTGCGCGTTATGCGCAATCTAGAATGTACAGTCATAGCTATTTGAATGAGTGTGGCGATGATACGTTTATTCACGAATTAGGCCACAATTTGGGCTTGAACCATGCTCATGAACAGTACAATGGCGAACCCCATCTTTCAAATGGTACAGAGCAAGATGCGTATGGTTATGGGGTTCAAGGCCAATTTGCGACGACCATGGCCTATGGTTTCTTATTTGGTATTCATAGCCGTTCTTACACATTCTCTAACCCAAGCAAAGTGTGTAAAGGTCAAGCATGTGGTGTCACTGACTACGCGAACTCGGTGCGAGCGATTGGCCTGAGCGCGCCACACATTGCGGCGATTTATGCACGTCCAGATGGGAGTAATGACGGAGGAACGTCACCCACCGAACCGACTTCGCCCCAACAAGCCATCTATGATTTACAAGGGCCTTTTGCCATTCCCGATCATGCACAAGGAGAGTTAGCACTTCCGATTAATGTGACTTATCAAGGAAATGCGGAAACGGCCACTATTCAACTTGATATTGAACACCCATTTGTGGGTGATGTTTCAGTCAAGTTGTATGCACCTGATGGTGGCTATTGGAACTTAAAATCGTATAACCAGTATGATCGCAACACGGCTTATCGTGTTCGCTTTACACTCAGCGGAATGCAACAAATGAACGTGCAAGGCCAGTGGCGTTTAGTCGTGGCGGATCACTATCAAGGTTTAACGGGTGTATTAAATTCGGTACGCTTATCCTTTGAATAAAGGTTTGCTGTGATGTTGACCCGGCACCTATGTGCAGGGTTTTTAATTACTGGCCAAATTGGGTGGCTTTGAATTGATTCAGCAATCGATGGATCACATAGGTTGTAAGTAATGTGGCGACAATAGCAAACAAAATACTGCCGACTCGGTACAGGGCACTGAAAATTAAATCATTGCCCGGCGTCAAATATTGACCAAACAAGATCCCCAAGGTAGTCAATGAGCCAAAGCCGACCCCTGAACCGCTGGATTCTTTTACATGCCAGTAGCTAAAGAGCATCGCACCTATCCACAGCAGCGGAGTAACAAATAAAAGCTGACCTGACCAATCGTAGAGCAGCAGTTGGACCGCAATACCGAAAGTGACACCAAGCAGAGTACCCATCGCGCGTTTGCGTGCGTAGCCTAGCGCTCCGTTCCAATGCATCGGGAAAAGTAGCAACAAGGTTGTGGCTTGCGCGGACATTGAATCTTGCAGATCGAATATTTGAAACACAACGAAAGAGAGTGTGGCAATGGTTGCGCCCATGAGCGCTTCATGGCGCATACGATGTGACTCTTTGGCCACGCTTGCATGAGCGGGAGGTTGCCTTTTCTGTGCGTCGGGAATACAGAATGTCACCAGATAAGCGACCATTACCGAAAGCAAATTCGCGATAAAGTTGCTGGTAATCAGATCGTTAAGATCAGTTGTGGGGTAGCTTGCAAAGTGCAGCATGATGCTCAGGCTCAATACGCTGTTCGCTCCAAATAAGAATAAGCTGCCTTTCGACATACAAGCAAATTTGTAGAGAAACAATACGAAAGCCATCATCGTCATCAGTGCCGGATGAGCGCCAAACAGCCCCCCGAGAATGGCTACTTCTAAGCCACAAACGACGGCGGAAGCGAGCAGTTGCTTTGCGGCGTGCGCATTCATGACGGGCACCATGCCCAGTAACAGCATCGGTGTTACGGTAAAAAATACCCCGTAGTTCCAACCCAGTAGTTTACAAAAGGTAAAACCAAGCGTCGCACCTGTTGCTATTCTGACGCATTGGCGAAAGTCATTTTCAGATAATGGATGATCCCAAAGTCGCATTTTTTACTCCGCTTAATAGACGTAGTGCAGAGTGCTCAGAAACTGAATTTGCATTTTTGCCAGCCAAGCAAACGGGCCACTTTCTGGTAGCAACTGTACCGTCGCACGAGCACCGGAAGGCAATGTTGACATCGTTTCATCGAGCGAAAGGTGCACACGCATGCGTTGTGCATCACGCACCCAGCGATTAGATTCTGTTGGAGTGGCTAAACGCCCATTCGCATCAAACTGACCAGTGCTTACCCCAGCATCAAGGCTACGAATACGCGCGGTAAAGACTTCGCCGGGTTTGCTGTCAAAAGCAACTAGGGCGCGGCTATTGTCTGGGAAATGGCGTAAGCTTTTTTCTCTAAAATCAGCAATCACGTCTACATCCGTCGCCACCAATGCAACTAACGGCATACCTGCTGCGGCGTAGGTGCCCGTTTCAAGCTGTAAGTTGGTAATGACACCATCTTGCTCTGCTAGCGTTTGTGTGTAGGCAAGGTTTAGCTTGGCCTGCGCCAATTGGTTCAAAGCGGCGCGGATGCTGACGTTACTCTCGTCACTATTACCTCGACTGACGTGCAATTCTTGCAGGTGAGCTTGCGCTGCAACCAAATTGGCTTTCGCGGCGGTAGCGCCACTTTGTGCATCGTCTTTAAGTTGCTGAGAAGTCCCATTGCGTGCAAACAGAGTGTTTAATCGGTTAGCTTCGCGCAACTTTTGATCGGCAACGATACGGCTTGCCGTGACATTAGCTTCTGCGGCTGCAATCGATGCATCCAATTGAGCATTACCTTGTACCGCACGTTCATAATTGAGTTGGGCCTGCTCTACCGCCAGTTGATAGGGTTGTGTGTCGATGGTGAAAAGTACTTCACCCTTGTGTACGGTTTGATTATTAGTGACAAAAACATCACTGATTTGACCATTAACTCGGGGAGATATTTTGGTTACAGTCCGCGTTGCCATGGCTTGCGGTGTTAAAGGCATAGCTAAATCGGCCACCAAAAAATAGGCAAAGAGCGCCACAAAAGCGACGATGGAATATTTGATCCAAAGTGCAAATTTTTGATCAGGTGTCATAAGTAATTATTGTTCCTTTGAAGGTGTTGCTATCGGTTTGCTGAGCGTATCTAGAGCGTTGTGTGAGATTTGTTCGAGCGTAAGAGTCAGTTGGTGCAATTGTTGATCGTCAATATTACCCAGTAAGTTTTGGCGAACTTGCAAAATACGGGTTTCCATCTGCTTGATAAGAGCACGCCCGTTACTCGTCAAACTGACGATTCGAGCGCGCTTATCGTTGTGACAGCAGTGACGTTCGATCAGCGATTGTTCTTCGAGCTGCTTTAAAGTTCGCATCAAAGAAGCCAGTTCTATTTCTAACGCTTCGGCTAAGGTTTTTTGACTGACGTTGTCACCGAGACGCTGTAATTTCCACAATGCGGTCCAACGAGGATGGGTAAGGCCCAAGGGTGAGAGTTCTCGGTCCGCCACCATTTTCCATAAGCGAGAGAGACGAGCAAACTGCTCAGCGAGTGATAATTCTTTCAGGGTGTGCGTATTTTCAATCATAACGAGTCATATATTACTTAGCGTGCTAAGTAATATAATTTAGTTAGCGCGCTAAGTAAATAGCTAATGACGAAGGCTGACATTTTCATACAAACTCAGGACAGTACCCCTCAATGAAACACTGTACATTATTTTCAATGAGCGACTCCCCAATGTTTGAGGCTGTCCTAGCTGCTGAAATTCTGGTCCATACTATGATAATTGAAAATAAACTCGACTACCTGTTTAGCCTGTCTGAACTCTCCGAAACGATTTACCCCAATACCAAAGGCTGGTCTAAAATCAGGAAGAATATCCGTTTTTGTTTATGGGGCGTGACCAATGCCTATGCTCTAAAAAGTATGCTGAGGCTGTTTTCGTGCTCCGAGTTAGCGGAGGTATTGAAGCAATGCCCACAGTTTTTGGAAAAACCATTAAAACCTTATCTCTGCGTCAATTGGTCTGCCAAAGAGCGTACATGGCACATTAATCAACATTTTATCTACTTAGTTGAACAGTTTGGCTTTAATGCTGCGAAGTTTTTCTCAGAATCAGGCTTCTCTATTTTTGATTTTTACGACAAAAATGGGGCAAGTTATTCATTAAGCCTGTGCAGTGGAGAGATAAGAGAAGGCTCGTTGGGGCTGCAACTGACGGATGAAAAAGGGCAGAAAATTTACTCGGTCAGTTTCAATGTTTCTGATCAAGGGCGCAGTATTTACATTGGTTCACTACAAGGTCCAAGCAGTGGTGTGACCGATCGTAATCAAATCATTAAAGATTTGACGCGCACGACTCACGGTTTAAGAACCAAAGCACTGATGGTTGAAATGATCATGACGCTAGCGCGTATTTTAGGGGTTGAAAACCTGTATGCGATTTCTAACCGCGGCCATATGTATCAAGCGTTGCGTTATATTGGCTCAAAGCGCAAATCAGTAAGCTTTGATTACGATGAACTGTGGACAGAGTACGAAGCAGAGAAAATGAGCAAATATTTGTACCGTTTGCCAACCACGCCAAACCGTAAAGGTGTTGAGACGCTAAATCGCAATAAACGCCGTCTATATACTAAACGTTATGAGTGGTTAGCCGAGGTGGAAACAGCCATGTCGGGCCGTATTGAACAGTTGAAACTTATGCCCAAGCATTTCGTGGTTTGATGGATCCACAAAATTAGAGGCTGATGTTATGGTTCAAAACGTCACTGTAGGCAACGCTTCAAACTCAGGTTTCGCAAAATAGTAGCCTTGCATGAGTTCAATGCCGAGTCGTTTTAGCCATAACATTTCTTGTTGAGTTTCAATACCTTCAGCGAGTGGACAAATCCCTAGCTCAATGAGCATTGCGACAGTATGACGGACGATTGCTTGCTTCGTGATGTCTTGATCGATATTACGCAGCAGTGACATATCTAATTTTACTATTTTAGTTTGGAAGTTAACCAATAGCCCAAGCCCGGCGTAGCCTGCACCGAAATCATCAATCGCGGTAGTAAATCCTAGGTTGGAGTAATAAGCGACGATCCGTTTTATGTGCGCTGTGTCTACGATTTTTTCCACCTCAGTAAATTCAAACATGATCCGTTCTGTCGGGAAACCGAACTGCTTTGCTGCCTCTAATGTGGTGCGGATACAGCGCTCTGGTTGGTAAACGGCATTAGGTAAAAAATTAATGCTCAAAATACCTGACAGTTTTAGTTTAGCCGCGAGTTTAATCGCTTTGATTCGACAAAGTTGGTCAAAGCGGTATCGGTTGTCATCACTGACTTGTTCAATGATGGAGTAAGCCGATTCATTATTCAGACCTCGTACAAGTGCTTCGTAGCCAAAGATGGTGTTATCTGCAACGTTCACTATGGGTTGGAAAGCCATGGTGAAGTCAAAAGGCAAGTTTTGTTTTTCTGAGCATTGCTGGCAAATACGTTGGTCCATATGGACTTGCTGTTGTTGCATAATCACTCACTGATATTTAATCGAATAGCATGATTATAGTTACTTGCAGCGTGCTCACCAAATTGCATAAATAAAAACGTGACCAGTAAGCCGACGAGCTACAGCTCTTCAATATGGTGTAGATAGTATTGAGCTTGATCTAAGATTGCTTGTTGAGTGGCGTTTTCAGTGTTATCCCAATTTTTATAAATCATGCCTATCCTTGGATTTTTGGCTAACCGTTCACGATGAGTGAGCATGAACTGCCAATATAAACTATTGAATGGACATGAATTTAGACCACTACGGCTCTTTACTTGGTAGTGACAATCTTTGCAGTAATCACTCATTTTATTGATGTAAGAGCCGCTTGCGGCATAAGGCTTGGTGGCAACAATTCCCCCATCAGCAAACAGAGCCATACCTCGGGTATTGGGCATTTCTACCCATTGCAATGCATCAATATAAATACCTAAGTACCAGTCATCCACCTCATCCGGCTCGCAACCTGATAGGAGTGCAAAATTACCCGTGATCATCAAACGTTGGATATGATGTGCGTAGGAAAACTCCAATGATTGAGTTACGGCTTGTTTAACACAATGCATACGAGTATCCCCTGTCCAATAGTAGTGAGGAAGAGGTCGTTGAGCATCAAGGGCGTTGTGCTTGGCGTATTGGGGCATGTTCGCCCAATAAATGCCTCGAATGTACTCACGCCAGCCCAAAATTTGCCTAATGAATCCTTCGATTTGTGCTAAATCCATCGTATTGTCATTCTCAAATCGCATGAGTGCACTTTGAATGACTTCTGCAGGCGATAGTAGTTTGCAGTTGAGTGCAAAAGAGAGCCGGCTATGGTAAAGGCTCCAACGATGTGGGCTCTTTGCCGTCATTGCATCTTGAAAGCGACCAAACAGCGGCAAGCCGTACTGACAAAAGTGGGCCAATAATGACAGTGCTTGTGAGCGGTTAATCGGCCATAACAATGAAGGAGTATACAGGCCGAAAACGTGAATATTATGATGCTGTAAACGGTTATAAATTGCACTGACATCGTTTTGAAAGCTAAGTGGTTTGGGTAGGTTTTCTATGTCTTGCACGCTGAGCTTATTGCGATTTTGGTGATCAAAATTCCAACGTCCACCCAAAGGCATTTGATGATCATCTTGCAGAAGAATACCGAATCGCTTACGCATTTTGCGATAAAACGGCTCCATAATAGTGGTTTTGTTGGTATTAAAATGCTGAGTGATCTCGTCAAAAGGCAATAAAAAGTGTTCAGTATCAAAACAAGTCACTTGTGCATGAGAGAGGTTTAGCTCCTGCAACTGTTGCCAAACTCGGTATTCATCAGGTCGCTGATAGTGAAAGTATTCTGCGTTGATCTGATGACACAGATCGCTAATCAATGGTGGTAGCTGCAAATAATCGGCAGTTTCATCAAGGGTCAAGTAGAGAACCTGGTGTCCCTCACTTTGCAATAATTCGGCAAAAGCTTCCATCGCGGCAAAAAAGGCGCAGATTTTTTGAATGTGATGTTTTACATAGCTTGTTTCTTGTTTAAGTTCAGCTACCACGTACAGTATGGAATCATCCGTTTTGTTAAACCAAGAGTGCTTGATATTGAGCTGATCGCCTAGGATCAAGCGTAAGGTTTTGTACGTTTGCATGCTGTATACCGTTGAGATTGGTTACCGAACATCTTCTACGTTCCAATCAAAAAATCGATCATTGTTGCCGAATAACAAGCTGTGTCTTTCTGTTGCGCTTTGAGAGCCAATTAAAAACAAACAGAGCGATAACGTGAATGTGAGTAGGCTAACATCAATTGAGCGGCTTTATTGCCGAAGGATGAATGATCATTTCCTCTAAACCGCCGCCGTTATGTACTTGAGTAAACCCTTGCTCGAGTAAATAGGCCATGGCTTGGCCCGATCGATTGCCGCTGCGGCAGTAAACCACAATCGGTTGTTGTTTATCGATGTGAGAAAAAGCACTGCTAACAGTATCAAGTGGGTAGTTTAGCGCACCTTCAATATGGCCAGCTGCAAATTCTGCTGCGGTTCGAACATCGACTAAAAGCGCGCCATTTTCAATCCATTGCCATGCTATCGTTGAGCGCTCTGATGCCAATGCATCTGAGGTATTGGAGATCAGGCCTACACACAATAACGCTTTGGTCATCAGTGACTTTAACATGTTAGTTTCCTTCTTTTGGCTTAAAAATTAGTCTTCAAATGTGAATGGCGTTAATCAAGGGATTTCTTAAATCTCAACGACGCGACGATAATCCCACCGACGGTAAAGCTTAACATCCATAATGCATCTCGCCATAGATCCATGAGGTTAGCACCGCGCAACACAATCCCACGGATCATGCGCATAAAGTGAGTCGCAGGCAACGCTTCAGAAATCCACTGCGCTGCGACTGGCATGCCTTCGTAGGGAAACATAAATCCAGAAAGTAAAATCGAAGGCAGTAAAATAAAAACAGTCATTTGCATGGCTTGCAGTTGAGTGGAAGCAATGGTTGAAATCACCAAACCTAAGGTCAAACTGGCGGCGATAAACAGCAGCGTACCGAAGAGAATTTGGCTGATCGCACCATTAATGGGCACGTCAAAAATAAAATGCCCTAAGCCCAAGATGATGAAGACCTGAATTAATCCGACAAAAATATAGGGCACAATTTTGGCGACCATAAGCTCAATAGAGTGAATTGGCGTTGTGATCAGCAGTTCTAAATTGCCGCGCTCTTTTTCTCGCACAATCGCGGCACTGGTGAAGAGGATCATCGTCATGGTTAAAATGACCCCCAGTAAACCGGGTACGATATTAACCGCAGAGCGGCGAGTGGGGTTATAAAACAGCGTGACTTCAAAGGTTTTGACGGTAGCTGGACGAATGTCAAAGTCAAAATCGGTCAGCGGCATGGATTGCAGACCTAAAATGGAGGCACTGATCATCGTATCGGAGCCATCAACAATCCACTGACCTAACACGCGTTTTTGCACCGCGCGCTGGGTGAGATCTTTTGGCAGGATCAGCGCTGCTCTCACGTTACCTTGTTCAATCGCATGTTCAGCTTGCTCTGCTGTGGCAAAAGTGTGTTTGACGCTCACAACCTGTGTGGCTTTGACTGACTCTACAATTAACCGTCCGAGGGTACTTTCACTTTGATCAACGATGGCGATCGGAATATTGCGTACGTCAGTATTGATGGCAAAGCCAAATAGCAACAGCTGGATCAGTGGGATCATCACTACCATGCCGAACGTAATTCTGTCTCGCGAGAGTTGGCGTATCTCTTTCACCATCACCGCTTTCATTCGAAACAGTGCTTTCATTGACGCCCCTTGCCAGTCACAGTGACAAAGACATCTTCCAAACTTGGGCGAGCTAGATTCATCTCAGCTTCAGCCAGTTCAGGGAAGGTTGTTTTTAGCCACGCGATAGGTTGTGTGACTTGTTGATGAATAAGGATCCGCAAGCGGATGCCAAGTTGCGCAGCAGAGCGAACCTCCGCCCGAGCCATGACTTTTTCTTTTAATTGGCGCAAATTATGGGCTCGGACTTCGACAATGTTGACGCCCATCGTGTTCATTAAGGTTTCTGGCTCACCATCTGCACGAATTAAACCCGATTCCATGATGGCTAAACGGTGGCAGCGTTCCGCTTCATCCATGTAGTGAGTGGTGATCAAAATGGTGGTGCCTTGGTCTGAAAGATCGAACAATTGTTCCCAAAATTCCCGTCTATTTTCAGGATCGACCGCTGACGTTGGTTCATCCAAAAACAGCAGTTCAGGTTTATGCATCGTGGCGGCTGCTAGTGACAAGCGCTGCTTTTGGCCGCCACTCATCCCACTTACGCGTTGTTTTCGGCGCTGATCAAGCCCATAAGTGCACAACTGTTCATTGAGCCGTTGTGCCAATGCTTTGCGCGGCATACCAAAAATTTGCCCAATAAATTGTAGGTTTTCCTCTACGGTCAAATCATCGTATAACGAAAATTTTTGCGTCATATAACCAATTTTTAGGCGCAATTGCTCGGATTGTTTTGGGATCGCTAACCCCAGCACATCAACACTGCCGGAGGTAGGGCTTAATAAACCCGTGAGCACGCGAATTGTGGTCGATTTGCCACAACCATTTGGGCCGAGAAAACCGTAAATGGTTCCTTTGGGGACACTCAGATTGATGCCTTCAATCGCAGTGAAATCACCAAATTTTTTGACCACATTACGGGCGTGAATGGCGAGTTCAGTCACTATTTTTGCCTCGCTAAATCGACTTGCGCCGGAATGCCAGAAGGGAGCGATTGCGCGGATTCGGGCAGATCCACTTCGGCTAGATACATTAAGCGGGCGCGTTCATTTTCGGTCAGTGCGTAGTAAGGCGTGAAAGAGGGTTCCGTTGCCACCCAACGCACTGTGCCTTGCAGCGGCTCTTTTATACCGTCGATATGCACTGGAAACTGTGCGCCCGGCACGACAGCTAAACGGTGTGGTGCGGGAACGTAGACGCGAGCATAAGGGATGCGGCTGGCTTGGATGATAGCGACAATGCCGTTGTTTGGGACGCGCTCACCCAAGTTGTATGGGAGGTTATCCAAAATTCCATCGCGGGTTGCGACAATGGTTAACTCGTCGAGCTTTTGCTGTTGCAGTGAGACGTCGGCTTTGGCGGCGGTCAGCGCCGCTTGCGCTTGTTCAATATCTTCAGGGCGAGTGCCAGCGGTGAGTTTAGCAAACTCTTCTTTTGCAGAATCGAGTTCGGCGCGAGCGGCATCACGCGTGGCGGTGGCGCTGTCTTTTTCTGATTGGCTGAGGAGCTTTTTACCAACCAGTTCTTCCACACGTTTGAAGTTTTGCAACGCCTCTGTCAGTTTGGCTTGCGCGCGATTGACTTTGGCTTGTGCGGCCGCCGTGTCTTCTTGGCGTTCACCATTGCTCAGTTTGAGCAAATACGCTTGCGCTTTGGCCGCCTCTGCGAGTGCATGGGCCAGCACCGCCTGCTGATTTCTGGTATCTAGTCGAACCAATACTTCGCCAGCATGCACTGCGCTGCCTTCCGCGACAGGAAGCGCGCGAATGATCTCATTGGCGGTGGCGGAAAAAGTGATGCGGTCTCGCTCTAAAGTGCCCAATGCTTGCGCGCTATTTTCCGGCGAGCAAGCATTGAGAGTTGACAGTAAAAGAGAGATAAAGGCAATGCGGTGTTTCATGCTCATGGCGAGAGGCTCGGTTAACTTATTGTCTTCATACTAGAAGTTTACCGCCAGCGCCTCAAGCTACATGGTTCATCAAAAGTAGAGGATGTGATTAGCCCCACTTTAATATCGGCCATTGTTGGGGCTGCGCGTATTGGATGAGGCGCGTGCATGGGTTGACCAAATAGGTGAAATCGGCGTGTAGACACAAAGGTAAATCATTGATCGAGTCAGTGAAAAAATGCACTTGACCCACGTATTGTGGGCGCTTAGCTAGCCATTCATTTAAGCGAGTGACTTTACCGTCTCGGTAGGTGGGTGTTCCCAAAATATGCGTGGTGTAATGGTTGTTCTCTATGACCATATCGATACCCATCGCCTCTGCAACGCCTATTTTACGGGCGACAGCTTTAACCAAAAAACTGACCGACGCCGAAATAATGAGCATTTGAATACGCTCGTCCGTTAACTGTTTAATGAGTGCTTTGGCTTGAGGAAATAGCCTAGGTACGATGCGTGTAGCGACACAATCGTCCGCCAAGCGCTGGACTTGCTCTGTGGGCAGGGTGAGCAAAGGTTGCATCGCAAAATCGAGGTAATCTTCCATGTCCATTTCACCGCTGGCATAGCGTGACATGATCAGCCTATCCTGCGCGACAAAATCAGGGTCGCTCGCTATGCCTTTATCGGCCAAATATTCGCTCCAAATCATTGCGCAGTCGCCGTCAATCAATGTGTCGTCCATATCAAAAACGTATAGAGGTGTCGGCATCTATTTAGGCTCTCACAGGTTGTATTTCGTTAAGGTTAAACAGTAATTCTAGCTGACTGCCAGTGGCAAATAATCGCTCTGATGAACGATTGAGTAAATCGACCGTGAGCTCGCAGCCTCGCACATCCACATGGTAGCGAATGACATTACCCAGTAATTGGTGATGCTTGATGGTGCCATGTTGCGGCGCAGAAACATGGGCACCATAGCTCCGCCCAGCTTCTTTGACGTAGATGGATTCGGGGCGAATAGCCACTTTCCAAGCCGTGTCTATGTTAAACAACTGCTTGGCGGTGGCCGCCTCTACTAAATTGTAATGGCCCATAAAACCAGCCACAAACTCATTGGCTGGCTGAGTATAAATGCTTTCTGGGGAGCCTTGCTGAACGATTTCACCTTGGTGCATTAAAAAAATACGATCAGAGAGAATCATCGCCTCTTCTTGATCATGGGTTACAAATACGGTGGTGAGATTGAGCTCTTTTTGAATATCACGGATCTGCTGGCGCAAGTGTTTGCGAATTTTGGCATCCAGTGCTGAAAGGGGCTCATCAAGTAGCAAAATACGCGGTTTGACCACTAAGGCGCGAGCTAAAGCGACGCGTTGGCGCTGTCCACCCGAGAGCTGGTTGGGATAGTGTTTTTCTTTCCCTATCAGTGAAACCAGTTCGACCACTTTTTGTACTTCGCGCGCGATGTAAGCTCTGTCTTGCCCTTGCATTTTGAGGCCAAAGGCGATGTTTTCAGCCACCGTCATATTCGGAAACAGAGCGTAGGATTGAAACACCATGCCAATGCCGCGTTGCTGTGGTGTTTGGTTAGTGATGTTTTCACCGTTGACCCAAATTTCGCCGTCATCGACGGGATTTAAGCCAGCCAAACTGCGCAATAAGGTCGATTTCCCGCAGCCGCTCGGACCAAGTAGCGTGACAAATTCCCCTTGCTCAATGGAAAATTCAATCCCTTCAAAAACGGTATTGTTGCCAAAACGTTTGGTGAGGTTGGCGACGTGGACGTAATCAGAGCGAGAGGTTGTGTGGGTCGTGGAATTCATTGAGTGGATCCTCGGCTAAAACGACTGGCGAGCCAAGTCAGTAAAAAGATAAATAGGAAGTAAGTCATCACTAACGCGGAGGTGAAGTGACCACTAGTCTGACGCATGTTGTAGAGATAAATCTGCAAGGTTTCATAGCGCGTGCCGACCAGAATGTTCGCAAATACAAACTCGCCAAGTAGAAAAGAGAAGGATAGAAACAGCGAAGCCATCAACCCTTTTCTAATGTTTGGCAGTACGATCAGTAAAAAAGCACGGCTGGTGCTTGCGCCGAGCAGGTGCGCGGCATCCATGAGATCGTGCAGATGGATCGCCTCAAAACTGTTGGCAATTGCACGGTACATAAACGGCAGCGCAATGGTGAAATAAGTGCCAATCAAAATCCAAGGTGTACCCACAATTGGAAATTGGCTATCGGCGTACAGTTGCAGTAATCCAACTGAAGAGACCACAGGCGGTACCGCAAAAGGGATTAAAATCAGCAGGTTCATCACTTTATCGAGACGAGGGAAATAGTAAAACACCACGAAGATCGCCGGAATAATCAAAACCGCGCTGAGTGTCAGAGAAGCGATGCCAATCAGCAATGAGCGGCCAAATGCATCGAGAAAGCGAGGGTCGGTCAGCAGTTTGAGATACCAGTCAAAGGTGAAGCCATCGGGTAAAATCGTTGCGCCCCAGCGTGAAGAAAAGGAATAAACCAAGGTGGCCAAAATGGGCAGCAACATCACTCCCACGATGGAATAGACCACACTTTTATGAAAGGTGATTTTATCAAGGGTAGGATTAGCGTTTTGCATGGGTGTTCCTTGCGCTATAGCTTTTCGCAATTAGCCACTGATTGATCACAGTAATGAAGGCTAAAATTAGCATCAATACTACGGAAATGGCGGCGGCCAAATTGGGCTCTAAGAACAGATCTCCCGCCACTAAACTGGCAATGCGTACCGTAATGACGTTGTAGTTGCCGGATGTGAGTGCGTAGACGCTGGCATACGCGCCCATCGCATTGGCGATTAGGATAATCAAGGTACCGAGTAGGGCTGGTGAAAGCACAGGCAAGGCGATTTTCTGCCAATATTGCCATCCGTTGGCGCCCAGAGTAGACGCCGCCGCTTGCCAGTCATCACTGAGCGCATCAAATGCAGGATAGAGCAGCAGCACGCCAAGAGGGATCTGAAAGTAGATATACATCGCCAGAAGCCCCCATTTGCCATACAGGTTGAACTCTTCAATCAAACCGTATTGCTTTAGCAGCAAAGTCAGTGCGCCGTTGACCCCAAGAATAATAATGAAAGCGAATGCCAAAGGGACGCCAGCAAAATTACTGCTCATATTGGTAAAGGCGATCACACCATCGCGCAGCTTGCCATCGACTCGGCGTAAGGAGGCGACCAACATTGCCGCAATCGCAAGGCCCGCGACGCTGGACCATATGGCGAGCCACAAACTGTTGCCCAGCCCTTGTAAAATAAAGGATGAGCTGAAGATTTCGCGATAATGGTCTAGTGACCATTGATCGTCAGAGATAAAGCTGTTGAACAAAACCCACAGCATGGGGGCGAGCTGAAATAAGTAGAAAAACAGCGCAAAAGGAGTAAGCCATAACGCAGGTTTGAGTTTGCGTGCCCAGTGCGTTGATTGGTTCAGCACGGCGCTAGGCTTGCTAATAACTTGGCTACTGATCATGCTAAGCACTCCGCAGAAAAGGGCTTATTGTGATCAAGATTAAGCAGTTGGCAGCACAGGCCGCAGAGCTCAGTTTGTTTGATCTCACAAGCTTGGTGCGAAAATTGATTGCCCAATACAAACAGCGGGACGTTGCGCTCTTCGGTTAATATTCCGCCGTGTGACTTGTCATTGTTCATACCGTGATCGCTGGTCACCATCACTTGGTAGCCATCGTTTAGCCAGCTTTCTAAAAAGTGAGATAACAGCGTATCGGCCATGCGTGCACTATTACGATACTGTCCTGAATCAAGGCCAAACTTATGCCCAGCATCATCGATATTCATTGGATGGATCAGTAAAAAATCAGGCTGATGAGTACGACGTAAGTGTTCGGCGTCTAAAAACAGTGCTTCATCGGGATAGTGATCCCAGTGATAAAAACAGCCATGCTGAATATTGAGTGTTTTATCACAGGTAAAACGATCGCGCGTTGCATCAAAAGGCGCGCGGTTATAGAGCTCGCTGACCCAATGATACGCCGCTGCGGCTGTTGTCAGCCCTTGCTCTTTTGCCAAACTGAAGATTGATTGATGATGTGAAAGGCGCACAATGTGGTTATGAACAATGCCGCTTTCGACAGGCTTTACGCCAGTGAGTAGACATTCATACAAAGGACGCGATAACGAAGGCAATTCACATTGTAGGGAGTATAAGGTTGCTCTTTGCTGCTCAATTAAGCCGTTTAAGTAGCCCATGCAATCACGGGCTACGGAATAATTGAGTCCATCAAGAACAACAAGGATCACCTTATTGTTCATGGTTACCTCTTACTGCTGGTGGATAATGACATTTTCTTGCCATTGACGTGGCAATTGGCGAGCTGATTTTTCCCAAGCATTAAAGTCGCTAATTGGGCTCACGTTCTGGTATTGATCGTTAGCAATCAATTTGCTTTGTACCGCAGCAGGCAGTGCAACGTTGCTGCGGATCGGGCGAGCATAGCCTTGTGCAAGGTTGATCTGGCCTTGATCGCTAAAGATGTATTCACGTGCTAGCTTGGCCGCGTTTGGGTTTTTGGCGTATTTATTGATGATGGTGGTGTAGCCGGAAATCACAGAACCATCTTGCGGAATGTTAACGCTAAAGCGGTTACGGTCAATTTGGTCACGGTAACTTAGGGCGTTGAAATCCCACAATACGGCCACTTCAACTTCACCTTTTTCGAGGTTAGCGATACTTGGGTCTGTAAATGATAAGCGACCTTGCTTGGCGAGTTTGGCAAAAAATTCGATTGCCGGATCGAGGTTCTTTTCACTGCCACCATGAGCAAAAGCAGCGGCTAGTACGGCATTATTTGCTTGCGCGGCAACACCGACATTACCAATACTGATTTTGTAATCGCCTTTGAGCAAATCGTTCCACGTTTTTGGCGCATTCTTGACTAGATTATTGTTCGAGATAAATGAAATGGTGCCCGTATAAGCCAGAGCCCAGTGGCCATCTTTATCTTTGGCCCAGTCAGGGATGTCATTCCAAGTGCTCGGTTTGTACGCTTGAGTTACGCCTTTTTTCACCGCCACGCGAGCAAATGCAAAACCAACATCACCGATATCGGCGGTCGCATTTTTCTTTTCGGCTTCAAACTTGGCAATTTCTTGCGCTGAGCTCATATCCGTATCTTGGTGTTTTAGGCCATAAATCTTACCTAAATCGCTCCACGTGTCTTGCCAGTTGGCCCAACTGCCGGGCATACCAATGCTGTACACTTGGCCTTCTTGTTTCGCTGCGTTGATCAAAGATTGTAAATCAGCCTCTTTAGCAAAAGCCGAAGTTGAAATAGTCAGCGCAAGTGCTGTGGCAGTCGTTGCGCGGGTAAATAAGGTTTTCATTGTCGCTATCCTTCTGGACTAGGTCAGTAAGTTCGATTTTTATCCTAGGGAAGAACTGTGACGTTTTCGGTGTAGTTATTTGACATTTTTGATGATTTTCTATTGCACTTTTATTTCAAATTCAATCAATTAGCCTGTCATAAATCTGTTATCTGCCTTAAGTAGTCTAAAAGACGTTTATTCACTCTGTATAATATTGGACTAGGTCACGCATGAGATTTCGCAGCCCTTTGCCAGTGGCAAATGCTCCTTTAGAAAAGACCCAACTTGGTAACATTAAAGGCACCCTTCGTGAGCAAATTTGCAGTGGGATGCTGAGCGACAGACAAAAACTGCCATCTGAACGTGAATTGAGTGAATTGTTTAATACAACGCGCATTACAATTAAAGACGCTTTGGTTTCACTGGAAACCGAAGGGTTGATTTACCGAGAAGAGCGGCGTGGCTGGTTTGTCTCTCCGGCGCGAATTCATTATAACCCGCTATCGCGTTGCCACTTCCACCAGATGATCCGCGAGCAGCACCGAATCGCAGAAACTAAGCTAGTTGCGGTACGCAGCGTGATGGCTTCTCGTGAGTATGCAAGAGCGATGGATATTGACCGAATTACGCCCATTCATATTATTGAACGGTTGCGCTCGATTGACGGGCGAGCGGTACTGTTTGTCGAAAACTGCCTGATTGCGCAGTGGTTTCCAAAGATATTAGAGGAAAATTTAACCGCTTCGTTAACGCATCTCTATCAGCAAAAATACGGTTACATCACTACGCGTTCTCGTTTTGAGGTGATCCCTACGGCTGCGCCTCTTCATGTGGCAAAAGCGCTTAACTTAGCCGCTGGTCAATCTGTACTGAAAATTTGTCGAGTCAATTACAAACAAGATGGCGAGATCATGGACTGCGAATTTGAGTACTGGCGGCCAGATTCAGTACTGATCCGTATCGACAGTTGTGATGGAGAATGAATAGCTTTAGACTCGGCGCAACCTTTTTCACCCTGCTAGTCGTTTATGAATTTTTCTAAGCTTAACTTAAGCGTCCCTTTGATGGCTGCGCTGCCTGCGTCGCGACACACGGCGACCAAAATCCAACAATTGGCTATTCCAGCCGTACTTTCTGGGCAAGATGTGCTTGCCTTCGCGCAGACGGGCAGTGGTAAAACGTTAGCTTATGGCTTGCCTTTACTGCAACAAATTGAAATTAATACTCTTGAAATTCAATCGGTTGTTATTGTTCCTACCCGTGAATTAGCACAACAAGTTAGCCAAGAGCTGAGTGCTGTGGCAAGCAAGATGGGCATTAGCTTATGCACTTTATGCGGGGGAGTGGCCCAAGAAGAGCAGCTTGCGCAGTTGGCCAAATTACCGCATTTAATCGTCGCGACACCGGGCCGCTTGCTTGATTTACTCATACAGCAACTGATCTCATTGGAGTCGATGCACTGTGTGGTGTTAGATGAAGCTGACCGACTGTTAGAGATGGGGTTTTGGCCGAATGTACAACGCCTGCTCAGTTTTATGCCCCAAACCAAACAAACGTTGTTGTTTTCCGCCACACTCGCCGCCGATCTCGAACAGGTGGCATTGGCCGTGTTAAATAACCCGGTAAAGATAGAGGCGAATCAAGCCAATCAAGTGGTGGAAGAAATTGAAGAGCAGCTCTACCTTGTGAATAAGGGCAGTAAAGCACAAGCATTAATTGCTCTGATTAAGCAGCGTGCTGGGCAGCAAGTATTAGTATTCATTAGCGCTCGTGATAGTGCTGACGCGGTCGCGAAAAAATTACTCAAAGCGGGTATTCGTGCGGCGGCTTTGCATGGTGAAAAAGATCAAGTTATTCGCGAGCAAACGTTAGCCGATTTCAAAGCGAATCAAGTGGATGTACTGGTGGCCACCGATTTACTGGCGCGTGGTATTCACATTGACGCGCTTCCAGTGGTGATCAATTTTGATTTACCGCCTAGTGCGCCAGTTTATATTCACCGCGTTGGCCGCACAGCGCGTGCTGGTCAAGGTGGTGTGGCGATTTCGCTGGTCTGCCATGGTGAAAGTCAAGCGCTGGAGGCAATCCGCAGCTTAACGCAGCGCGCTTTACCGCTGCAGGCATTGAGCGATTTTCCAGTGACAGACCAACCGACCAGCGGTGAACCGAAGCGCAAACCGCGTGATAAGCAAGCCAACCGCCGCAGTGCTCAAAAGCGCAGCGTGAAGCAGTTTCAACAGAAAACAAGCCATTAAGTAGCTCAATATACGCATGCTATTGTGCGTTTTGATGGAGTAAGGAAACTAAGTGACTCAGGAAATTTATGCATTTATCACGATTGAAATGGCATATTAATCGAGTTTATGTGTAAATTTTCAGCAGCTTATTGTGAACAACCTATCATTATTGGACTAAATCAAGAAAATGCAGTATTTAGTTTCATGAGATTATATTCACAATTTTAGAATCATTTCTAGGATAAATATTCTTTAATCCACGTTATTAACACGATTGTGGATAATTAGTCGTTAATCAATCATTATCACTATAAGCGATGACTTTCTAGTCAAATAATATTTTAATGTATGTCACATTTACTGAGATTTTTTTAACTTACCATTTCGCCACTTTGATTGTTTTATCAAAAAATACTTATTAAATATAAATATGCATTTCTACTAATAATAGGATAAATTTCGATATGGCTGCCGATATTGTAAAGGTTTCAAGAAACACAGAAAATGCACCTATATGTGCTGTCTCTACACAAACTGTCGCTTTTTCTCATTATAATAATATTTCAGCACAACTACCGATAGATCCTAAAACAGGTGAAATTGTTATTGGTTGTATAAATGACCAAACAAAGCAATGTCTGAATAATATACAGTCTATCGTAGAAAGTATTGGTCACGTTATGGATGATGTGGTCAAAATGAATATTTTTGTAAAGAATATTTCAGATATTGATGCCATCAAAAAAGTATACCCCACTTTTTTTCAGGGGCCGCTTCCTACAGTGACCATAGCGGCGGTTGCGGCTTTACCTGTCAGTGATGCTTTAGTGCAAATTGATGCTCTTATTTCAAACGGTGAAGGCACTGCTCCACAAGCGCCTTGTGAGCTCATCAAAGTGTCAAGGAATACTGAGCATGCACCTCAAGGTCTATACTCTCAAACCGCGGCCTTCTCTCATTATAATAACCTCTCGGCTCAATTGCCGATTGAACCTAAAACGGGAGAAATAGTACAAGGTGGTATTAAAGAACAGAGTCAACAGTGTTTGAATAATATTAATGCTATCTTAGAATGTATTGGTCATACGATGGCTGATATCGTTAAAACAACGATATTTATTAAAAATATATCTGATGCAGAAGCCATCAATGAAGTCTGTGGACAATTTTTCCCAAGTTATGTGCCTGCGCGAAGCCTAGTTAGTGTTGCTGACTTGCCTATGAATGCATTGGTGCAATTTGATGTTGTTGTGTCACATGGTGATGGTACACCGCCACAGCTTCCTGAAGATGCTCGCTTACTTGTGATTGAAGCAAATAATACCGTGAATGCACCTGAAGTCGACTATTCCCACTCTGTTGCTTTTTCTCATTATAATCATATTTCAGGTCAGTTACCTTTATCTCCAAAAAATAATGAAGTTGTTGCTGGTGGAATAAAAGAACAAGTTAAGCAGTGTTTAGAAAATATAAGGAATATTGTAGAAAGTGTTGAGCATGTTATGGATGATATTGTTAAAGTCAATATTCAAATAAAAAATATGGATGATATTAATATTGTCAATGAAGTTTACACAACCTTCTTTAACCATGAGCTACCTGCGAGAACCGTGATTGGTGTTTCAGAGCTGCCTATGGATGCGTTAATACAAATTGACGCTGTGGTTTCTAATTGTGAAGGTACACCACCTAAATATTAACGAATATTTCTTATTGACTAAAGAAGGGGGTATCAATGATACCCCCTTCTTACTTGTTAGCTATCTGTAATTGCAATACCAATATCACGCTGTTTAGTTATGGCAATCGAAATCAAACAGGCGGCGTATGAAAAACCGATCAATTACTGTTTTTTAGGGCCGTTAAAACGTGATGTAGTGAGGGGACCACTTGGTGTCCAAGGGCCAAAACCTCTTCACTGGGTTCGACGAGATCAGGAATTTGGTAGGTGATCATATTCGCACTCACGGCGGATCGCACGCCGTTATTAGAATCTTCAAAGGCTAAGCATTGGGTCGGTTCAGCGCCAAGACGTTGCGCAGCGAGTAGATAAATCTCAGGATCGGGTTTGCCATGTGTCACTTCACAACCGGTTGTGAACGAGTCAAAGTATTGCTCAAGGCCTGAAAGGCGCAGCTTAATTTGTGCCACGTCTTTTTGGGTTGATGTTGCGACGGCAGTAGGAACACGATTCGCTTTTAACCATTGTAATAACTCGATAACCCCTTCTTTCACTGGGATCGCCTGGTGTTTCACCACGGCATCGTAACGTTTACGCCACTCCGTATGTAATACCGGATAGTTTAATTCTGGCCCGTAGCCTGCGCGCAGTGCTTGTTCAATGCCTGCCGCATTGCGACCAATAGCCGAGAGATAAACCTCTTTTAAAAATGGGACGCCAACTGCGTGGCAAGCTTGTTCGAATATTGTAAGGCAGACACGTTCCGTGTCGAGTAACAGTCCATCCATATCAAAAATGGCAGCTTGAAATTTCATAAGTACAACTTTAGGCGAGTGAAATGGAGTGGGCTATTTTCACATAAGTCGACCTATGGAGGCGATCTTTTTCCTGCACTTTTTCTTTTTCTCATACTTCAATAAAATCAGCCAATTATAAGCGCTAGTTTGTTAGCAATGAGTTATGCTTAATGTGAAAACCTTGTTGCGAGAAGAGGGGGGAAGCAATTTGAATAGTGCATTTGTACAACAGTGGATGCCGGGTTTACACCAACTGAAAGACTATGAAACTCGCTGGTTGATGGATGACGTACGTGCGGCGCTTTCTGTGGTTGCGGTTGCACTGCCTGTCGCGATAGCGTACGCGCAGCTCACTGGAGTAAGCGCGATTGTCGGCTTATATTCCTGCGTATTGCCGATGTTGGTTTACGCGATTTTTGGCACGTCTAGGCAGTTGATCTTAGGCCCAGACGCGGCAACTTGCGCAGTGATTGCGGCGGTAGTGACACCGCTGGCGATGGGCGATCCTCTCAAACACTGGCAGTTGGTCATGACAATGACGGCAATGACTGGTGTATGGTGTTTGCTGGCCAGTCGTTTCAAACTCGGTATTTTAGCCGATTTTCTCTCTCGCCCTATTTTACTTGGGTTGTTAAACGGTGTTGCTCTGACCATTATCGTGGGTCAATTTGCTAAAGTGTTTGGGTTGAAATATGAGCAGCAATATCTACTAGAGCGTATCGTGGAAGCGCCATCCTTACTGATTGATTTGCATTGGCAAACCTTATTGATAAGTGCGCTGACAGTGGTGGTTTATTTTCTGTGTAAGCGTGTCAGGCCCAATTGGCCAGCTGCGATGTTGGCTATCATCGCTGCTGCATTTTGGGTGTGGTTTTTTGGCGCTGAACATCTTGGCGTTAAAGTCGTTGGTTTAATCCAAGGTGGATTACCGATATTCCAAACCCCTCTATTTGATCTAGGGGTGAGCCGTGAATTAGTCATGCCCGCTTTGAACTTAGCGATGGTGAGCTTTGTCAGTATGATGCTCACTGCGCGCAGTTTTGCGGCAAAAAATGGTTACGATATTGACGCCGACAAAGAGTTTCGCGCGCTTGGCTTAGCTAATATTGCTTCTGCATTTTCACAAGGTTTTGCCATCAGTGGGGCGGATTCACGTACGGCGGTGAATGACGCTAATGGTGGAAAATCGCAATTAGTTTCGATTATTGCAGCAATTGTGATTGGATTTGTCGCGATTGTGGCGTATCAGCCACTACAATACATTCCGATTGCTGCATTGGGAGTTGTGTTGATTATCGCGTCTATCTCGTTGCTGGATCTGAAAGGGATTTGGAGTTTACACAAGCGTGATAAAGACGCCTTCTATTTGGCAAGCTTAACCTTCATCGCTGTATTGGTCATTGGCGTTATCCCCGGCATCACTCTTGCGGTATTACTGGGTCTGTTCCAGTTTTTACGCACTGTGATGCGGCCAAGTGATCAAACATTGGGTTTGGATGATAAAGGCACGATTCGCACGATTGATACGTCAGCGAAGGCGAAACCAATACCGGGTTTGGTGATTTATCGTTTCAACTCTCCGCTGACTTATTTCAATGCGCCTTACTTTAAACGTCGTATTTTATTTCACACTGAATCGGCGGGCATGAGTGTGGGGTGCGTGATTATTGATGCGGTGTCGAGTTTTACCCATTTAGATTTAAGCGTCATGGCGATGTTATCGGACGTGCAAAGCATTCTGAAAAAACGAGGCATTCGTTTAGTGCTAGCGGGGCGTAAACGCAGTTTGAGAAAATGGTGTGAAATCGCTGGAATTTCAACGGGTGATGGCGGCGTGGTGATTCGTGCGGACATGTATTTAGCCATTAAGCTAAGTGGATGTTACCAACACGCTGTAGAAGAAGGGCAAGTTCCACCAGTACAAAAAGAGCCGCAAAAGGATATTGAAGGTGAAATTGCGGCTGCTATTTAAAATGAGGTTGGCTCTCGTTAATAATATTGGTTCTCGTTAATAAAAGATAAAGAGCTCTTGAGTATCGAAAAGATGTAAGAAATCCCATTCAATCATGATGCTTTCCTTTTTCTGTGATGAGAGCGAGTGCTCGGTCTTTTGTTAAATGGTTGGTGCCTGTTTGGATAAGCATAGGTGAGCGTTATGCATTAGGCAAAATGGTACGGGTTATTAATCTAATATAGGTAGCCTATGGATATGGTGGTTTTCGACGCTAGGCGTAGCGTGTCGGCAGGTAAACAGTTCGCTGTACTTGAGCGGCCAGTTTTCGATGAAACTGCAGCATTTCACCTTCACTGCATGACTGCCAAGTTAAGGCCTTGCCGACCACACCGTGATGTTGGAAGGCGCTTAGCCGAATGTTGACGTTCGCAGGCAACTGGTTAATCAGATGCGCCACTTCGGTAATTTCAGTCTCTAAATCACTTTTGTCCGGTATATGCAGCAGTCGCACTTCGTGCAGTTTATTCAGTGTAGCGAGGTGGAAAATAGTGCGTATCACTCTATGGTTACTGCGTCCGGTTAGCCACCGATGCGTTTCCTCTTGCCAAGCTTTTAAATCGATCATCGCTCCATCCAAATAGGGCGATATTTTGTCCCATCCCGATTCTGATAGTGAGCCATTACTATCAATAAAACAGCTGAGATGTTTCAATTCTTCATCGTGTTTGATGGCTTTGAAAAGAGCGATGATAAACGGAAGTTGTAGGGTTGCTTCCCCTCCTGAAATGGTAATACCGGCTAAGAAATAATGATTTCGGCGGATAAGTTCCACGAGTTGTTTAACACTGTAGTGATGAATTTTGGGGTTTGATTGGTGCACGCAGTGCTCAATACAGCGATCGCAGTGAGTGCATTTCTCCGCTAGCCATTCGACTTGCTGGTCAGCATTGAGGCGCAGTGCTTGCGATGGGCAGGTTGGCACACAATCACCGCAATGGTGACAGTGACGAATCGTATGTGGGTTATGGCAAGACAAGCAATTGAAGTTGCAACCTTGCATAAAAATGACCAGTCGGTTACCCGGGCCATCAACGCAGGAGAAAGTCAGCACTCGGCTGACTTTTGCTCGGAGCGGCTGTTTTCCACTCACCATTAGTTGACAGAGTTTGGTTGATAAGCCGATTGCATTTCATGGCTAACCACGCGTGCTTTTCGCTTGAGCACAGCCGTGTTTTTGGCCGCTTCAGCCCCAAGAAATGTGGTGTTGGTGCGTGATCCGCGCTGCTCAAATTGCGCTATTTCAGACAATTTCACCATGTAACCCGTAATGCGAACTAAATCGTTCGAAGCCACGTTGGCCGTAAATTCGCGATAGCCCGAGTGAAGGGCTCCTTTACATAGGTTGAACATCGCCTCTGGGTTGGCCTTTATGGTTTCATCCAGAGTTAAAATATCGCTGATACCAGAGGTATAATATTGATGATGTCCAGCCGTTGCTTGCACATATTCAATCGGGTTGGGTTCGGTACCATAAGGGATGCGCACGCCCGGAGTGACATCAAGATCAAGGCTGATACCACCTTGTGCGTGCAGCAAAGCACGGCCGTTGAAGCCATATTTGACTGGTGAGTTTTGTACAATGTCGGCCAGCTTGGCGGAAATGGCGATGCCTAATTGGTTGGCGATATCATCATGGCCATAACGAGCGTTACTCTGCTCCTTTTCCAGTAATAGATTAACGGCTTCAGCCATGCCATAAATGCCAAACATCGGTGCGAAACGAGATTCTTCAATCAACCCTTCTTGAGTCAGAAAACCTTCAAAAAAATGAGATTGTTGGTGCAGATGAGCAGCTCGAACATCCATCAGCTCAATCATATATTGGCTGTAAGTGGGTAGAATCTGATCTAAAAATGTTTGGCGGTCACTGGCTTTTTTCGCGGCCTCTTTTAAATTCATTCTGACCAAAGTATTGCAGCCTCCCGCTAAAGGAAGTGAGTTGTAGCAACTGACAATACCAAAACCTTGCTCGCCATAGGCGGTGGTATGAATCGGATAGTTGGCGATGTGCGGTTTACTGCATTGACAGATATTATCGGTCGCTTGGCGCAGTAAATCGTCAGGAGTGATGGAAGGGTCATACATGAAGGTAAGGTTGGGAGCGATCTGTTTCAGTTCAGCATCGATATGTAAAATAGTACGACAAATAATATTGTCGCTCGGGCCGATGTTGGCGTGCATGAAAGCATCGGGCAGAGTACGATCAAGCATGATCCAAAACAGCTTCAATTTTTGATAAATCGACGCTTCGCTCAGTTCGCCCACATAGGGCAATAACACGCTATCCAATTGCCCCAAATAGACAGGAATAGAGGTCACTGAAGGCACGTGATGGTACAAAATGGTCAGCATATTGAGTGCTTCATCAAAATTACTGGCAGGCGAAAGCTCTAAATACTCACTGCCTTGTGCTAAAAATTTTGCGTAGTCAGGCAACACGTAACGTGGTTTAAAAGGGGCATGGCCTTCAAACATATCGCAGATAATGCCTTGTTCCATTGCTCGAGCCAACTCAGGAGAGAGTTTCAGATAGGGCAAGCTTGCTTCGGCCTCTAGCGCAAGGAAGTGTGACTTTTGTTTAGGCGAGAGGTGTGCGTCAGTGACGATGGCTTGGAAGCGTTGCTGTGTATCGAGTGAATGGCTCATGAATTAAACCCTTATATTATTGTGGTTTAATCCTAATGTGCTTGGTTACTTTTCACTATTGATAATACATCAAGTAGTCATTTCCATAATGGAAATAAAAACGCCACTTCGTTATCGTCGAAGTGGCGTCATCAGGAACCTAAGGTTAGGCGTATTGCGCTTCGATTTGGTTCGATTTTAGATAAGCAGGGTGAGTGGCGAGCTGCTCTAAGTAACGTTCAATATTCGGGAAGTGAGTAATCGCTCCGTTGGTCAGCAATATTTCAGCAATGAATGACATCATGAAATCAGCGCCAGTGAGTTGATCGGCCACTAAGTAGCGTTTATCCGCTAAACACTGGTCAAAATAACTCATCACTTTGGCCGTTTCGCTTTCTGCATAGCCACCAAGGAAATTGGTTTGGCAGCCATCTTTGGCAACAAACATTTTTAATAGCAGCGGCAATATGGCAGAGCTTTCCGCAAAGTGGAGCCATTGCTGGTATTGCACATATTCCACGCTGCCACGCTGAGGCGCAAAGTGTTGGCCGTATTTTTCTATCAAGTAATCGGTAATGGCGCCAGATTCAGCAATCACCAAGCCATTATCTTCAATCACAGGTGACTTACCTAACGGATGCACGCTTTTTAGCTCCGGCGGTGCCAGAAAGGTCACGCTATCACGTTGATATGGAAGCACTTGATATTCAACCCCTAACTCTTCAAGTAACCAGATAATGCGCTTAGAGCGTGATTTATTTAGATGGTGAAGTTTGATCATTATGTGGTCCTTATTAAAGTGGTTGGTTGATTTGGATAACCAGTTTGCCAAAGTTTTTGCCTTCCAATAGACCAATAAAGGCTTGTGGTGCGTTTTCTAAATCGTCAATCAGTTGCTCGCGGTATTTCACTTTCCCTTCGCTTAGCCATTGAGTCATGTCAGTAGCAAATTCGTTATAGCGATGGCCGTAGTCATCAAAAATAATGAAACCTTGCATGCGGATTCGTTTGGTAAGCAAGGTGCCCATCAGCATAGAGAGACGATCAGGTCCTTCAGGCAGCGACGTTGCATTGTATTGAGAAATCAAGCCACACAGCGGAACTCGCGCTGCTGTGTTAAGCAGAGGTAAAACCGCATCAAATACTTTGCCACCGACATTTTCGTAGTAAACGTCAATCCCTTGAGCACATGTTTTAGCCAATTGCTCTGCAAAATCGTCAGCTTTGTGATCAATACATTCATCAAAACCTAATACTTCTTTAGCGTAACGACATTTTTCTTCACCGCCAGCAATGCCCACCACATGGCAGCCTTTGATTTTAGCAATTTGACCAACCGTTGCCCCTACGGGGCCAGTAGCTGCGGCGACTACCACAGTTTCACCTTGCTTCGGCTGGCCAATGTCTAGCAAACCCATATAAGCGGTAAAGCCGGGCATTCCCATGATGCCTAGTGCGTATGAGGGTGAGGTTGGATTTTTACCGAGTTTGAGTAAACCTTCGCCGTTAGAAATAGCGTAATCCTGCCATCCGGTATAAGCGAGTACCCACTCACCTTGCTCAAATTTTGGGTGGTTTGATACTTCCACTTGACACACGGTCCCGCCTACCATGACATCATCAATCGCGACAGGATCGGCGTACGATTTAGCGTCACTCATGCGGCCGCGCATGTAGGGGTCAAGTGAAAGATAAACACTACGCAGCAGCACTTCACCAGCGGCAGGTGTTGGTTTAGGCGCATGTTCTAAGCGAAAGTTAGCAGGCGTTGGTGCACCGACAGGGCGTGAAGCGAGTACAATGCGGCGGTTAGTTTGTTCAGTCATTGGAGAGTCCTTTATTATTTTAAATTAGACCAGTCGTCTAGTTTGGGTTTCAAAAAAACCGCTATCGAAATAGCGGGTGAATCTTAACTAGGGCACTGGCCTTGCAAAATGTGTTCGGTGCTCGTAAGCGCTTGTGCAAGCCCTTGGTTATCTTGACGCAGTTTACTGAGCAAACTTGCGCCGAGCCAAAGGTTATAAAGCAATTCTGCGGTTTGCTGGCTGTGTTGTACGTGAATGGAGCCGTCGTCGATCCCTTGCTGGATACATTTTCCGACCGCCTCAATAATGCTATCTGCACCTTTAAGTAAAGCAATACGCATCGCATCAGACAAGTCTGAAACTTCAGCGCTTAATTTCACCACCAAGCAGCGCTGTGCGTTACATAAGCCATTGCTCTGCTCATACCAACATTGCCAATAATGCATCAAGTGTTGATAGGCGTTGCCTTCTTCTTGGTTAAAAAGGGCATTAATCCGTACTAAATAGTGCTGAAAATAGTCCGTAATCAGTGCCTCGCCAAATTGCTCTTTTGACTTAAAGTAGTGATAGAAAGAGCCTTTGGGCACATCAGCGGTTTTTAATAATTCAGACAAGCCTACGCTGGTGAAGCCTTTGGTTACGACAAGTTGGTAACCGACCTCAAGGATGTGTTGGCGAGTATCATGGGTTTTTGTATTCATGGACGACACTATAATTTAAATTAGACCAGTCGTCTATTTTTGTTTGTTCATATTGTATTTGTGCTACTGGCTATGGTTGGTGAATAACAGAAATGGACACTTCCTCCTTGAAGTGTCGCACTATTATTTATCTTTTAATGAGTGAGAGATGAGACTATTTTTCTGTCTTTAGCGTATCCGATGGCCAAATGAGGTTTTGCCCATTGCTGAGCTCAGCTTGAATACTCAAGGCTGGAACTATTTTCTTATCCTCTTTTTTATATGGCTGCGTAGAGAAATTGGCGGTAATTTTACTGCCATCACCAAAGGTTGTTTGTTGTACCATCCCTTGTTCATCAAGCCATTTAAAATCGACTAAAGGTTGGTTCCACACGACTTCATGGATTGGTGCAAACCCTTGCTGATAACGGCGTAATGCGTTGACTCGTGCGCTGTTAGGCGTCGCTTCATCACGGCTAAGGTGAATCATCGCTGGGGTGTTGTACAGCATGGCGATTAAATCTCGCTCCGCTTGCACGTTGGAAAACTTCACGCTGTCGTTGTGCCAGTGGTGACTGTTTATCACCTCATCATGGAACACGGTTTGATAGAGAGGAATACGGTATTGCGGTGCAAATAACAGTGTTTTGTACGGCTCTTTGACTTGCGCGGGTTTAAAGAAAAAATCAGGGCTCGTTGTTGGGAACCATGCTCCAAGAAAGTAAGGCGATTGGCGGTTAGTTTTCATATCAGGATCTGTCCAGCCAAATCCTACCGTTTCTAAACCATGAGCAAAAGAGAGCCCTTGTGTCGTCAGGCTGTTACCATCTTCAGAGCCGAGAACCACATTCTGTTCATTGGCTATCCAGCGCATGCGTTGATTAAATGCCTCCAGCATCGCGCTTTCTTTCATTCCTTGGTCCTCTTGGTATGAGTAATCTTCACGGGCCATTCCGGTCCCATCCACATCAAGAAACAGGCTGTTAAAGCGGCCATATTTTAAAATTGCCTCAATGCGTTGCTGCACAAAGCCCAATTGGCAGGCTGGGTTAAGGTAAAAGCCGTTGCCACGAAACCCTTTTTGTTTTTTGCCATCGGCGTTTTCTATCGCACATTGCTTGCGCATTGCATCCGGTAGCTGCGCGGTAAGCCAACCATCGTTGATGCCTTTTGCTATGGCGGTATTGTAGGAGTCGTACACCCCAACTAAGTAGCCAGCCTGTTTCGCTTGATCAACCACTTGTGGCTGGTAAAAGGCGGGCATCCAATTATCTAAACCTAGCCAGAGGTGTTGTAAACCTGCTGAGCTGAGTGCGTCAATCATGGATGTCGATAGCCCCTGTCCCCAAGTGCTGGCATCACGTAGAAACGGTAGTTTCTGCTCTGCGAGCCATGCTTTTCGTGCCTGAGCGGCTTGGTATTGGCTAGCTATCCCTGCTTCTTGGGTTGAAGGCTGCTCTTTTATCCAAGCATTGAGCGAGCGGTTCACTTCGTCAATCAACAACCGCTTATTGTAGTTGTTGAAAAAATCTTTTCCTTTAACGAGTGGCTTAAGCTCTTTGAGCGCTTCGTTTGATGCTACCCACTGGGGCTGCTTAAAATACCATTCTTTAAGTGCCCAGAAATCCGTCACATCTTGTTTGGACACTAAGTCTTGGCCAAACAAGTAGACATGACTTGCGCCGATAAGCTGTTTTATGGCTGGGTTTTGCTGCGCTTTTTGTTCGAGCGTTTGTGATAGCCCATTCTCTTTTCGCCACTGACGGTAGCGTTTGGCACCATCTAGTGGTGAGTTGCCAAGGGAGATTTCCACCTCAAAAGGCTCATCTTTGTTGAGCAGAGTGAAAGCGTGCGTGGCTTGCATGTCCAGCTTGTTTTGCTTGGCGCTAAAATTGAGTTTGTTGTTGGTGGCGGTATTGAGTTGGTAGCTCACATACTGCTCATTGCCAGCTTCTACACTCCAAAATGGCATTTTGAGATCTTGCGTGGTATTGCTGGCAGAGCGTTCCGCTATGAGGTAGTTCACCCACTGTGGGTTATCGGTTGGAATCCGCATTCCTTCACTAAAAGGAAGAATGAGCGTTTTGCTTTGCTGCTCAGGCAGTTCAAACCACTGCACGGTTAACGGTTTAGCACGAGAGATTTTACTCTCGGCGCTCGCGGTAATCGACAGCTTCAATGTTTGTTGTAAATTGGCCTCGACTTTTAACTGGCTAGGAACAAGCAGCCAAGAGGCGTGATGTTGATTATCTTGTTGCAGTTGGCTGACTTGCTGTGGCTGGCCATTAACGGTTAGCTGGCCTTGGTTAATGGTTAGCTGGGCATTTTGCTGCCAATCAATAGCAAAATTTTGTGGCTCTATTTGCACGGTTTGGTTTTGATTATGCAGTGTAATTGACGCCGGTTGTGATTGGCTAGCCAACGCCAAAAGTGGCGTACAAGTGATCAATAAAGAACAAAGTGGTTTATACATGGTTTGTCATTTCCAGTGTGTCTCGGTATGTTGATTACATAAGAAATCGACAAATCAATTGTCACTCTGATGTCTTCATTGAGCCTGATTTGGCAGAGTCAAACGTTGTACATATTCCACTTTGATTGCTCCTTGATATTCGACAGTTTTGATCAAAGTACTGAGCCATTTAACCGAGCTGGGGGATGAGCTTGGTTTGTCCAATAATTGCTGAGTATTACTTATTGCCACCATATCTTGCTGCTTGATTAACTGAAATTGGTCGTCAAACCATTGCCAAGCAAGGCTTGTTGGGGGGCAATTTGTCAATGCAGTGGGGGACTCAAGCGCTAGTGGGTAGCCACCGTTGGGAGAGGCGGATTGCAACCATGTGGAGCCAAAAGGCATGGTAAGAACTAACCAATAGTGTT
This sequence comes from Vibrio sp. B4-6, assembly GCF_963888245.1. Taxonomy (NCBI): domain Bacteria; kingdom Pseudomonadati; phylum Pseudomonadota; class Gammaproteobacteria; order Vibrionales; family Vibrionaceae; genus Vibrio; species Vibrio sp. B4-6. The sequence goes on from NZ_CAWPIM010000044.1 coordinate 131,329, forward strand.
GTTTGTCGAGTGTCAGTCGATAAACGCCATCTTGCGGAGCAAAGAGCAGTTCTGGGCTTTCTAATTCTATGTAAGGGGCGGATGACGTTACTTGGCTCTGTGAGATGAGCAAGCCATTGTCAGGGCCAAGAAGTTCAACCTGGCTAGGCAGCTCTGCTCCTTCCATTGATAATTTGAACTGGTAACCTTGCTGCATCACGTTGGTTTTTTTTTGTATCGAGACTTTGATCAGCGCCGCATTTGGTACCACATCGCTTAAGAGCTGTTGGCCACATTGGGTTTGTTCAATAATGGCATGCTTGACGCTTGCCCAGTGTGGCGTGGCAATGGTTTGGTTATTGAGTGCGAGGACCAACTCTTGCCAGGCAAGCTGTGGCTGATGGTTCGCTAAAGCGCGATAGGTTGATTGCAGTGGTGTTGCCATAAACCAATCATCACTCACGGCGTGGCTTGGACTAACGACGAACAGTGCAAACAGCCAAAGGTTACGCATTGGACACCTCGACTAAACGATACCCAACGCCACGAACGGTTTCGATATTGAGTGAGGGTAACTGCTGCCTTAGCTGTAAAACATGGTTATCGACGGTCCGAGTTGAGGGAAAGGCCTGGTAGCCCCACACTTTATTGAGTAGTTCATCACGGTGAAAAACACGTCCTTGATTTTGAACCAGCAGCAGTAATAGCTGAAACTGTTTCGGTTTTAGCATCATCAACTGCTCACCTAAGGTAACGCTGCGCTTTGAGAGATCAATGGCAATGTCAGCGTAGGAAAGCAAGCTTTCTCCTAATGGTCGCAGTTGCGCTTGAATTCGCGCCAGTAATTCTTGTTGCGAAAATGGCTTGGTGACGTAGTCTTTCGCCCCCGCCATTAGACCTGCTATTTTTTGCTCAACCTCGATTTTGGCCGTCAGGATGATCACTGGCACGGCTTTGGCCATTAGCCATTGAGGCAGATGATCCAAGCTGTCTCCTTGAGCCAGTTGTCTATCTAAAATCACCAAATCGGCGCGAAACCATGCTTTTTTGACTTGTGAGATCTGCTGTACCCACAAACAATCAAAACCTTGCTGTAGCAAGTAATCATGCAAACCTTGCCCGAGTAGAGGATCATCTTCGACCAATAACAGTGTGTTCATAATGGTAATTCCAATTGGCAGCGAGTGGGGTGGGCTTTACAAGTCAGTTTGCCGCCCATTTTAAGCATCAAATGGTTCACAAGACGGAGTCCAATCCCCATATTGGAAGCTGTGCGAGAACGGGAAAATAGCCGTTTAAAACGAGAGGGAAACTCGCCTTCATCACTAACGCAAAGCCGCAGTTGAGTGTCAATCACGCTGGCCGTTATTGAGATTGTTCCTTGACCATGCTGCTTGGCATTACGGATCAAGTTATCCAAACAGATCCCAAGCCAGTAATACGGTAGTGTGAGCTCGATATCTTGTGTCAGTTCATAGTTGAGTTCGTGTTTCGCTACGCAGTGATCTAACCAATCTGAGAGATAAGCGGTTTGACATTGAAACGGCTCATTTGGGTCGCTACTCAAAAATCCTTTACTGGTCTGAGCAAGCTGAGCTAAACGTTGGTGATCGGCCAGTAAGCGGCCGAATGTATCTTGGGCCAGCTCTGGCAGAGTATCAAATTGCTGGCGAAACTGCTCAACGGTCAAGCCAAGACTGGAGATAGGGGTGCGTAGTTCATGCGTCAGCAACTGTAAAATAAAGCGTTTTTCTTTGGCTTGTTGGCGGCGTAACCAGAGCGTCCGACTTAACGTTGCCGCGAGCAACAGCAGTAATATGACCGATAACCACAGTGAGATATTGGTTTTTTCTTGGCTAGAGACACACAGATTACTGTAGCGTAATTGGCAACTCTGAGTAGCCGCTGTGATGGCTGACAATGCCAATTGCTGATCGAGCGCGACTTTTTTCCATTGCAATGCGCTCAGTACGCGAATACCGAAATCGCCACTGATCCATAGCCGTTGTTGACGGTCAATATAAGCGCGATAACCACTGACCAAGGCATCTCGCCCTGCCGTTTCTAAATCGGTAAAAAAGGTGTACAGCGGGTGCTGAGGGTTAGAGAGAGTCGTGTAGGGCTGTAGCTCGGCGTTTTGCTCGGCCGTTATGTTATGAGTAGAAAAAGCTAAGTATCGCTCTGCGTAGCTCCCGCCTGCAGGATGCAGAAACGGAGCAGTCTTAAACCAACGGATGGGCAATTCATCGCCTTGGCATAAAGCGAGTTCAAACGACGCTGCTTTTTGCAATTCAGGGCGTGATGCCAAGGTTTTTGATAAACCGGGTGACAGTGCACACTGTGAGGCTATCGCTTTGAGCTCGGTTATGGTTTGCCATGTATAACGGGAAAAATCAGGATAGGCGCTGGCGCTGAGCAGAAGATCGACAGGGTATGAGTTAATACTTTGCAATGGCAAGGCTCGCGCAGCCGATAGCGATTCGGCTTGGCGTAGAAAATGCTGCCAACGATCTTGCAGCGTTTGCTCTTGCCCGTGTGCTAGGTTTGATTGCCCTAGCACTGCGGTGAGTGTGATCAAAAGGTACAGCAGCCGTGTTCTCAACGTTAAGCACTTAGAAAAAGGTTCGCATTCACGAAATTATAGCTGTGCTAAGTCAGGATTTGTCACCTCAATGTCACTAAAGCGGAATGTCGCTCAAAACTCGGCATCCACCGTGAATGTCATCCTTTGCTTAGTATAAGGGTGATCAAAGCTCAGTGACTCAGCATGTAGATGTAAACGCGCTCCTTTCGTGCCATAAAGATCGTCGCCAACGATGGGCATGTTGAGTCCTTCCACATGAGCGCAATGCACACGCAGTTGATGGGTTCGTCCTGTTTTGGGGTAGAGGTAGACTTTACTGAATCCATCCCGGCATTCAATTAATTGCCAGTGAGTGTCAGCGGGTTTGCCATGTTCAAAACAGACCAATTGACGCGGCCTGTCATCTAAATCGCCCCGCAGCGGTAAGCGAATGTCACCATGCGATTGCTGTAATTCACCAGCGAGTAAGGCAAGGTAGCGTTTTTCAACGCCGCGAGTAATAAATTGCTTCTGCAGACTTTTATTGGCTCGGCGGGTGAGAGCAAACACCAATAAACCTGAAGTAGACATATCGAGGCGGTGGATCACAAAAAGCCCTTCATCTGAGCTAAACGTTTGTTGCAGACGAGTATAAACAGAGTCCTGAATGTTGACTCCGGGAACGGATAGAAACTCGGCAGGTTTGTTGACGACAACAATCGCTTCATCCTGGTAGATGATGTCGATCTCTTTGCCTTGCGCTGGGTTATGCAATAGCGGGTTATCATCGAGCTTCAGCCCATCAAGCATGTGAGCCAAAATCGGTTGGCACTTGTTTTGACAAGCAGGATAGAATTTCTTGTGTTGACGAATTTCAGATTTTGGTGACGCTCCCCACCAGAATTCGGCGAGTGAAATCGGTGTCATCTGATGTTGAAACGCGTAGTGCAGCAATTTTGGTGCGGCGCATTCTCCAGATCCTGCTGGTGGAACAGGGTTAGCCGTAAGACGGAAAATCTCCCCCAGAGATTTTTCAGTGCCGTATTGATTGAGAAATCGATAGTGAGAAAAAAGTCGTTGCTGCAACGCATTAGAGAGATTTTTACGCTGCTCTTTTAACGCATCAATCTGTTCTTGAAATGCGTCTATTTGCGCTTGTAGTTCGTTGAGGTTGACGTCCCATTTTCGTTTTAATTGCTTGAGGAACGTTTTTTCAGCCACACTTTGTTTGGCGAGACAATCTAAGGTTTCACGCAATTGTTGGGCATCATTTGATTGTTCGGCAAGGATGCGTTGCTGTTTACGCTGTTCACGACCTTGAATCATCAGTTGGCGATGCGCTTCTAATTCATCTTGCGCCTGCTGTTGGGCCGTGGTCCATTGCTGCTGAAGTAGCGCACGCTGTGGATCGCACTCCAATTGTTCAACTTGCTGATTAATTTGATTGATTGGCACGCTGCCTTCCAAGAAAAAACCATCGTTAGTGAGCATGTCAAATATAGGCGGCACAAAATGCGGCAGCAGGTTTTGCTCAGCTAACTTCCCCGAGAATGCAGACAGGTACCCTAGCTCTCCACTTTGTTTACGCACCACTAAAACGCCAAACATTTTCCCGATAGCTTCCGGATGCTGGTTTAGCACGCCGTGATTATCGAGCCCAAAATTATGTTGCCAATTCTGCTGGTTCAGCAGGTGTTGTTGCAGCTGGCTTGCCGCTAATTCGCTTAGCGGATGCGGCTCGTAACAAAATGGGAAAGTAAAGCGCTCAGGCAGAGAGTAGCCTTCAATAGGTTTTTTAAAGGCAGTAAAACAGGGCGCTGGTGTCGGCATTTTCTCTGGCTCGCAGTGGATGGTGGTGGAGAACGCAGAATTGTACTGATTTGACCTAGAAATGCCAGTTTCTGGTTGAACGGCGATGATGATACGATTAATTAATGTAACTAGCTTATTAATATCATTAATATAGCTTAGTGAATCCCAAAGAAATAAGTTAACAGTGTCGATTTAACCTGATGCTATGCGTTTATTTAAAACATATAGAATGATTGGAGGATTAATTCATTTTATTTCTATGTAAAACAATGTCAGCTTTATGTTAGTTTTTTGTCATTAATTCTATTTGTAGTGATTGGTTCCTGATTCTATTTAATTTAATGAGTGTATTGTTTTTAATTTTGATGGGTAAAGGCTGAGTATTGATTATCATATAGGCAATATTATGCCCGCTCGGGCAATTTGTTGCTCGGTTGGGCAATTTGTTGCCCGCTCGGGCTGTGGGGCTTTATTCTTAAGTAAGCGTAATTGAAGGGAATGATTTTTGCTTACGTGTTTATGGATAAATGGTTAGTCAGTTAAGGAAATATAATGAGTCAGAGTATTGTAGTGGGTAATATGGAAACGGTTCATGATGGATTTCTGCCAACGTCTATCATTGTGTGTTCCGCAAGCGTCAAGTTTGGAAGCCGCGTCAATGTGGATTAATAAAACATATGCCATTTTAGCGCTCTCCTTATTTCCTTCGATGGTGTTACATGCTGAGCAAGAAACGTCTGTAGCAGAAGTGTATGAAGTAGGAAATATGTCTCCAGAAAAAGCGTTTGCTACCGGACGACTGCTTCGAGCGCAATACAAAAATATGGAATCGCGACCATACCTCCAGTACGCGGCAGACAACGACAATTCGGATGCCGCCTTTCTCTACGCGATGGAGCTTTCGAACTACAAAACGACCATTAGAACGCCTCCTGAAGCGCGTGAATATCTGCTTAAAGCCGCAGAATTAGGCAATCGTCGCGCCATGAAACATCTTTATACTGATGCCAAGTGGTTAAGAGATCGCGATGTGCAGTATTGGAAAAGCCAGTATTACGATAGTTTGATTCGTTTAGGACGAGATGATCCTGCACAAGCCACTTACGAGCTTGCCCAGTTTTACAAAGGTATGGATAACGAGATGTATAGCTACTATCTCGATAAAGCGGTCAGTTTTAATCATCCACGAGCATTGATGGATAAAGCAAAGCAAGTTCAAGCTGGTGGAGGCCTGTTTTTAATGCCTGGGGAAAGGGAGACCAAGGTGAGAGAGCTCTATCTCGCGGCTGCGAAGACAAACTATATCCCTGCGATGAGACGCTACATCGGTATTTTAGAGAGCAAAGGCCGTTTTGAAGATGCCTATCAATGGCGACTGATGGCCTTAGAGCAAGGTGATATTACCTCTTTGGCAACGGTAGTTAAGATTCTGCTCGGCGATAGCGCATCCTATCATTTTGTGACTCCCGATCGGATCAAAGCGCAAGCCTATTTAGATTTATATCTCTCTGCTGCTGGTACTGAACGTATGCAGTCGCTCTACTCAATATTGGAATTAGAGGAAGAAAGCCTTGCTGGTAAGATGAGTGAGCAAGAAAAAGCACAAGCTAATGACATATTTGTTAACTATAAGAATAATCTGAATTTTTATTATCATGATGTCTTTTGGGATATTAATTAGGTAAATTATACAGTATTAGAAACGGCATATTTTTTTGGGTGAAGATCATGTTTTTGTGATTTTTTATATTTAAAATGCTCCTATATGAATAGAATGTGCCGAGAATTTTAAATCCCCACGAAAATATCGATAAATCTAATGGGGTAATTTAGGGAAGAGTTTAATAGCTAATGCTAATTAATGGGATTTATTGTTTAAATGCTCATTAAAATCTACCAGATAATAAATATTAAGAGACTTGAGTTCTATTAGAACTTAAGTCCAATAGATTTAACTTTAATTTTTACAACGTTATGTAACCCTCGGCCTGAGTAAGTGGTAACTAAGTTTAGCTACGCTCTTGTCCGTAATTTTGACAATGATTGGCATAGGTATTGGAGACGTAATATGTCTAAAGAAGGAAGTGTAGCTCCTAAAGAGCGGATTAATATTAAGTATATTCCAGCAACGGGAGATGCACAGGCTGAAGTTGAGTTACCGCTAAAAACTCTGGTGGTGGGTGATTTTAAAGGCCATACCGAAGAGACCCCACTTGAAGAGAGACAAACCGTTTCAGTGGACAAGAACAACTTTGAAGCGGTTATGCGTGAAAGCGATTTGAAACTGACCACTACAGTGCGCAATAAACTGAGTGGCGATGAAAATGCTGAGCTTCCTGTTGAGCTTAGTTTCAAATCTCTTGCTGACTTCGAACCGGATTCAGTGGCAGCACAAGTTCCAGAATTAAATAAATTGGTTGAGCTACGCCAAGCTCTTGTGGCCTTAAAAGGTCCTTTGGGCAATATTCCCGCATTTAGAGAGCGTCTACAAGAGCTACTAAATTCGGAAGAATCGCGTGAAAAACTTCTATCTGAGCTAAGCCTAGTGAGCGGCAAAGAAGAAGAGCCTCAAGCATAAGGCTTGATCAACCCAACTTTTTATTTAATCAAATTTAGGAACGAAATTGATGTCTACTACTGAAGCCGTCTTAGAGAGACAAAGTGCCACCCAAGGCAGTTTACTTGATGAAATCATGGCACAAACGCGCATTGCACCGACTGAAGAAGGGTATGATGTTGCGAAGAAAGGGGTTGCTGCGTTTATTGAGAATCTCATCGGTTCGAATCAAACGGAAGAGCCGGTTAACAAATCACTCGTTGACCAAATGCTGGTTGAGCTTGATAAGAAAATCAGTGCTCAAATGGATGAGATTTTGCACGAAGAGCGTTTCCAGCAGATGGAATCGTCATGGCGTGGTTTGAAACTGTTTATTGACCGTACCGATTTTCGTGAAAACAACAAGGTCGATTTGTTGCATGTAACGAAAGGCGAGTTGCTTGAAGACTTTGAATTTGCACCAGAAACGACGCAATCTGGTCTTTATAAGCACGTTTATTCTTCTGGTTATGGCCAATTTGGTGGTGAGCCGACTGGCGCTATCATCGGTAACTTTGCTTTCACGCCATCAACCCCTGACATGAAGCTACTGCAATACATGGGTGCACTTGGTGCGATGGCTCATGCTCCATTCATTTCTAGTGTAGGCCCTGAGTTTTTTGGTATCGATTCTTTTGAAGAGCTACCAAATATCAAGGATCTTAAGTCAACATTTGAAAGCCCTAAATACACTAAATGGCGTTCTCTACGTGAATCAGAAGATGCGCGTTACCTTGGCTTGACTGCGCCTCGTTTCTTATTGCGCGTACCTTATGATCCAACAGAAAACCCAATTAAATCATTTAATTATGTGGAAAGTGTCAGCGCTTCACACGAACACTATCTATGGGGTAACACCGCGTTTGCTTTCGCTACTCGTTTAACCGATAGCTTTGCCAAGTATCGTTGGTGTCCAAACATCATTGGCCCACAAAGTGGCGGTGCGGTTGAAGATCTGCCAGTGCATGTGTTTGAATCGATGGGTGCACTGCAAAGTAAGATCCCAACTGAAGTGTTGGTGACTGACCGTAAAGAGTTTGAATTAGCAGAAGAAGGTTTCATTGCTTTAACCATGCGTAAAGGCAGCGATAACGCCGCATTCTTCTCTGCAAACTCGATCCAAAAGCCAAAAATATTCCCGAATACCAAAGAAGGCAAAGAAGCGGAAACCAATTACAAGTTGGGTACGCAACTGCCATATATGATGATCATCAATCGCCTTGCACACTACGTCAAAGTGCTACAGCGTGAGCAAATTGGTGCTTGGAAAGAGCGTCAAGATCTTGAACGTGAGCTTAATGGCTGGATCAAACAGTACGTGGCTGACCAAGAAAATCCACCAGCAGACGTACGTAGCCGTCGTCCTCTTCGTGCTGCAAAAATCGAAGTCATGGATGTTGAAGGTGAACCAGGTTGGTATCAGGTCTCTCTCTCTGTTCGTCCTCACTTTAAGTACATGGGCGCGAACTTTGAATTGTCATTGGTTGGTCGATTAGATCAAGCATAACCATGACTTATATTGCACCTGAAGAGAGTGCATTTGGTGTCGGCTTCTTTGAACGTTTAGAAGCTGGCACCAAGCCTATGTCTTTGACTCAAGGGCCAAATGCATGGGATGTGCTCCAATCAATCAAACGCAATGTTTCCAATATTTTGAATACTCGCATGGGTGAGGCACAAAGTGCTCCAACGTTAGGTTTAGTGGATTTTAACGATGCAACGTTAGAAACCTTAGACTTATCGCTGCGGATTAAGCTTGCGATACAAAGCTGCTTAGATGTGTATGAGCCCCGTTTACGAAATATTGTGATTCGATCCGAGTCGGACGTGTTTAGCCCTTTGATGCTGCGCTTCCATATTGTGGCCGAAATAAACAGTGATGCGTTACATGAGAAAGTGCAGTTCAACCTGCTACTGGATCAAAACCGAAAGTACCGAGTGTATTAGAAAATTATGGCTCAAGATAAGTACTTCAGAGAAGAGCTTGCTTTCCTTAAAGAACAAGGAAAGCATTTCACTGAAATTCATCCTCAACTCTCTCGCTTTTTACACGGTAAAACGACGGATCCTGATGTCGAGCGTTTATTGGAAGGATTCGCCTTTCTCACCGCTCGCTTGCGCGAAAAAGTTGAAGATGAATTTCCTGAGCTAACGCACTCCATCATCAACATGCTATGGCCAAACTACTTACGTCCTGTGCCAAGCATGAGTATTGTCTCGTTCACACCGGATAAAAGTGTCAGTGATAAGCAGCAAATCGCTCGTGGCACTCAGCTCGATAGCAAGCCTGTTTTCGGCACCAAATGCCACTTTAGAACCTGTCGTGACGTGCAGATTTACCCACTGAAATGTACTGACGTCACTGCGCAACATACTAGAGAAGCGACCATCATCGAAGTGTCGCTTAATATGTTGGGTGAGATAAGCGTCGGTGATGCGCATCTTGATGATCTGCGCTTTTACTTAGGTGGTGATAAATACAGCTCACAAATGCTCTATCTATGGCTCAACCACTACCTCGATAAGATTTCTGTTGAAGTCGCGGGGGTAGAATTTACGCTGCCGCGCAATAGCTTCCAAACGGTCGGGTTTGATAGCGAGCAGTCGCTTTTGCCCTATCCTTCCAATGTGTATGAAGGTTATCGCGTTTTGCAGGAATACTTGTCGTTTCCTGAAGCATTTCATTTTGTTGACATTACCCGTCTGGCTAGCGTAGTGCCGAAATCAGTGCATGGTGCGTTCAAACTGAAAATCAGTTTTTCGAAAACCTTGCCAGCGGACGTTCGAGTGCGTCAGGATAATTTCCAGTTGTACTGCACCCCTGTCATTAATTTGTTTGAACATGATGCCGATCCGATCGATTTAACGGGCAAGCGTTCAGAGTATCGCATTATTCCCTCTAGTCGTTACCCTTCTCACTATGAAGTGTTCAGCGTTGACGGCGTGTTCGGTTGGCAAGACAAAACTCAAGCCAGCCAACGAATTCGGGGTGAAAAACGTGTCTATTCAGCATTTGAAAGTTTTCAGCATGAAGTGGAGCGGGTTCGAAATCGTGAAGCGCTCTATTACCGCACGCGAGTGAGAGACAGTATCCGTGGCGATGGATTTGATAATTTCATCTCTTTCATTCGCGGAGATGAAACGCAATCCATGCATGTCGATGAAGCCATCTCGCTCAAACTCACCTGCACCAATCGCTTATTACCGCTCGAACTCGGTGTCGGTGACATTTGTGAGCCGACAGACAGCTCCCCCCCCTTTGCCACTTTCAGCAATATTACCGTGCCTTCACAATCTCTGCGCCCAGTACTGGATGGCAGTCTATTGTGGGTATTGATTTCTAACTTATCGCTGAATTATTTATCGCTGCTGTCCAAAGATGCCTTAAGCAGTGTGTTGCGAGCTTACGATTTCAGAGCCTTGGTGGATCGCCAAGCGGAGCGTGTTGCGCGTTTGCGTCTTGAAGGGATCCAAAAAATTGAGTCGCAACCCGTGGATAAAATATTGCGCGGTTTGCCAGTGCGAGGGCTGCAATCGACGATTCATATTGATCAAAACTGTTTTGGTTCAGAAGGGGAGCTTTACCTCTTTGGCACCGTGCTTAGCCACTTTTTTGCCCTATATGCCAGCATCAATTCGTTTCATGAGCTGATCGTTATTAACGCGTCCAATCAAGAGAAGTACACATGGGGAACACAGACAGGAATGCAGCCATTGATCTAGAGATGGCTGCGGCGGCTGTGCCGGAGCCTCTACTGGGTTTACCAAGCGATGTACGAACGTACAACTTCTACCAGTTGGTGGAACTGCTGCAAAAACTTAATGCGTTTAATCCTGAATCAGAAGATTGGGAGCGGACATGCCAGTTGGTATTCAGTGCCAACCCCAGTTTAGGCTTTGCACCAGCGGACGTAACGGATTTACGTGAGTTCGCGGATGAGCGCCTGATCTTACAAACCAATTTTTTCGGATTAACTGGTGCACAGTCACCGTTGCCTGGTTTTATTTTGCAGCAATTGGTCGAAGAAGATCCCGGTGGTTTCAAGCGGCCCTTTTTAGATTTTTTCAATAACCGGTTGATTAACCTTGTATATCGCGTATGGCGAAAGTATCGCTATTACGTCCGTTTTCAAGCGGGTGCGCAGGATCAATTTTCATCACAGCTGTTTGCTTTAGTCGGTTTGGGTGATGCGGACTTGCGCGGCGAAACACCGATAAATTGGTGCAAGATGCTGGCTTATGCGGGCACTTTGGCTGGCAGAAGTCGTTCACCGCAAGTGGTGTCTGGCATCATCGCGCACTGTTTTGATCTGCAAGAAGTCAGTATTCGCCAGTGGGTTCGACGCAAAGTCCGGATAGAGCCTTATCAGCAGTTTTGCTTAGGTAAGCAGAATGGCGAGCTTGGGATCAACAGCATGTTGGGTGAGTCAGTGATGGACTGTAACGGTAAGTTTGTTATCTGTATCAAAAACTTAACTCGAGAACGATTTGCCGATTTTTTGCCATCAGGCAAAGAACATCAACCGCTGTGTAAGTTGGTGGAGTTTATTTTACGAGAGCAGATGGCTTACGACCTTGAGCTGACCATGCACGAGAGCGAGGCTCCGGTGATGAGTTTATGCCATGACAGTGGTGTGGCTTTGGGTTGGTCATCATTTTTAGGGCGCGATTTGGCGGACAAAAGCGTGCTTATACAAGTAAGGCAATAGCGATATGCAGAAGAAGCAAACGCTTTCAATGGTAGTGACGAATGTGCAACTACTGGAATCAGGATTATCCGCACAAGCGATGTTTAATGTGCAAGGCGGTGTGATTGGCTCTGCAAGTGATGCGCATTGGCAGCTTCGTGACGGTAAAGGGAAAATTCAAAATCATCACTGTGCCATCCGTGTGATTGATGGTGCGTTTTGCATTCAAGATCTGGTTGGTAATACCTATGTTAATGGTTCCCATAAGCCGTTAGGGCAAGGTGCCTCGGCTAAGTTGGAGCATAAAGATGAAGTGGCCATTGGACCTTACCAAATTCGTGTCATTTTTGGTCAAGTGGGTGAAGACGATTCTCTGATTAATGGCTCTTTGGATCAGCTGTTTGCTAAAGAGGGGCTCGATCTACTCAAAGATGGTCCATTGGATGATATCAGCCGCGACGAGGATGAACCAGAGCCGAGTTCAATGGACCCTATCGCCGCTTTAGATGATTTATTGCAAGGCATTAAACAAGAAGAGTCGTTGCTTGAAGAGACGGAAAAACCACTCGCACAAGCACAACATTCATTAGTGCCAGAATACGATAGCCAGCAGTCGCAACTGCAGTTTACGCCTCAAGCTGACAGCGAGTATGAGATGACGTCATCGATTCGATTAAAGAAAATTCTCGGTTTTGGCAAAACCTCCACCGATTTACCACCTATTCCGGCTGTTGAGCACCATGAGACTGCGCAACCACCGACTCATTTGAACATTAATAACAGTATTTACAACGTACCTGAGGGCTTAGCGATGGACGATAAAGTATTAGATCTACTTGAGGAAGAAGTGGCGAGAAGCTACCACCCTCACTCCGAGCAACACAACAGCTCGTCAAACAATGCATCACACTTATTGACCGGCCCCATGCTCACCGGGCTAGGTGTTGACGTTGGCAATAGCCACGATATGGCGAAAATGCACATGCTTTCAGAAGAGCTTGGGCAATCGTTGCAAGCGTGTGTGCAAGGTTTGCTTGAGCTTCACCAGCAAGTGAGTGAAGGGCGTTTTGGTATGATGAATCGTAACTTGCAACCGATTGAAGATAACCCACTTCGCTTGGGGCTATCATACGAAGAAACCATTCGTACTCTGTATGATGCTGATAAAAGTGTGGTGCACTTGTCTGCCCCAGCGGCGATTGCCGAAAGCCTAAAAAATGTGCGCGATCATAACGAAGCAATGCAGCACGCCACTAGCGAAGCCCTAAATCAGATTCTTAATGCCTTTTCTCCTCAAGTGCTACTGCGCCGTTTCCAACACTACAAGCGCAATAGTGATGCACAGAATCACTCTTCAGATGCTTGGGCGTGGGAGATGTATTGCCACTACTACCAAGAGCTCACTTCTAATCGCCAAAAAGGATTTGAGAAACTGTTTTGGGAAATTTTCGAGCAGTCTTACGACAAGAAAATTCGTGAAAAACAGCTGGAGCTATAACGGTGAACAAGCGGTCTTTTGTCCTGCTGATGCTACTGACGGTATTAACCGCCTGTAGCTCATCAGAAAAGTATGAGCCAGCCACACAGCCGACCAAGGTAACGTTCAGTCTCGTTAGTGATGAAGGTACTAACCCTAATATTTGGGGTGAAGCGTCGCCGATAGAGGTTCAAGTGTTTGAGCTCAAAGATGATTCGATGTTTATGTCTGCCGATTATGACCAAGTAAAAGCAGACTACAAAAAAGCGTTACGCAGCAATTTTATCGCCAATTACGATTATGTAATGACACCAGGCCAGTTTAAGTTTGTGAACGCGTTCGAGATTGATGAAGGCACGAACTACATTGGGGTCATGGCGCATTTTGCTGAACCTGAGCTGAGTGAATGGAAAAAGGCCGTCAAAGTGCTTAACAAAGGTAGGGAATATCATCTTTTGATGTATTTCAAAGACTACGATGTAAAACTGGAAAGGGTGGAATAACAAGATGTTTGCGCGTAATCGTGTCATTTGGAATGAAGGTCTATTCATTAAACCGCAGCATTTCCAGCAGCAGCAACGCTATTTTGAATATCATATTGATGAACGCATCTCATCAGTCAGTGGCTATCTTTACGGAGTATCAGAGTTATCACTTAACCCTGAATATCTCTCTTTTGGTCGTATCGCGATCGAACGTGCGGTCGGCATTATGCCTGATGGAACCGTTTTCCGCATTCCTCAGGAAGATGTGTTGCCCGATGCGCTCGAGATTGCCGATGCTTCGCTTGCAAACCAGTTGGTCTATTTAGCGGTGCCACTTCGCAGTGAATCGTTAATGGAGATTAACTGGCCTGAAGAGCGAGGAACCGGGCGTTACTTAAGCAATCGTTTAGAAGTGCGCGACGTACATACCGTGCGCGGTGACACCACGACGCTAGATGTCTCACCTGTTCGTGTGCAGTTGATGCTTGAAAAAGAAGACAGAAGCTCTTACGCCTCAATCGCGATCGCTCGTATTTTAGAAAAACGTCCTGATGGCAGTGTCGTACTCGATCCGGACTTTATTCCGTGCCATCTTAATGTTGCGAGCAATGCGGCTTTGCACCGTTTTATTAACGAAATATCTGGGTTAATGCGCGAACGTGCCAAAAACATTGCTCAACGTATCAGCTCTCCCTCTCAAGGCGGGGTCGCGGATGTGTCTGATTTTATGCTGTTGCAAGCCCTGAATCGTCTACAACCCCAGATGCAACACTTGGCAGAGCTACGCAGTTTGCACCCGGAACGTTTATTTGAGTGCCTGTCATGCGTATGTGGAGAATTGGCTACATTTACCGATGAAAGTCGTTTACCACCGAGCATCCCGAGCTACAACCATGAAATGCCGACCCACTCTTTTGGGCCGCTGATCCGCAACTTAAGACAGAGCCTAAGTATCGTACTTGAGCCTAGAGCGGTCTCGATTCAGTTGGATAAACGTAAGTACGGCCTGATGGTTGCCCCAATCCACGACCCTCAACTGGTTGAAAGCGCAGAATTCATCATCGCGGTGAAAGCACGCATGCCATTAGATGAACTGCGTCGTCTCTTTACTCAGCAGACCAAAGTATCGTCAGTGGAGAAAATCCGCGAGCTCATTTCACTGCAATTACCGGGCATTCCAATTACACCGTTACCAGTGGCACCAAGGCAGTTGCCTTACCACGCCGGTTATACCTATTACCAATTGGATAAAACCAGCTCAGCATGGTCGATGTTAGGTCGCTCAAGTGGTTTTGCTTTCCATGTCGCGGGTGCGTTTGAAGATCTTGACCTGCAATTCTGGGCGATTAGGAGCTGATGATGGCCATTGATAAAAAAAACACCCAATACAGCGGTCTGCTTTTTGACAGCGTCGAGCAGATCAACCACGACCAAGATTACTGGTTTCAACTGCGTGGTGATAACCCTAATGTTTTGATTGATGCTGCTACCCCTCTGTTTGGTTTGTCGCTGCGGGTACGCAGCTTGTCAGAGTGTGACAACATTGAGCAGATCTACAAACAGACGGTAGAAGAGATTAAAGCGATTGAAATCGAGCTTGCCGAGCAAGGGTTTGAGCATGCGATTTTGATGGCTTATCGATACATTCTGTGTGCGTTTTTGGATGAAGCCGTCATGGGAACCGAGTGGGGTGCATCTAGTGTGTGGGCTGAACATTCTATGCTGTCTCGTTTCCACAGTGAGACTTGGGGCGGCGAAAAAGTGTTTACCATCTTAAGTCGCTTGGAAGGTGAACCTAAACGTTATCGCGCGTTGCTAGAGTTTATCTATCAATGCCTAGTGTTAGGTTTTGAAGGTAAATACCGTGTGATGGAAAGTGGCCACAACGAGCGTGAAAAGGTGATCAGTCGTTTACATGACACCGTCAGTTCGTTGGATGAAAACGAGCCGAAGGAACTGACCTCCGCCACGGACCATGTGGTGAAATCAAAATATAAGTTAAGCAGGCAGTTACCGGTTTGGTCAGTACTGCTTGGTTTTGTCATTATTTGGGTCGGTGTGTTTTTAGGCTATTCCTATTTACTGCACAGCCAATCGGCAGACGTATTAAACCAATTGAACCAAATACTCTAATTATAAAAGGCTAGGTGATTGTAGTGATCCGTATTGAATTACCCACATTAATTTCAAAACTCAATGAACAGAGTAAGCTAGCCCTAGAGCAAGCCGCTTCATTATGTATTGAACGTCAGCACCCAGAAGTGACCTATGAGCATTTCTTACATGTGTTGCTAGAGAACCCACTGTCGGATGTGCGTGTGATAGTTAAGCACGCTAACTTAGATGTGGAAACCGTAAAACAAGCCATCAGTGCCAGTTACGCTCGTGAACAAGTGTTAGATACCTATCCAGCATTCTCGCCACTGTTGGTTGAGCTATTGCAGGAAGCTTGGTTGCTTTCTACCACTGAGCTGAATCAGAATCAGCTTCGTTCAGGTGTGGTGTTTTTAGCCGCGTTGATGCGCGCTGATCGTTATCTACCACTTAAACTAATCCGTCTTTTTGAACACATCAACAAAGAGAGCCTAAACAAAGGGTTTGATACGCTGTTGCAAGACTCTTCCGAGTCGGCGGTTGAAAAAAGCAAAGCGGGTTCTCAAGCTCCTGCCGCGCTGGATGCAGCGTCATCTTCGCCACTGCATAAATACTGCACCAATGTCACGGCGCAAGCGCGTAACGGCGAACTTGACCCAGTATTGTGTCGTGAAAACGAACTCAACTTGATGATCGACATTTTGTGTCGTCGTCGTAAAAACAACCCTATCGTTGTGGGAGATGCTGGTGTCGGTAAAAGCGCTATGATTGAAGGACTTGCATTGCGCGTCGTTGCGGGCAATGTGCCGACACAGCTGCAAAATGTAGAGTTGTGCTCACTCGATCTTGGCTTGTTGCAAGCGGGTGCTTCAGTCAAAGGTGAATTTGAAAAACGTCTTAAAGGCGTGATTGACGCGATCAAAACCTCGCCTAAACCGATCATTTTGTTTATCGATGAAGCGCACACTTTAATTGGTTCTGGCAACCAAGAGGGTGGTAGTGATGCGGCCAACTTGCTCAAGCCAGCTCTTGCGCGAGGCGAGCTCAGTACTGTCGCAGCCACCACATGGAAAGAGTACAAAAAGTATTTTGAAAAAGATCCTGCGCTGACTCGTCGTTTCCAGTTAGTGAAATTAGAAGAGCCGAGCATCAGCCAAGCAGTAGATATTCTGCGTGGCTTGAATCGTGTTTACGAAAAAGCCCATAACGTATTGATTACTGATGATGCATTGAAAGCCGCCGCCGAGCTTTCAGCGCGTTACATTTCAGGCAGACAACTGCCGGATAAAGCGATTGATGTGTTGGATACTGCTTGCGCGCGTATTGCAATTAATATCACTACACCGCCGAAGCGCTTAGCGCAACTAGAGACCGCTTGCCATCAACGTCAACTTGAAATTGATATGCTTGAGCGTGCTCAATATTTAGGTCAAGTGGTTGATTCGCATCGCTTGGATGAGCTATGTAGCCAAGAAGTGGCCGATGAAGCTGAAAAAGCGGCCTTGACTCAAAGCTGGCAAGAGCAAAAAGCGATCATTGAGCGCATTATTACCCTACGCGATCAGCTCTTAGATGGCGCTGAGGATCATGGTGAGCAGACCCAAGTTGAGCGCGATGAGTTACTTGTTCAATTGCAGGCGCAATATCGAGCTTTAGAAGAGATCCCTCATAATGATCGCCTCATGCATCCACAAGTCGATGCTCAGCAAATAGCGGAAGTGATTGCGGACTGGACGGGCGTGCCCGTTGACCAAATGAACAGCGATGAGCTGCATAAAATCACCCACCTAACGGCTATTTTAGGTGAGGCAATCAAAGGGCAAGATACTGCGATTGAGCGTGTTCACCGTAACTTATTAACGGCGCGCGCGGATTTGCGCCGTCCGGGGCGTCCAAAAGGTTCCTTCCTACTCGTGGGTCCAAGTGGCGTTGGTAAAACCGAAACGGTAGTCCAACTGGCGCAACAACTTTATGGTGGTAAACAATTTTTAACCACCATCAACATGTCGGAATATCAAGAAAAGCATACCGTTTCACGCCTGATTGGTTCGCCTCCGGGTTATGTTGGTTATGGTGAGGGTGGCATTCTTACCGAAGCGATTCGTAAAATGCCGTACTCTGTGGTGCTGTTAGACGAAGTTGAAAAAGCGCACCCAGAAGTGCTCAATATTTTCTACCAAGCCTTTGATAAAGGTGAGCTGGCCGATGGTGAAGGTCGAGTGATCGACTGCCAAAACATTGTCTTCTTCCTCACCTCGAATTTAGGTTACCAAACCATAGTCGATTACGCGCAGCAGCCTCAGTTGCTTGATGAGCAGCTTTACCCAGAACTTGCGGCTTTCTTCAAACCCGCCTTACTGGCTCGTATGGAGATTATTCCGTATCTACCGCTCAGCAAAGAAGTGCTAGAGCAGATTGTACGTGGCAAGTTAACCCGCCTTGAGCAGCTCTTTAAACAGCGTTATGCCGCTGACGTGGTGATTGAAGATAGCTTGATCGAAGAGATCTTAAGCCGTGCAACGCGCTCTGAAAATGGGGCTCGTATGCTGGAAGCGATCATCGAAGGTCAATTACTACCACCGATTTCATTAGCTTTGTTAAATAAACTGGCTGATAAACAACCAGTGCAACGCATCTATTTAGCGGCGGAAGAGGGTGAGTTTATTGGAGAGGTTGAGTGATCATGAGTCACTGGTTAGCTTACGCAACCGAGCTTGTTGTCGCGAGAAAGCCTAGCCAATTGGCCGCATTGTTTGTAGAAACGCTGCGCCGAGAGCTAAGGCTCGATACTTGCTTGTTACTGGTTCCCAGTTCAGACGGCCGTACCTTAGTGCCACAGGATAACCCGCTGAATTTAAGCTGGTCGGTCACCGATTTTGATTGTCCGTTTGCCCATGTATTGCAATCGGCCAAATCGATGCACTTAACCGCTGATGAATTGGTTTTTTGGCAATCTAATCGCCTGTTTAGTCAACTCACTAGCCGGGTCGGCATGTTAGATAGCGTGGTTGTACACCCGTTACCGAATGGGGATACACAAGTTCAGTCTATTTTGATGTTGATTGGTGAAACCCATACCTTGGAAGGTCTATTTGAGCAGCCAGATTTTATCAAGTATGTGGATGTTTTTTGCCATCAGTGGTCGTTGCTTAATGAGATGCAACGGGAAGAACAAAATCGACAAAACTTATCGGAATCCTTGTCTGACGTTCAGCGTGACAACGCTCGTCGTTCATTAATTGCGAGCCTCTCTGAAACCTTAATCGGTAACAGTTTGGCGATGAAAAAATTAAGAGAGCAGATCATCAACGCCGCGCCATCACAGCTTTCAGTGATGGTGCAAGGTGAAACAGGGACAGGTAAAGAGTTGGTCGCGCAAGCGGTGCACCAACTCTCGCCCCGTAAACAAGCGCCATTTGTTGCTATTAACTGCGCGGCTATCCCTGAAAACTTATTGGAAAGTGAACTGTTCGGCTACTGCAAAGGGGCGTTTTCCGGCGCGGATAGCGATAAACAAGGGTTGATTGCGCAAGCCGATGGCGGAACCCTGTTTTTGGATGAAATCGGTGATATGCCCTTGAGCCTGCAAGCCAAATTACTGCGAGTGTTGGAATCTCGATCTTTTCGGCCGATTGGCGGTAAAAACGAACAATCTTCTGATTTTCGTTTGGTTTCAGCAACGCATGTCAATCTTCTCGAACAAGTGCGTAATAAATCGTTTCGTCAGGATCTTTATTACCGCTTATTTCAGTACCCGATCACTTTGCCACGCCTTGCGGCAAGGATGGATGATATTGAACGGCTTAGCCAACATTTTGTACGCAGCTTTAATCAACAGCATGCAACCAACATTCGGGGTGTACACTATAAAGCGATCGATTGCCTAAAACGTTATGACTTTCCCGGTAATGTGCGTGAACTCAAGCACCTTATTGAATTTGGTTGTGCGCAAACACTGGATGGCACACAGGTGGAGGAGTCCTGCTTTACACAACGTTTAGCATACACTAAAGCCGATCAGCAGCCAGAGACTGAACGACATGGGCATAAGGTCGCTAAAGCTGAGCCCGGTGTCAGCCGAGTGGTGGATGATTTAAAACAAGCGGTGAATGAATTTGAGTCTCGTATTATCCGTGAGCGCCTCCAATATTTTGCTGGTGACAGGGCCAAAGCGGCCCAAAGCCTCGGTATTCCCAAGCGGACCTTGGCCTATAAATGCCAAAAATTGGAGATTAAAACACCATGAATAAACGGTTGTTTAGGCTCACAGTTTGCCTCTCTATGACGCTGTATTTTCCCATGGCAAATGCGGAAAATGACGCTGTAGCACAAGCAGAGCAATGCACTACGATCACATCTCGGTTAGAGCGATTGAGCTGTTTTGACCACCTGTTTAAAACGCCTTCTGACGTGGTGATGCCCCAAGCGGTAACGCCCAATGCACCGCTATCTTGGCAACGCGCCTTTGATAGCATCAGCCAGTATCAAGACGAGGAAGCAAGTCACTTAACCGTTGAGGGCGACGATGATAAAGGGAATGCGTGGATTACTTTGGTTGCGTTAAATCAAAATACAAAGTTTGACGATAACGCTAAACCTGTGCTGCTGATGAGCTGTATCGACAATTTGAGTCGAGTGGAATTGGCGTTTCCTAGCGCGATTGATGACCCTCGCATCCAAGTGTCGATTGCTAATATGCAGGCACAATCTTGGCGTAGTGACGATTTAGGTTTGCTCTTTTCCTCAGGCAGAGGCATGCCAGCGATTGAGATGATGAAAGCGATGGCGCGAGAAAATCGCCTTGTGCTGCGTTCAAACTCTCCTTTTGTTGATGGATTGCAGTTTGATGCGAGCGAGCTTTCGCAATCATTAACGGCACTAAAAACACGCTGTGGTTGGTAAGGAGTTCCAATGGAGTTAACCGATTATCGCCGCTGTATTACTCAGCCTATTCAAGCCGATAACCCTGTGGGTGAGCGCCTGATTGATGATCCACTGTTTGATTTTGTTGAAGATCAAATGATGAAAGTGGGGTCACTCTCCCACGCTAGTGTGCAATGGGATGAAGTCGAACACAGTACGCTCAAACTGCTCAGCGAAAAAAGTAAAGATCTCAAATTATTGATCTACTTGTTGCAGTGTTTGCATAACCAAGTCACACCGCTACGTTTCACCACGTCGCTGCAGCTGCTGAGCGATTTCATGTCCCTTTACTGGGAAGATTGCTTCCCTGCGCCAGGCAAAAGAGGCAGTTTGCCACGTCGCAAATTCTTCAGCCAGATTGTGCAGCGGTTAGCCTTAGTCATCGACAAGTTAGATTTCGCACAATTTGATGGACCAGATCGTGATGAGTTAAACACCGCGATCGACGCGCTACAGCAAGCGACTACTCAAGCCGGACTGATGTCTGAAAGCGTTGAAAGTCTAGTGGCTAAAGTTCAAGCCCAACTGCGCCGTGCAACAGAACGTGAGCAAGCGACTCAACATGTGCAAGAGACTCCGGCGGTTGAACGTAAAACCACCACCCAGAGCGCCATCTCAGTCGACAGTTCAAGTGACAAAGCCACTAAGCAGACCTTATTAAAGGTGGCTGAGTTTTTGTCTGAACAAGAGTTCGGCATTGCCTTGGCAATACGAGTCAGGCGTTTTGCCGTGTGGTCAAGTATTACCTCATTACCTGAGCACGACGTCAGCGGTGAAACACTGTTACGGGCGATGGCGCAAGAACGAATCAAAGAGTATCACGACCAAATGCGTAGCCCAGATTTAGCCTTATGGCGCAAGGTAGAGCAGAGTTTGACCATGGCACCTTACTGGTTTGAAGGGCAGATGATGAGCTATAAAATCGCGCAAAGTTTAGGCCAAAAGGCGTGGAGTGAAGCCATTTTGAGTGAAAGCCAGCAGTTTGTGGCACGTCTACCTGCGCTGCTCGAATTGAAATTCAAAGGAGGCGAGCCTTTTGTCAATGCGAGTGTAAAAGAGTGGCTACTCAGCCAGCAGCAAAGTAGCGCCCAAGGCCAAGTAGCAGGTGATTGGCAAGACAAACGCAAAGAGGCGTTTAGCTTAGCGAAAGAGGGAGGCATTGCGGTGGCGCTCTCTATGCTCAACGATGGTCTGGTCAGCGCCAGTGAGCCAAGGGATAAATTCTATTGGCGGTTATTATCGGCTGATTTGTTAAATAGCAATAATTTAGATGCGATGGCGAAAGAACAGTACCAAACGTTACATGCTCAGGTTAGCACCATGAGCGTTACCGATTGGGAACCCTCATTAGTTGAGCAATTAGAACAATACACAACGTCAGAGTAAACGAAGGACACAAACCCATGTGGAAATTTATTGTTGGGATCGCAAGAAAGTTAACACCGGGCATTGCCGCGGCGATGCCTATTTTGCTATTTAGCACATTCATTTTATTGAATGTTGCGATTTGGTGGGCAGGCCCTTGGCTAGAGATCGCGGGTAATAAGCCACTTGAATCGATAACCGCTCGCGCAGTGGCAAGTAGCTTGTTCACTTTAGGTGCATTGGCCGTTTGGGGTGTTTGGCAGTGGCGAAAATTGCAAGGTTTTAAAGCCGAGCAAAAGCGTGAAGATCAGCTTCGCCAAGATCCAATTAAAGCCTATGAAGAGCGCCAAGAGGTTGAGCTGAACCAAGTGATGGTCAGCATGAAAGAGAACCTCAATAAACGTAATTATCTTTATGCGTTGCCATGGTATTTAGTGCTCGGTTTGGAAAATGCCGGTAAAACCAGCCTCATCAACCGCTCTGGGCAAAACTTTGTTTTTTCTTCGGTAATGCGAGCCTCGGGTCAAAAAAGTGAAAACCCGTATTCGTTTGATTGGTGGATTGGCGATGAATCGGTACTGATTGATCCTGATGGAGAGCTACTGACACAAGGTAACCACAGCAATGATAACGATGGTGCGATGGAGCGCCGTTTGTGGCTTCATTTTGTTAATTGGTTGGAGAGAACGCGTAGCCGTCGTCCACTCAACGGTATTGTTTTAGCGTTAGACGTTTCTCACTTAGCAACCGCAACTGCAACCGAGCGTAAAGCTTACGCCAATTTATTACGTGCTCGCTTACGTGAACTGATGGAGACGTTATCCACGCGTCTACCTGTCTATATTGCATTGACGAAATTGGATTTATTACACGGTTTTGAACCTTTCTTTAAACATTACTCGCGCAGTCAGCGTGAAGATGTGCTGGGCTTTACCTTTTCGCTCGACTCTATTGATGACTTGGATAACTGGCTCAACGAGTTTTCAAAAGACTACAGTCAGTTTGTTGAGCGCATTAATGATGTACTGCCGCACGCGGTTTCTGTGCCGATGGATTTGGAAGAGCGCAATGCTATTTATAGCTTCACGCGTCAAATCTCCGGTTTAAAAGAGATCTTATTACAATTTTTCAACGATGCATTGGCCAGTGATCAGTTCTCTACGTCGGCTTTGGTGCGTGGTGCGTATTTCACTTCTGTGTATCAACAGGGCGTACCCACAAACGCATTTGATGATGCCGCTTCACGTCGTTACGGGCTAGATCATGCCATTAATAAAGCGCAGCAAGCCAAAAACTCAACGGTTTATTTCACACAAAAACTGTTTAATAACATCATCTATCCTGAAGCTGGACTTGCCTCGGATAATTTTCGTGTTGCGAAGCAAAAACGGCGCTTGATTGGTTTGTCAGTAGTGGCTTGTTCTATTGCAACTGTGTTATTAGTCGGCACTTGGCATCGTTATTACCTTAGTAACGTGAAGCACTCTGATGCGGTGTTAGCGAAAGTAAACGAGTACAAAAACGAGTTCCCCTCTAATCTTTATTTAGCCTCTCAGCAAGATGTTCTCGTGCCGCTCAATAAAATTCGTGAAGCGACGTTAGAGTTTGGCTTCTTCCGTGATAAACCACAGTATATTTCCGATTTTGGTTTGTACCAAGGCCACACGATTGGTCCAATGGTTGAAGCGACCTATTTGAATTTATTGGAAAACCGTTTTTTACCTCTGCTCATGGCTGATGTCGTTGTGCAGCTTAACCAAGCCAAAACAGATGAAGAGAAGCTGGCCGTGCTGCGTGTTTATCGCATGATGGTAGATAAAAGTGGCCGCTATAAGGATTATGTACTCGATTATTTCTCCAAATACTGGCAGCAAGAGTTCGCTGGGCAACGCGTGATCCAAGAAGAACTACTGGGGCATTTAGACTACGCCATGTTACACACGGATTTAGCGGGTGATCGCGCGCGCGGTGATCGCAATGCAGAGTCGGTGATGAAGCCTTATGATCAGGTGGTGGCGAAAGTGCAGTCTGATCTTGGTTCTATGCCTAACGATCAACGTGTTTACCGTAATTTGAAGTTGAATGCACAAACGGTTCTTGGCCCCTCGATCAATTTACGCAACTTGATTGGCCCCGTCTTTGATGTGGTTTTTGAAGAGCGAGTGGTCAACAGCAGCTCGCTGTATATTCCGCAAATGCTTACCAAAAAAGGGTTTGAAGATTACTTCATGCCGCAATCAGAATCCGTTTCTGAGCTGGCCTTGATCGACAGTTGGGTACTAGGGCAATCCAAATCGGCTCAATTTAGCGAAGCGGATAAGCATGACCTTCGTAACAAAATCCGCAGCTTGTATGTGGCGGACTACACCAATACCTGGCGTGCGGCTCTTAATGAAATCAGCGTTAAGTATTTTAGCGACATCAATGACGCGGTGTCAGTATTAGAAAACTTTACCGGCAACATTGAACCGATGCAGCGTTTGCTTCGCACTTTAGAAAGCAATACTCAAATGTATGCCAGTGTGCCTAAAGATGAAGCCGCGCAAAAAGAGCTGTTAAAAAATCCAAAATACAAAGTTGCTTCGCAGATTGATGCACCCTTTGCTGAACTAAACGCTATGCTCAAGCCAGTCGGTGATAAGCCAGCGTACATCAATGAAGTATTAGTGGCGGTGGAAGAGTTACAAAATTACCTCAAATCTATTCAAGAAGCGCCAGATGTTGGTATGGCTGCGCTTGATGCCACTAAAGCACGCGTAAAATTAGTGAACGCTGATCCAATTTACACGGTGAAACGTATTGCATCAGGTTTGCCTAAACCGCTCGATACTATGGTGTCTAAACTGGCGGATGAGAGTTGGTATGTTGTCAAACAAGAAGCGATTAAGCACCTTGAAGTTCGTTGGCATGACGATGTTTACAAAACCTTTGAAGAGAAATTAGCTGGGCGCTATCCATTTAATGAGTCATCCAACAAAGACAGTTCTCTTTCTGACTTTGAAGCATTTTTTGCGCCCAACGGCACATTAGACAACTTCTACAACAACCAGCTAAGAATGTTTGTGGAAGAAAATATTGCGGTCAATGATGACGATAACGCGCAGTCTATTATTCGCAAAGACGTTCTAGAACAGCTCAAGCAGGCGAAGAAAATTCAGCAAGCTTTCTTTAACCGCAAAGGGGTCTTAGACGTTAGTTTCTCGGTTGAACCACTACGCTTGAGCAACAACAAACGCCGCAGTGTGCTGAATGTTGACGGTCAATATCTCGCTTATAGTCACGGCCCAAGAGACAGTGTCGAGTTGATTTGGCCAAATACGCTGCGTGATTCTGCGATCTCTAAAGTAACGTTAGTGCCGACTAAAAATAATATGTCGCCACGAAGTATTAATATCCAAGGTCCGTGGGCATTTTTCCGCTTGCTTGAACAAGGTGATGTGGTGGGTGCTAGTTCCACGTCGGTTGACTTTAAGTTTGCAGTTGACGGTGGTGAGATGATTTATCGACTCAATTCAGAGGCAGATATTAACCCATTCACCGAGCGGTTATTTAAGTCATTCAAACTCTCGAAAACCCTTTACTAAAATAATAGTGAGGAGCGATTGGTCATCGCTCCTCAACTCACTTAGGACGCTGTAGTCATGTCCAATATTGTATTTATCGACCACGCTCGTTTTCATTTGATAGATGATGCTGCCGCTGTTCGTCACATTGATGCCTACCAAAAGGTGAGAGATGAGATCAATCGTCGTAACAACCCATTATCAGGTGGTCCAGACTGGGCTGTGGTGAAAGTTGCTTGTGAAACATTAGCAAAAGGCCCGGGGATTGACCTTTTGCTGTGCGGTTATTACACCGTAGCCTGTTTAAAAATGCAGGGCTTAGCGGGATACGCCAATGGTGTTGAACTGCTGTGCTGCTGCTTAAGTAATTTGCCAAAACCGGACGTAAAATCGGCGAAAATGCGCAAGGAAGTGCTCGATTGGGTTAATGCTCGTGTAGTGCGGGAGTTAAAAGATCTGCGTCCGAATCATGAAGCACTGCGTGATTTATACCGTTGTGAGCGCTTTTGTGAGCGCATGCATACCATTTTAGAGCTGCAACAGCCGGACTATTTGGTTGATTTCGAAGGAGTAGGTTTTGCTATTTTTGAACATATTGATCGTTTAGAAACGCAATATCATTCGCTACTAAAGCGCCATACTCAAATGGAACAGGTTGAGCAGGTGCGTAGTCAAAAGCGCTCACGTGTTACGCATGTGGCCGCTTTTATATCCGGTGTTCTTGGTGTTGTGATGGTGTATGGGGCCGTCACTTATTTGCCGTTTTTCAACTCAATATCTTATGCAACCAACCTAAGGTTACCTGTTTTACATACGCCAGAGCAGGTCAATGCGTTTCAACAGGCCAACTCGCCAGCCAAGCTTGAACAGTTGTCAAATGAGATTGTGCCATTGTACCGAGAGGCGATTGAGCAAAAAATGGCGCGCTCTTTTGAATCGGCTCGTGTTGAAGCCCAGCAAGTGTTGGATGCGTTATTGCAACTTTATCCCCAAACCGAATCAGTGCTGGAGGTTGATCAAGCGTTTGCCGATGCTAAGCGTGAAGCTCTGCAACAAACTGAGCGCTTTATGGAGCGTTTTAGTGAAACGAGAACCAAGATGGCCAACATCGCGCTGCTCGCGCAAAAAGGAAAATTAACCGAACTGCAAAGACAAACCAAATCGCTGGAGGAGTTCGCTATTAGTCTGTCACCTATTTATGGGAGAACTGCATATGTCGAAGAGTTGCTCAAAAAAGGTGATGTTGTACAGGCTGAACAGGAGTTTATGATTTTGAAGCAGCGGCTTAATAATTTGAGCTGGAAAATGGCCGAGCTCGACAAGCAGTTTGAGCATTTGACTGTGACACATAATCAGGAAGCTCAGGCTCAATAAGCTGAGCAACAATTGGTTATTGAAGGGCAACTTTTTGCTCATATCAGGCAGTTTGTTGCCTTTGTCAATCGAGCTGTTTATAAGATCATGAATATAAAAGAAAAATATCTGGCACTGCACTTGCTGTACTAGTGTCATTTTGCGATAAAAGAGTGGAAGGGAAAAAGATGGCAAGGTTAAGTTTTAGGCTCACCGTGGAGGGTTTGGCAGACGACACGTTAGTGGTACGTGAATACCAAGGCGTGGAATCGCTGTCTGATAGCGCGCAAGCGGGCCTGCATTGCTACGGTTTTCGCTATGAGATAAAACTGGCCAGTCGCCAATCTGGCTTAACGGCGCTGGAGCTGGTGGACAAAACCGCTCAGCTTGAGATGCTGCGTGATGGCCTTGTCGTGCAGCGCGTGCACGGCATTGTGCGCCAGTTCAGTAAAGGCGATATTGGCCATCATCACACCTTTTACTCACTTACCTTAGTCCCGGCATTAGAGCGGCTATCACTGCGCCAAAACAGCCGTATTTTCCAGCTCAAAACCGTTCCCGAAATCCTCTCCATCGTACTGCAAGAAATGGGCATTAACGACTACGCCTTCTCGCTGAAACGTGAGTGTGCTCAGCGTGAATTCTGCGTGCAGTACCGTGAGACGGATATCGACTTCTTGCAGCGCTTAGCCGCCGAAGAGGGCTTGGTGTATCACTTCATCCATGAAGAGGGGAAACACACCCTCTTTTTCAGTGACGACAGCCAAAGCCTGATAAAGCGAGAAACGCCTATTCCTTACAACGCCCTCGCAGGTGGCGTGATGGAGAGCCCTTATGTGTCGCAATTAACGCAACACAGCCAAACCGAAGTGAGCCACAGCGCGCTGCAAGATTACAGCTTTAAAAAACCGAGCTACTCGTTTGCTCAGCAAGCGCAAGGGCGCGAGATGGATTACCAGCAAGCGACCTACGAACACTTTGATGCACCGGGTCGCTTTAAAGACGACGTCAGCGGCAAAGCCTTTAATCAAATTCGCTTAGAGTACTTACGACGAGAAGCGCGTACCGCGACCGGAAAAAGTAACCATCCTGGCCTGCAAGCGGGCACAAAGTTCGACTTACAGGAGCATCTTGACGACAGCGCGAACCGCGATTGGGTTGTAGTGCAAGTGCATCATCAAGGGCGTCAGCCACAAGCTTTGGAAGAAGAGGGCGGCAGTGGCGCGACCACGTACAGCAACCAATTCACGCTCATTCCTGCCGATGTCACGTGGCGTGCGACACCGCAAGCCAAACCTCAAGTGGATGGCCCTTGCATGGCGTTAGTCATGGGCCCTGACGGCGAAGAAATCTTCTGCGACGAACATGGCCGCGTCAAACTGCATTTCCCGTGGGACAGATATTCCAACGGCGATGAACACAGCTCGTGCTGGGTGCGCGTGTCACAAGGTTGGGCCGGCAGCCAATACGGCATGATAGCCATTCCGCGCATTGGTCATGAAGTCATCGTCTCGTTTCTCAACGGCGACCCAGACCAACCGATAGTGACAGGCCGTACCTACCATGCCACCAATAAAGTGCCGTACACACTGCCGGATAACAAAACCAAAACCGTGCTGCGCAGTGAAACGCACCAAGGAGAAGGGTTTAACGAGCTGAGCTTTGAAGATCAAGCGGCGCAAGAGAAAATCTACCTACACGCGCAAAAAGACTTAGACGCCTTGGTGCTCAATGACGCCACGACGCACATCAAGCACGACCAGCACCTCACGGTGGATAACGACCAATTCACGCACATTAAACATAACCACCACCTCACGGTGGAGGGCGAAAGCCGCGAATCGGTTAAGGGTAGCTGTATATTAGTGGTCGATGGTTCTTTGCACGTAAAATCAGGGCAAGTTTGGACTAATGAAAGTGGAGATGAAATCCACATCAAAGCTGGACAAAAAGTGGTGATCGAAGCTGGATCAGAAATTACCGTGACAGCCGGTGGCAGTTTTGTCAAAGTCGATCCTGCTGGTGTCCATCTTTCTGGGGCGGGTGTTAATTTAAACTCAGGCGGAAGTGCGGGCAGTGGCAGTGGTTTTAGTGGTGATTTACCGTTATTACCTGGTGAGCTTGAACTGCAAAAATCCCCCGCGCCACCTCAAACCATTCTTTACCAAGCGCTATTGCAAGCTGAAGAAGCACGAGTGCCAGCCGTAAAAGTATGCCCATTAGCCGGGGATGCCTAATGTTGAAATCGTGGTTTGAAGCACAATCAGAGCATCAATATTGGTTGGTTGATCATAAACTTCACAAGCTTGCTTTAGCGCAAAATGGTGGTTTTGGATTTGAGGAAGCCGTGCCTTTATTTTATGGCTCCATGTTTGACTCAGTTATGCCGCTATCACCGTGGCTAATTCCTGTCACTGATATTGTCTTGGAGTTGCCAGAATCGCTCCTTGCTCAGGGACTAGTGTTGTCAAGCCAGGTAAGCACACAAGAAGTTTTGGGTCATCTGCGGAGCTTATTAATTGCCGCATTAGATGGCGAAGAAGTGATGTTTCGCTTTTATGATCGTGATGTGATTATTCCCATACTACGAGCGATGGATGAAACTGAGGTGAATCACTTTTTAGGCAACATCAACCAATTGGTGGCGATTGATCACCATGAAGAAGACGCTCTCATTACCTTCAGTAATACCTCATGCAGTGAATTTGTGCTTCGCCACGGGACTTGGTGGAAGATGTTACCTCACCACCTAGCGCCTTTGTACAACATAAATGTTCATGCCAATTCCTTAGAAAGACGTTGGTGGGAGCTATTGCCGCATCTTTTACAACGCCTAGAATCACCGCAGCAGACGATATTATCAGCCTTGCAATCAGCATTAGAAAAGCAAAATAGCTATGAGGTCGCAGAGCAGCATGCGTTAGTTGCGCTCGTCACTGCAACCGATACCGCGCTTGATGATTTATCCCATCCTTTACATTTAACATCGGATGAACTGAAAGAGTTAAAGGCCATTAAGGAGAGCTGGCAATGAGAAGTACAACAGGAGTTAGCCCTTTTTGTGCGCCGTGTGAAAATCGAACGCATTGGATTGAAATTATCATCCGTGATGAGTTCAATAAGCCATTTGAAGGCATCACTGGCACTATCACTGACTCAGCAAAGCATGAATTTCCCGTCGTATTAGGTGAAGCACCTATCTTGCTTAAAACGCTTGCCCCCGGCCCGGTGACGCTCACTCTCGATGCTGAACAATGGTTAAGAGAGTCTCAGGGTAAACTGAGAACACCCAATAATGAAGCCGACCCTACTTTGGATTTTGCCAAACAATACCAAGACCATTTAGGTAATAGTGCTAGTTTTCTAAACGTAACCAGTGGCGATCTAACCGAATTGACGGCAGAACAAGCTTTACCCGTAAGGCACCAAAAAGGTCAAGCGGATGCTTGCAACTTACTGACAGATAAAAGTTATGTTCTTAAAGTGAGAGGATTTAACTTTATTACCTTACGTGTAGGTATGTTTTTTGATGGTACGGCCAATAATAGCTACAGTGCGCAGTGGGGGAAGACTCAGTTAGAGAATTACTACCAAACATGGAAAATGAAATACAAGGTTGATTGCGACATTATTTCCAGAAAAACAGGGCGGCTTAAAAACGACATTCCTGCTACTCACTTATCGAGCGAGTGTTTTGATTATCCTAAAAAAGACAATTTTTTTATCTCTTTATTTAAAAATGATGAAGGCGAAGTAGAGACAGTGGCAGGCAGTGCTAGTAATGAACTAACCAATGTACAGAAGTTGTTTGAACTTTATGAGAAAAATCAATTTTCTGAAAACAGGCTTGCCTATTCTATAGCTGAATATGTTACTGGTATTGGTACAGGAAATAGCACAAATATTGCGCCAGCTGATGAATCGGAAATTTTTGGGCAGGGGGCTGGGATAGGTAAATATGGTGTGACCGCTAAAGTCAGTACTTCCATAGAGCAACTGTCAACGTCAATTATAAATATTAAATCAGTCTTTGCTGAAGCAGATCCGAATACCGTTGACGGTTTTAATAAGCTGCAGTTTGATGTATTTGGCTTTAGCCGTGGAGCCGCTGCCGCAAGACACTTCATCAATGTGGTTTTGGATGGCGAGCAGGGCGAGTTTGCTCAAGCGTTTAGCAAGGCGTGCCAAAAAAGTGGCGTTCCCTTGGCGTATGGGTTTGATTGGGATGAAGCAGATGAGGCTAAAGCCAACTGTGAGATTACTTTTGCAGGCCTGTTTGATACCGTAGCTTCTGTGGTTGACCTACTCTCTTTTGATTTTTCAACTCATCATGATAACGGTGATATGAGGTTATGGCTTGATCCTCAGCGCGTTCGGCGTGCTGTTCATTTAACCGCCGATCCTAGCATTGAGTGCCGCTATAACTTTAGCCTTAACCATCTTAACTCTGTGGATTCGGCTGCGCATTTTCATGAATTTGTTCTTCCCGGAGCCCATTCCGATATTGGTGGCGGTTACCATTCACGCCTGAGCTACAACAATAGTGATTATCTCTTGCCGATCTTAGAGAAGAAGTTGGTGAAGCGTGTGAGCCGCTCTTTCTCTGACCGCTGGGATAAGGATCGCGCCGAGCAATACGTGAGAAGAAAGCTGGCTGAGTATAAACAGCGTGATTTAGCCACCGGTTGGCAGAAGAGTGATTACACAGAGCCACAAATTGAGTTTATTAATCATGGTAAAAAAGAGGGCGGCAGAGTGGTCGGTCGCCTTTATATACAGCGTAAGGTGGAAGGTGAACTCTCCCGTTTATACCTCAGATTAATGTATGGTTTAGCTGAGTTTCAGGGGGTGCCAGTGGCCGATGACGATGGTTTTCTATGGCAAGACCCGGATCGTGGTGCTTATAGAGTTGTCGACTTTCCTGAACAATCGAATAATATTTTAGCTACCAGTTTTAAGACATTAAATCAAAAAGTACTGGATATGGCAAAGCAAGGGCAGTATGCCAAGTTAGAGAGTGAGTTTGATGCAAAACGTAAACAAGAGTTGATGCAGTTAAACTTATTTCACCATTCATCTGATGATAGTTTTGCACTCAAACCGCTTTGGGATGAAAGCCAAAGTTGCTACAAGCGTGCCAGCTACCCATGCGAAAAAGGGAAATAGAATGTATTTCAAAAGTGTATCTGTTTTGTTGATCACGGTATTGTTAAGTGCTTGCTCATCTTATGCGGGGCCAATACCAGAGAAGGCATGGAGCGTTAGCGTCTCTATGTCCTCTTTTTACCCTGTTAAAGTTACTCAAGCTTATGGAGTAAATGAGGCGCAAAACTGGACGTCTCCTTTGCATACCTTTTCTCATTTTATGAGAATTAGTGATCTAAAAAATATTCAAGGTTGGTTACCTGAATATGATGGTTTTGGATTGCCTGTACATAGTTTTGCTATGAATACGCAGGGTGAGCAAGTTGTAAAGATTAAATTGCCACCAGATAGTCTTTACTTGTATTGGGTTTCACTTATCAACACTCAGTTTTATGTCACCAAATATACTGTATCTGAAGACGTTAAAAGTTTGATGGCAAGAAAAAGTCTTTACCAAAATCGAGATGGTTCATTGGGTAATGTTTGCTATCGCACCGAATTCGTGTTCGGTTTACTGCCAAATGGGCAAGCCAAAGTTTGGCTAAGAGGTTGTGGCGAGACCGTCTATCTAGCAGAATTAGCACCAGATAAAGTCATGGATCGTGATAGTAATGGTTTTACAGCTGACACATATAAAGAGGCTTCTTATTTAGGGCGTATTCACCAACGCGCAAAAGACGCAGGTGTATCAATTGACCCGATTCCTTGGGATAAAGTAAATAAGGTGTATTCGGCTCAAGAGATTAAGCCACTCCAGCACTAGAGATTGCTTTGAATCAGAGTAGTGATCTGAACGTGCTTGATGCACTACTATAGAGGCACTTAGAGGCACTACTGACCTGAAAAGGAATGACCATGGTTACTGCTCTATATGCATCGATACTTTCAGTATTATTTTTGTGGCTAGCGATTAACGTTATTAAACAGCGTCGGGCTAACCAAGTGAGATATGCCGATGGTGGAGTACCAGCACTGCAATTAGCTCGCAGCGCGCAAGGAAATGCCGCAGAATACATTCCTATTACTTTAATCCTAATGGGGTTATTGGAGTTTAATGGTGCCAGCGTATGGTGGATCCACGGGGTGGGTATTACGTTTATCGTTGGCCGAATTTTACATGCCAGAGCGATTTTAAGTGACCAACTTAAAGGGCGGATTTGTGGTATGAAGCTAACCTTCAGTGCGATGGTTATCTTGATCGTGCTGAATATTGTTTACCTGCCTTTTGGCCAAGTATTGGGTTAAGAATGCTATTCATTCACGGCAGGGTGAAGTTTATCTTGATAAGTGGCCAATTCTCGGCGCAAGCCTTTAAATGTGGTAAAGGCACTGTCAGTGGACAGTTTGTTCACTAACCAGTTAGGTAGTGCACCTCCTGGATTAGCGAAGGCAATATAATCGATGTGAGTCATACCATTAGTCAGTTTTTGCAGCGTCCAATGTGCGTTGACTTGAGTGATACGGATGTATCCCGGTTGTTCAGGCAAGTAATTTAGGGCATCCACTATGTCTAAACTTAAACCATTAGGTAGCATCTCAAATTTTGAATAAGTCACCATATCTCTGTTTTTAGCTGGCCATGGTGCCGAGAATTGGGTGTAAACAATATTCTCGGTATCTGAAATTTTTTGCAGCACACGGCTGTTACTCACGTTATCTATCCAGTTTGGTACATGTTCACTGTCATCTAATAGCCGCATAAAAGCGAAATAGCTAGTGGGTACGAACATTTGCGCCCGTATTTGGACTAAGCCATCGCTATGGTGGCGCGAGTAGATCGTAATGCCGTCTTCTGATTTTACCTGTAACCAATCGACCGAAGTCGCTGCCAAACTAGCAACATTGCTAAATAGTAGGCTTAAACCAACTATCCATTTCATCATGGTTCTTTCCTCATTGATGTTGTAGCACGTGGCCTTATTTTTGTCGTGTTGGTTACAAAAAGTGGGTTTAAGAACTGCACTAGCATAAAAACATAAATATATTATGTATACGTTTTGTTTTATTAGTTTTTGTTATGTTTCTTAAAAGTTTGCTCAATGTTCAGGTACGGCAATGAAATCTTTAAGATGGTATGAGGTTTGGCTCTGTCTCATCCTATCATGGATTTCTATTCCCGCATGGGCAGCGCCATCCTCAATACACAATAGTCATATTATTCGTATTAGTGCTGGTGAATGGCCGCCGTTTATTGGTCAACACCTTGAAAATAATGGTTTTGTTGCTGAGATCATCCGTAAAGTATTTAAGGATGCTGGCTACGAAGTTGAGTTTCATTTTTTCCCATGGGCGAGAGCATACGCCGAAGCCAAAGCTGGACGTTATGATGCAACTGCTATTTGGATGTTTAACCAAGAGCGAACGGTAGATTTTTATTATAGTGAAGCGGTGAGCGATGAACGCTTCGTGTTTTTTCACCATAAAGAAACCGACTTTCACTGGGAAAGTCTCTATGATCTTAAGGGGTTACATTTAGGAGGTGGCATTGCCTACAGCTATGGTGCCGAGTTAGACAGATTGTTAGAAACGCAGCAAATAAAAATGTCTCGAGTCAATGATCCAAAACAGAACTTCGAACGGCTGGTGAAAAAGAGGATTGATCTCATGCCAGAAGAAATTCATATCGGTTATTACACTCTGGATAAATACTTACCGCAATGGCGAGAAATGATCACGCACCATCCCAAACCTTTTCTCATCAATAATAACTATCTATTGTTCCCTAAAATGGGTGAACGAAGTGAGCAACTGTTGACGCTATTTAATCATGGACTGAAAGAAAGTGATGTCTCCATGATGGAATGATTCGCTTTTTTTGAATGGCCCTTCCTTCTTACCTTTCCGCAGTGAATTAAAAGGCTGTTAAATTAAGTTCAGAGACGCGAGCAGGAAGATGCCTAGTGTACAAGTAAACAGTGAAAATACGGTCGTCAATGCAATGATGTTGGCCGCTAAGGTTGCATTTCCTCCCATAGCTCTAGCCATAACATAACTGGCCGCAGCGGTAGGGGATGCACTCATCAAAAAGACTAGCCCGAGATCTAACCCGCGAAAGCCAAAAAGTAACGCACCCGATGTGATCAATATCGGGGCGAGAATCAGCTTATGGGCAGTGGCAAACCAAGCCGGTGCTTTGTCGCTTCTGAGTGAACCTATATTGAGTGAGCCGCCAGTACACAGTAGTGCTAATGGTAGTGTCATATTGGCAAAATATTGGCCAGCATCAGTAACCATTTTCGGGATTGGAAGGGATAAGGAATAGCATAAAACACCGAGCAGAATACCAATAATCAGTGGGTTTTTGGTGAGTGTTTTGGCAATTACTCCTGCGGCTTTGAGCCCTGAACTTTCCCCTTTTGGCGTGAGTGTTATCACCGCTTGAATATTATAAAGGATAGTGGTTGCGGCAACGTACATCGCCGCTAATGCTAGCCCAGGTTCGCCATAAGTATTTGCGACATAAGCCAAAGCGATAATAGCGGTATTCGCACGAAACCCGCCTTGGATGATCACGCCGTGATCCAGATGTTGTGGGAACGCTTTTTTGGTGAAAAAAGTCGTGAAAAGAAAAAATAGGAAATTAGCGAGTAGTCCATAGCC
The DNA here is from genome assembly GCF_963888245.1 of Vibrio sp. B4-6. Classification (NCBI taxonomy): domain Bacteria; kingdom Pseudomonadati; phylum Pseudomonadota; class Gammaproteobacteria; order Vibrionales; family Vibrionaceae; genus Vibrio; species Vibrio sp. B4-6. Next base: position 166,972 of record NZ_CAWPIM010000044.1, read on the forward strand.
AATCAGTGCTGCACTGGAAGAAAAATCGTGCTGTGATTTGACGATGCTAAGAAATAGCATGGCTGGTAAGGTGACTTGGAATACGATGCGTGACGCGACATCGATGAAATTATCGTTGATAACCCCCGTTCGCTTCAGTACAACGCCCAGTACTAACATCAAACAGATAGGCCCTGTAATTGAGGCCGAAAACAAAAGTTGTTCGATAATCGTTGTCATATCAATCCATTGAAGTTGCTCATAGCGTTGCTATTCTTCCACAGTTCCTCATTTTGCAAAATCAAATTTGCAAAAAAGAACGAACGTGCTAAAAATAGCATGGTATGAAGTGAGAGTCGGCATAATATGAGCAAAGGTAGAATTACAAGAGAAAATGTACTGAACAAAGCGTTCGAATTAGCCAGTGAAAACGGTTTGGAAAGTCTCACTATCGGTGAGTTGGCAAAACAGTGCGGTTTATCAAAAAGTGGTTTGTTTGCGCATTTTAATGCTAAAGAAAATTTGCAAATTGCAGTATTAGAGCATGCCCATTCTGTGTTTACTGAGCGTGTTATTACACCGGCTCGCCTGATTGGCGACGAGAATATCGAAGCTAAATTGCGAGTGCTGTTAGAGCACTGGTTAGGTTGGAATCATTCATTCCAAGGCAGTTGTATGTTTTTAGATGCGTGGAAAGATGCCGCAACTTGTGATTGCGCAATTCAAAAAGTACTTAAAAAAACCATCGCGACTTGGATTCATTACTTGCAAATTCAAATTCAAAAAGGGGTTGATAGCGCACAGTTTCATCCGAAGTTGGATGTAAAGCAGGCTGCTTATGAGTTGTATGGACTCTATTTAAGTGCTCATTTGTTCTACTCGATCTACGGCCAAATGGAAAGTTATCAACATTTTTGGAAAGGCGTGGGCGATTTAATGTCTCGATGGCGAAATATAGTGAAGCAGCAATGTTAGCTAATTCTCGCTTTTCACAGCGAGAAGAACGAGCCTGCAACAGCACAAATGCACTTTTATTTAACAAAATCAAATACTTAACAAAATAAAAATTTTTAATTAGAAATAGTACGAACGTTCTATTTTATCGAGAGGAAGGGCAACTCAGTGAGTGAAAAAATCTATTTTAGCACCTCAAACACATTCAGTGTGAAACGTACATTGGTTAATATGAGCACTCGTCTTCATCACACGCTCGCACCGTCACATGCCAAAAAAGTTGCACGAAATGTATTGTTGACTCCGGCAAGAAGTAAGCCTCAAAACCAGCCGCCAATTGGCCTGAAAACTGGCCGTGTAATGTGCGTTGAAGGGGCTCTGACGACTTATCAACTCGGAAGTGGTCCCATTTGGTTATTGACTCATGGTTGGTCTGGCACGGCAAGTCAGTTTTATCCACTGATGGAGCATATTGCGGCACGTGGTTATACGGCATTAGCTTATGATCACCCAGCACATGGTCAAAGCGAGGGCGTGTATGGTCACATTCCTGCGTTTGTTGGAGGGTTGGAAGCGATACTCGATAGTATTGACAATGTTGCTGGTATCGTTGGACACAGTATGGGGACGGCCGCCGCATTAGAGTGCCGACATCATAAAATTGAGCATTGTCCAATGCTATTGGTCGCGCCCGTGCTGGATTATTTGGATAACTTATTCAGCAGTGTGGCAAGGTCTGGCTATTCGATGCGCTTATTTGAGGCCGTTGTTGCGGAAGTTGCCGATCAATATCGTTATCCCATTCAATCTATCGATCCTTACCATAAGCTTGCTCAGCGTCAATCTCGCAGCGTCATTGTTCACGATGAGAATGACAAGTTCACCAAATATTCTGTTTCAAAGCGAGCGGCAGAAGAAATCGAGAAAGTGTCACTTATTACCACCCAAAACCAAGGACATGGACGTGTGATGAAAGGTGAACAAGTTAAGTCCGGATTTGATTTGTTGGCAGGAATACCATGCTAAGGTGTTCGTTTTAAGTTAATTTGAAGCCGTAATTGGATGGACGTAATTTAACCAATAGTTTTCCATTTATTTCAAAGTGTTAAATTGTTAACCATAGTCTTGATAAGGTTAACAATTTCGCAATAATTATTATCTCCTTGTTTGAATATGTGTGATCATATTGTTGCCAGTAGGCCCTCATAAGGAAAAATAATAATGAATAGAAACGATAGTGTCCCTTTACCCTCCAACACCCGAGAATGGTTTTTTAACCGCAACAGCCTTATCATCCTAGCCGATATTGTCCTGTTTTTTGTCCTGTACAATGCCTTACCTGTTGATACTAATGTCGCTTTGGGCATTAGTATGCTGGCATTTATTGCTGTGCTGTGGTTAACGGAAGCTTTACACGTCACAGTCACGGCCATTCTTGTGCCTATCATGGCCATCGTTTTTGGTGTTTTTAACACCCAAACGGCGCTCAATAACTTTGCTAACTCGATTATCTTCCTATTTTTAGGTGGATTCGCATTGGCTGCTGCTATGCATCGGCAGGGGCTGGATAAAGTTATTGCCGATAAAGTTCTTATCATGGCGCGCGGGAAAATGAGCGTTGCGGTATTCATGTTGTTTGGTGTGACTGCCGCGCTTTCAATGTGGATCAGTAACACCGCCACCGCTGCGATGATGCTACCGCTTGTGCTTGGAGTGCTCAGCAAAGTGGATAAAGACCGTGGTCATTCGACCTATGTTTTTGTGCTGTTAGGTATTGCTTACAGCGCCAGCATTGGTGGTATTGCAACCATCGTAGGAAGCCCTCCTAACGCGATTGCCGCGGCTGAGGTTGGTCTTTCATTTACAGATTGGATGAAATTTGGTGCTCCAACGGCGGCGATTATGCTGCCCATTGCGATTACTATTTTATATTTCGCATTAAAACCGGATCTTAATGGAGAGTTCGAGCTCAATTATGAACCTGTTACTTGGGATAAAGGTAAAGTCGTCACGCTTGGTATTTTCGCATTAACGGTTTTTTGTTGGATATTTAGCAAACCAGTCAATGCCATGCTGGGTGGTTTTGCGAGCTTTGATACTCTGGTTGCGCTGGGTGCGATTGTTTTGGTCAATTTTGCCCGAGTGGTGCACTGGAAAGATGTAGAAAAAACGGCAGATTGGGGGGTATTACTGCTGTTTGGTGGCGGCATTTGCTTGAGCAACGTACTTAAGCAAACGGGAACCAGCGTTTTCCTAGCCAATGAACTAAGTGCCCTGATCTCTCATTTAGGTCTGTTCTTTATTGTATTCGTGATTGCTGTTTTCGTGGTGTTCCTAACGGAATTCGCGAGTAATACAGCCAGTGCAGCGCTGCTTATTCCGGTGTTTGCCAGTGTTGCTGAAGCCTTTGGTATCTCACCCGTGATTCTATCTGTATTGATTGCTATTGCGGCTTCTTGTGCATTTATGTTGCCCGTTGCGACGCCACCCAATGCGATAGTGTTTGCCTCTGGACACATTAAGCAAAGTGAGATGATGCGAGTGGGTATGATGCTAAATATTGCTTGTATTGGCTTGCTGACCATGATTGCGATGCTGTTCTGGTAAGCTAAGCACAAACTACTTCAATACTAATGAGCTCTCAATTCAGAGAGCTCATATTGAGATGTTATTACTGTTGGTTAACGAATTCTTTAAAGCGTACTTTCGTTTTCTCATCAGCCTTGTTGTACCAAAAATGCAGCATTTCTTCGGCGGCGTTTTGTACATTTCCTGACTGAGCTAGTTCATTTTGCAGCATAGCAACATCCGTCATTCCAATAGCTGCAATACCCCCTGCGCGATTATAGTCATTTGCTTCACGGATATAGTCACGGCCTACTTGATACCCTTCTTTAAGAAGGCGATCTTGCTTTATCTCTAGTGTTTGGCCTGCTTGGTCAATCAGTGACCATTGCATTGTTTTAATCTCTTTCTCTGCTCGATGTGCATCACGGTATTCAGGCATGGCAAAATTCAGTTTTGCATCCTTTGCGGTGAATGTGGCAATGACTGCATCGCTTTCGATAATCACGCGATCATTCCCTTGCGTAAAATAAGGCGCGTATTTGAAGACGATTTGTTGTTCACCATCGGCCAGCTCAAGGCTTTTCGCTGAGGAAAATAGGCTGCCAGAAGTTTCGGGCTTCTGACCATTCACCGCTAATAAGTTAATGGTGTCTGGAATTTCAAGAGTGATATTAGCCAATACAGAGGCACTAAAGATCATGGTTAATGTACATAAAGCCGGTTTAATTAGGTTCATTATTTTATCCTTGCAAGCAATAGAGTAGAGGTTGCCGATAGTTGGTTGTAAAAGCAAGTTCTCAACGGCATAAGTGACTAATTTTCATTGAAATGTAACATCTTTAGTGCGAGGCATGCGTCATGCATTCGTCAATATTATCAGATCGTTAGTCACGTGATAATGTCATTCTCTTAATTTTAAATTATGCCATTTAGTCTTCTTCAAAGGCCTTAATTAGCGTAAAAAATTAAACTTACCTGCTTTGCTTTGTCAAACTTCTGAATTCCTGACTCAGAATTGCTTTTAAGATGTAACACGGTGAATCCCCATAACAAAATTTTAACGATGACTCGAAAAGCGTTTTTATTTTTTTGCTAAAAAAAATAAGTCTTGTAAATACTGAAATGGATGTTCTTCAATGCCTTATCAGAAGAGCAGCTTGCTTAAATGTAAGTGAAACATTCAGAAATGAGAGATATTAGGTATGAATCGTATTACTTTGTGCGCCGCAAGTATTGCAATGGCTCTTTCGGGCACGGCAATGGCAGCACCAGCAACCCCTAGCGTCGATGTCTATGGGTCGAATAATCTACAGTTTTCTAAAGTTGAATTAGCCATGGAAAGCACGGCTGGTTATAACCAAATGGTCAAATATTATGACCAAGCGCCGATTGCCGTTAAGTTTAACCAATGGAGTGGTACAACGGGCAACACGTATAAAATCTATTTTGATGGCGCACAGGTCGCGACAGGCCCAATCACTGGCAGCCAAACCACCGCAAACTTCAGTTATGCACAAGGTGGTGTTTACCAAATGACAATCGAAGCTTGCGACGCGACAGGTTGCAGCAAAAGTGCACCCGTTGAGATAACAATTGCCGATACCGATGGCTCACATCTCAAACCTTTGGTGATGAATATTGATCCCAATAACAAGACTTACACGACCGATAAAGATACGGTGGTTGGAACCTACTTTGTTGAGTGGGGCATCTATGACCGAAAATATACGGTAGATAACATCCCGGCTGATAATCTGACGCATATTCTATACGGCTTCATTCCAATTTGTGGCCCTAACGAATCATTGAAATCCGTTGGTGGAAACAGCTACAACGCGTTGATGACAGCATGTAATGGGGTGAATGATTACGAAGTGGTGATCCATGACCCTTGGGCGGCCTATCAAAAGAGTTTCCCGCAAGCGGGTCACCAATACAGCTCTCCGATCAAGGGCAACTATGCCATGTTGATGGCGCTCAAACAGCGTAATCCAGACCTCAAGATCCTTCCTTCTATTGGTGGTTGGACACTCTCTGACCCATTTTTTGATTTTACCAACAAGGCCAATCGCGATACTTTTGTTGCTTCAGTGAAGAAATTCCTAACCACTTGGAAATTCTACGACGGTGTTGATATCGACTGGGAATATCCTGGAGGAGGTGGTCAAGCAGCGGATCGCGGTGACCCAGTCAATGATGGCCCTGCGTACATTGCGTTAATGCGTGAACTGCGTGCCATGCTTGATGAATTGCAATCGGAAACTGGTCGTACTTATGAGCTCACGTCAGCAATTGGTGTTGGTCATGACAAGATTGAAGATGTTAATTATGGCGAAGCCATTCAATATATGGATTACATCTTTGCCATGACTTATGACTTTTATGGCGGTTGGAATAACGTATTAGGCCACCAAACCGCGCTTTACTGCGGATCATTCATGCGCCCTGGTCAGTGTGATGGGAAAGGAGTAGATGAAAATGGCGAACCTTATAAAGGTCCAGCTTATACGGCGGATAACGGTATCCAGTTACTGCTAGCACAGGGTGTCCCTGCTAATAAGTTAGTCTTAGGTGCGGCTATGTATGGCCGTGGCTGGGAAGGGGTGATGCCGGCTTCATTAAGTGATCCAACCGACCCGATGACAGGGGTAGGTAACGGAAAATTGAAAGGCACTTCCGCGCAAGGCGTGTGGGAAGCGGGTGTGATTGACTATAAAGGCATCAAATCATTCATGTTAGGGGCTAATAATACCGGTATTAATGGCTTTGAATATGGATACGATGCACAAGCTGAAGCACCTTGGGTTTGGAATCGTACAACGGGCCAACTGGTTACTTTTGACGATAACCGTTCAATCAAAGCCAAGGGCGCCTATGCTCGAAACCTTGGTTTGGCCGGGTTGTTCTCTTGGGAGATTGACGCTGATAATGGTGACATCCTAAATGCGATGCATGAAAGCTTAGCAGGAGGAGGTACTACACCCCCTGCGAACCGCGTGCCCACTGCAAATGCAGGTGTTGATCAATCGGTGGTCGGTCCGGTGAGTGTTGTTCTTGATGGCGGTGCATCAAAAGACAGTGATGGCACTATTGTCAGTTACGTGTGGCAGCAAACGGCGGGCACAGCAGTGAGCTTAGTAAACGCTAATTCTGCACGAGCCAGTTTTGACGCGGCCGAAGTGGCACAAGTACAAACGCTGACGTTCAAGTTGACGGTCACAGATAACAAAGGCGCAACGGCTTCTGATGTTGTGACTGTAACGGTCAAACCTAAAGCAACTGAGCCTGTGAATATGCCACCAGTGGCGGTGATTACTGCGCCAAGCAATGTCAGTGCTGGTGAGGTTGTGGTGGTGGACGCTTCCGCTTCAAGTGACGTCGATCAAGACACCTTAACTTTCGCATGGGATGTACCTGCAGGCCTAAATGCAACCATTCAAGGTGCGAGTGTTTCGTTTGTTGCTCCTGAGTATACCCAAGACATCACGCTAAGCTTCACTGTAACTGTCAGTGATGGTAAAGCGGCGGCCTCTGCAAGTGCATCGGTTATCGTGGCGAAGAAAGATTCTGGTGGTGGTGACACTTGCAGTAACTTGTGGGATAAATCAGCGGTTTATACTGGCGGTCAACAAGTTTCTTGGGCAGGTAAAGTATGGGAAGCCAAGTGGTGGACAACTGGCGAAAACCCATCGACTACTGGTGTGTGGGGAGTATGGAAAGAGATTGGTCCTGCAAGTTGCCCAACAAGCTGATTGCTTTAATAAACCAGTTACCTCAATAAGCTAACGGGTTTTAATAAACTTTTTATCGCAAACAATGACTTCAAGCCTCGTTCTAACACGAGGCTTTTTTGTGCGTTTTTCTATGTTTTTTCATTCATCACTTGCAATTCAATATTTTTGCTTTAGTGTTATATATGTGTATAACACTATATCGGTATGAAATTGTGACAGATTGGCAAGATAACCAACCCATATTCCGTCAGCTAGCCGACAAAATTACCGAGCAGATCCTACAAGGTATTTGGCTAGAAGATAGTGCGTTGCCTTCGGTAAGAACCGTTTCGGCAGATATGAAAATCAATCACTTAACTGTCATGAAAGGCTATCAACTGCTTGTTGACGAAGGCATTGTTGAAAAAAGACGAGGTCAAGGTATGTATGTCGCGAAAGGAGCGCTAGCGCAATTACAGGCGAAACAAAAGCAGCACTTTTTAGAGCAACAGATCCCAGAAATTGCACAAACACTCAAGCTATTGGCGATGCCGCTTGAGGATTTTATCAACCAACTACAACAGCATATTGAAGGTGACCAATGAATCCATTAGTCGAAGTCAACGGTGTATCTAAACAGTACGCAAAGCATGCCGAGTCGGAAGCTCTGCAGAATGTGAGCTTTAAGCTCTACGCAGGACAGGTGCTCGGTTTGCTCGGACATAATGGTGCGGGCAAGTCGACTTTAATTAAGTCGTTGCTCGGTGCTCACCATTATCAAGGTGACATTTTGATCCAAGGCTTAAATCCGATTACGGAACATGCGCAAGTGATGGCGCATCTTTCCTACATTTCAGACGTCAATGTGTTGCCAGATTGGATGACGGTTAAACAAATTTTGCGTTATACGTCAGGCGTGCATCCCAGCTTCTCGTTAGACAAGGCCACGCAAGTCCTTACACAAACCAACATTCGTTTATCAAGTAAAATTCGTACCTTATCAAAAGGGATGAAAGTACAACTGCATTTAGCCATTGTGATTGCCACCGATACCAAAGTGCTGATTTTGGATGAGCCAACTCTTGGTTTGGACCTAATCTACCGTGATACCTTCTATCGTCACTTACTCGAATGGTTTCATGATGGTGAGCGTGCCTTGATTATTGCTAGTCATGAAGTATCGGAAATTGAACATTTGCTAACGGATGTGCTGATCTTGAAGCAAGGTAAGGTCGTGCTGCAAGACTCAATGGAGGCGATTACACAAGGGTATTTTGTTCTAGAGGCCAGTAACGCACATCAAGACGTTATCCAAACCTATCGTCCTTTGGCATCTCAGCCAAGCTTGGGAACAACAAAGTGGTTGTTGACTTCAGAACACCGTCAAGCCGTTGAAGGGCTTGGTTCTATTTACAGTGTAAAACTTGCTGAACTATTTCTTGCCTTGCAGAAGGAGAGCGCATAATGCACCCCAGTATTTATATGCTTGAAAAAGAGCTGATTGAAAACAAAAATGTTACGCGTATTCCTTTGTTTCTATTGGTATGCGGAACCCTATTGTTCATCAGTTTGTTAATGAACAATACACTGCAACACAACCTGTTTTTTGAGATGGAATTTGGTGGTGACATCAGTGATGTCCATATTGAATTTGTGGATGATTTCAACACCTTTATCATCATGCTTGTTGGTTTTATTTCGCTAATGCTCAGTTCACTCTATTTCCCCAGAACATTCCGCAAGGAGCGTAAAGAGGGAAGCTCGATGTTCTGGCGCAGCATGCCAGTGACGAACAATATGACCCACATAGTGAAACTGGGGTTTGGCTTATTTGTAATTCCTGTGGTCTGTTCCGTGTTAGTCATTTGTGCGGACATTCTGCTGTGGGGGCTTAACTTAGCGACAGAAAACCGTTTAGCCCTATTATTTGAACAACGTTCTCTAGGATATGCCGTTCAACACTGGTTGAATTACCTCAGTATAATGTGGGTGATTGCTGTGACGATGCTGCCATTAGCCTGCTTTACTTTAGTTATTTCACAGATATTTAATTCGCCGATCCTTGTGATGTTCGTGGGCGGTTTCGCGCTTAAATGGATCTCGATTGTTATGCTGAATTCTGACATTGTAGGGGAGTTTTACCACGCGATTTTCAACTTGCCGTTGCAGTTAATGACTTCTTCAAACATGTTCACGGCTTTCGAAGGTGCTGGTTGGGGTAATTTATTTGTGTATATCATGATTGGTATCGCCAGTTACTGGATTAGCCACAAGCTCTATAGTACTGATGAACTTTCATTGAAGTCACTGTTGACCCGATAAGTTTCTGGTTAAGCTTAATCCAAAAGAGAGCGTTTGTTCTCTTTTTTTTCGCCTACTTCCTGCGGTTACTATGGTGAGGATAGAAAAGGTTAGACCAGAAAAATTCACTCAAAATTAGAAGTTAGTTCCAAAGTGATGAGTAATCAACTCTCTGACTAACATGATATAAATGTGTTAAATGCACTATGCTATTTTGTAGTCCTTTGTGAGCAATGACAAAGACGTGGACCGCTTCAAGTTTTATTTCGAGGCTTGAAATTATAATGTCCAATTGATCGAGAATTCTATCGGTTTGAGTTAAATTACTATTACAAATAGGTCTACCTATGTTTAAAAAAATGTCGTTAAAAAATAAACTGGCGATTTCAGCCAGCGCTGCCATTATTCTTGGGGGATTACTCGTTGAAGCATTGTCGTATCGAGCTGCACTGGAGCGATTAGATATTGATGTTGAACAACGATTACAAAGTACCACCGCTTCTTATAACCAGTATGTGACGGACTGGTTACTGTCGAAAGAGCGTGCTTTAACCTCGCTGTCGCAAGATGCCGAGAAACAAGCCATCGTGACACATTTAAAACAAGTTCGAGATTCTGCAGCGTTTGACAACGTATTTCTTGCTTACCCCGACGGTTCGCAAAACAACGCTAATGGTGTCATCTTGCCGCCGGGGAACGATGATCCGCGCAAATGGGGCTGGTATACAAACGCTAAAGCAAACCCATCAAAAGTGTTTATGGATAACCCAACCGTTGCTGCGGCAACGGGCGCTAATGTGGTTTCATTAGGTAAGGCACTGAATTTACATGGCCAACAAGTCGTTTTAGGCGCCGACGTAGAAATTACTGACATCCTCAACAGCATGAAGCAAGTTATTTTGCCGGGTGAGGGGTATATGTTTATTGCTAACGATAAAGGCAATATTTTTACCCATAGTGATACTAAGCTGCTCAATAAAAGTGTTTCTGATCTGGGTTTAAATTTCGCTGATATCCGCCAAGCGATTGCGAAAAGCAGCGATTTATTGGTGGATATTCGAGGTGAGGAGTATGTTCTCTACGCCCGAAGCATCAACGGAACGAATCTCAGTACTGTTGTGGTCATCAATCACGATTCGCTCATCGCACCTTTATCTGAAGCTACTTTCAGCCAGCTCATTGTTACTGCCGTTGTCGTCATACTCTGTACTCTGCTGTTCAACTTATTATGTAATATTTTGTTCCGTCCTTTGAATAATGTTTCTCAAGCGTTAGCACAAATTGCAAACGGTAGTGGTGACTTAACCCAACGTATTGAAGTAGAGAACAGCGATGAAGTAGGTGAATTGGCCAGAAACTTCAATACCTTTGTGGAAAGCTTACAACAACTTATTGGCCATATTCGTCACCAGTCTCATCAATTGGAAGCGCAATCAGAACATGGCGCGCATCGCGCTAATCAATCGGCATCAGAGCTTAGTCACCAGCAGCAAGAAATTGTGATGGTCGCTACTGCGGTCACTGAAATGGCGTCGGCAACGCAAGAGATAGCCTCTCACGCAGAGCAAACGGCAAGAGCAGCGCAAGACTCGGCAACCAGCACCAATAATGGACATGCTTTGGTGATTCATACCAAAGGCTCGATCAATAACTTGGCAAAATCAGTGAGTGAGGCCAGTGGCGTGATTGCCGCACTAAACCAACACGCGCAAGAGATTTCGACCGTACTGGCAACTATTCAAGGCATTGCAGAGCAAACCAACTTACTTGCGCTGAATGCGGCTATTGAAGCTGCGCGAGCGGGTGAGCAAGGCCGAGGTTTCGCCGTGGTAGCAGACGAAGTCCGTGTGCTTTCTCAGCGCACCCATACTTCTACCGAAGAGATAAAATCAACCATTGATACCCTGCAAGAAACCACTAAACGTGCGGTATCGTTGATGCAAAGCAGCTCAACGCTCGCTGAGAACTCAGTGGAAGATGCCGATAAAGCATCCGGTGCGCTTGAAGAAATTAAAGCAGCGGTTGCCTTGATCAGTGATATGGCGACGCAAATTGCGACGGCAGCCGAAGAGCAAACGCATGTAACTAGTGAAATTACACAAAATGTTACTTCTATCAAGGATGTGACGGAGCAACTGGTCATTGGTGCAGAAGATAGCTTGAGCCAATCCAATGAACTCAAGCAGCAAGCGGAAGAGCTGAGTGCAAAAGTGGCGACATTTAAATTAGCGTAACGGTTGTTTCTTTCTTATTCAAAAGGCTCTGCGGAGCCTTTTTTTGATCAGATTGTTATGTTTTCTCACTTGGTGAGAAAGCAAGTCTGTTATTAATCTTAAATTCTCGATATATAAGAATCATAGTTGAGGCGTGGAATAAATGAGGCTAAAAAGAAAACATGAACGAAACGAAATTATCGGCCAGCCAAGTTAATGAAAAGTCACTGCAATTATTGATGCAAGTGGCGGTAAATGAAGAGCCAGTATCAGCGAAAACCTTGAGCGAACAATTGCAAGTTCCGCTGAGTAGTTTGTACCGACATCTGAAGATTTTGAAAGAGTGGAACTTGATCGAAGAGAGCCCACACGACAAAACGTTGATCATCGGTTCGGCGGCTCTACTTTTAATGCGCAGTTATGAAACGAGTCAACACAATTTAGATGCAGTCGATGCGGTGTTAAGTCGATTACAGAAACAGACAGGCGAAATGGCGGCATACATGGTTCCGGTGGGATACCGAGCCTTGTGCGTTAGCCAAAAAGAAAGTATGCAGGCACTTCGATGCAGCTTCGTCCAGGGTCAAAGTCAACCCCTGCTTCGAGGTGCCTCATCTAAAGTGATGTTGGCGTATTTACCCGCTCCGCGCTGTGAAAAAATTCTTCGTTATTTTGGTGAAGACCACCAAATGGAAAAATGGCAGACAGAGTTGGAAAAAATACGTCGTAATGGGTACGCCGTGAGCACGTCAGAAATTGATCCTGGCGTTTCCGGAATTAGTGCCCCCGTAATGAAAGGGAGTAAGTTGATCGGCGCAATTTCAGTGATGGCTCCAGCCCATCGTGTTGAAACCAACAAGCAGCGGATCATTTTACATGTATTACAGGCAGCAAGAGCGTTGCCACCAGAAAGGTAATTCATAATGCTAAGTTTATTCAAACGCTACCGTATGAGTCGTACACAGAGCCAACCCGCTTATCCATTCACGTTCATGACACTCTGTGAACAGATAAAGCCAATGTCTCAAGTAGAGTTTGAATTTGCTCAGCAGAGCCTTGAATTTGCATCAGATTGGCTCTATCAGCGTCAATCCACGCCTTGTTACTCTGATGCGGGACATATAGTCGTCAAAGATAAAAATGCCACCCGTTTTCAAGACACCTTGAGTCATCAATTAGCACTGAGCTCAGTGCCCGTCGTACTAGCGAATTGTCACGAAATGCTGCTCAATGCATTACCAGTGATGGCTTTTGAGAATGACGAAGTTGGTATTGTGAGTATCGGACATCATTTTGAGCTGAAACAAACGCTGGACCTACAAGTTGGCTCTGCATTTCATTTTGCACTCTCTCGTTATAACAATACGCGCCTATTTTGTATTGGAATTGATGAAATGCATCAATCCAACCAAGTGTGGGAGTATGCAGAAGATTTAGGCTGTGATTGGTTAACGCTGAATGAGTGTGGTTTTCGTCATCGTAATCAACTAAAAAGCCAATTAGGTCACTACATAGAGCATTGTGATCAATTGATCGTGACGATTGATTTAGCCTCTTTAGTTCCGGGAGTGGGGGTTGATGAGAACAACGCGTTAGATAACCAAATGGTACTAAGAACGTTAAGGCAATGTGCGCTTTCGGGCAAGGTAAAGCTTATCCAACTGGTGGGGGCGAAGGATAAATTGATTTATTCTAAGCAGACCAAAGAAATTTTAGATGAGCTATGTGCTTTATCGCCAGATGTGATCCACGCTGCGTAGTGGCACTGTCACCGTTAAGCAATGTAAATTTAACTTATTTGTCACGATAGACCGCTAAGCTGCTTGCAAAATCCAATAACAAGACAAGTAAAGTCAAGGAGCAAACATGTGGAAGCGTGAAGAGCAAGAGTCTCAATTTAGTGAAATGATCGAAGCGAGACTCTCTCGCCGCCGTTTTATAGCGGGTAGTGCGGCAGTCAGTGCAGGCGCGTTTTTATCTTTAAATCCAGTTGCTAAGGCTGTGGCGGCAAAGTCGAGCTCTTCACTGCTCAACTTTGAAGCCATTCCTGTCTCAACGGCAGATGCCATCGTTGTTCCTAAAGGGTATAAAGCGACCCCGTTGATTTCATGGGGTGACCCCATTTCTGTTGATGCTCCTGAGTTTGACCAAAGTGGTAAACAAGATTCACGAGCACAAGAGCTTCAATTTGGTGATAACACCGATGGCATGAGTTTCTTCCCTATTTCAGATAATCGCGGTGTACTTGCGATTAATAATGAATACACCAACTACGAATACTTGTTTGATCACAAAGGTAAATCGATGACAGCAGATGATGTGCGTAAAGCGCAAGCTGCGGTCGGCGTTACTGTCGTTGAAGTGATGAACAAAAATGGCCAGTGGACGGTTGACCGCGCAGGGAAGCGTAACCGTCGTATCACGGCAAACACACCAATGCTGCTCACTGGGCCAGCTGCAGGCCATACGCTAATGAAAACCGCCACTGATCCTAAGGGCTTAAATCCACTGGGAACTTTTAACAATTGTGCGAATGGTCAAACGCCGTGGGGGACATACTTAACGTGTGAGGAGAACTTTGATGATTTCTTTGGTAGTAACCAAGATGGCGTGAAGTTAACGGCTGATCATAAGCGTTATGGTATTGAAGCCAAACCCAGTGATTATCAATGGCACCAACATGATGAGCGTTTTGACGTTGCGAAAAACCCCAATGAGCCAAACCGCTTTGGTTGGGTAGTGGAAATTGATCCGAACGATCCAACATCGACGCCACTTAAACGCACGGCGTTAGGCCGTTTCAAACATGAAAATGCGGCGCTTACTCTCAACAAAGATGGCCATGCTGTGGTCTATCTGGGGGATGATGAACGCGGTGAACATCTATACAAATTCGTTTCAAAAAATCGCTACCAAGCTGGTAACGATGCGGCGAATCGCAATTTATTAGAAGAAGGAACCCTCTTTGTCGCTAAGTTTGATATGAATGAGAAAGAACTGAAAGGCTCGGGAAAATGGCTTGAACTGACCTTTGGTAAAAATGGTTTAACGCCAGAAAATGGCTTTAAGGACCAAGCCGAAGTGATGATTTTTGCTCGCCGCGCAGCGACTCAAGTGGGTGCTACGACAATGGATCGTCCTGAATGGGTTGCGATTCACCCTGATAATAAGCACGTGTTCTGTACACTGACCAACAATAAAAACCGAGGTAAAGAGGGGCAACCTGTGGGTGGCCCTAACCCTCGCGCTAAGAATAACTATGGCCAGATTCTGCGCTGGATGCCAGCCAATGAGGATCACACTAGCACTGTGTTTGCATGGGATCTGTACTTGATTGCGGGCAACCCAACGGTACATAAAGGCGATCTCTATGCGGGCAGCGACAATATCTCAGCAGACAACATGTTCAACAGCCCTGATGGTATCGGCTTTGACAAAGCGGGTCGCTTGTGGATTCAAACCGATGGCAACTATTCCAACAAAGGGGATTTTGCTGGGCAAGGCAACAACCAAATGTTGTGCGGGGATCCAATTACTGGTGAAGTGAAACGTTTCCTAACTGGGCCGATTGCTTGTGAAATAACAGGGTTAACTTTTTCACCGGATCAAAAAACCATGTTTGTTGGCGTTCAACACCCTGGGGAAGATGAAGCGCCATCGCATTTCCCATACGGTGGAACCACCAAGCCGCGTTCGACCATTATGATGATCACTCGTGAAGACGGCGGGGTGATTGGCGCATAAGCCCTGATCATTTTCCTCTGAAGGGAGCTGCGGCTCCCTTTTTAACATTCCTGCTGTCGGTCAACGCTGTTGCCATCATCCATTCACGGTCTTAGCGTCTCCTATCTTGCACGAAAGAAGACGTTGTTTCGGTTAGGCAGGACATGGTCTGGTTTGCCTTTTCTACACGTTATGTATGAACTCTTTGTGTCAGGAAAATAAGTAAAAAGGGTGAGATCGGGGCGATTATTTTCCCTCAAATTGACAATTGCTTGATACGTTCTTTGCGTGTCGTCCGTTATTATGCTGATCTTCAATAATCCAGCGGTGTCTATTGAGCGTGAAAAAGCAAATCCAAATGAAAAAATCGGGCTTAGTACTCTTAGCCTTGTTCTCGTTGCTGTTAGTTCCCATCTCATTGGTTGGGTCTTCGATTGATTTGACCACGCCAGTGAGCGAGGGCGTCGGTGTATTTTTTACCTATTTAACCGATTCGGCCGGTTGGCAAGGTTTTGGCTTTACCTTTGCTTTGTTGGCTTTTTTGGCAACACGGACAGCGACTTCCCGCATTGAACTGCTTAACCGCATTATTCAAATTGGCTTGTTATTGGTGATTGGTATGGCTGCCAAAACGGGTTTAAAACATCTGACAGAGAGCCCTCGTCCATACACCGAATTAATGACGTATGAGTTACTTATCCCAAACCCTGCGCATTTTTATAAATTGAGTGAATTACAAAAAGAAAGTGTGATGACCGACATCGCAACCCAAGTCAGTGACTGGCGTTTACGTCATTGGCAGGGTGAAAAGGACTATTCATTTCCTTCTGGCCATACGATCTTCGCTGCTATTTGTCTGGCTTTCTTTGGTGGCCTGTTTATTGAACAAAAGCGCTATATTTTTGCGGCGGGTCTACTGCTTTGGGCCTGTGGGGTCGCCTTTAGCCGCTTATGGTTAGGGATGCATCGTCCGGTTGATTTATACGGTTCCTTGCTGTTTGTCAGCATGATTTACCTTGTGATACCCAAAGTGTACCCCTTAGATCACCCTAAATTAAAACCACTATTAACGCGTCTTCATCTCTGTTAACGGGTCACGAGCCATCATAAAAAAGCCAGCACATTTAAACGTGCTGGCTTTTTTGTAATCACATTCAATCACATAAGTAACGGCAATCAGGCAAAGAAGGAGGAAACCACACCAATCAAACCACCGAATACTCCCCCCCAAACAACCAACCAGCCAAGGTGCTGTTTAATCATCTTCTGTACCATCTCTTTCACCAATTTAGGCGTGAGTTCATTGAGACGTTGATCGATGATGTTTTCGATGTTAGCGGTGATCTCTTCAATCATCTCAGGAGCTTCTAACTGCTCTTTGAGCGCTTGTTTAACGCTATCGCTTTGGCTGATATCAATCATAGATTGCTGCATTTTTTCGACAAACGGTTGCTTGAGTGGTTGTAGCGCGTCGGTTCCACCAAACATCGCCAGCATGCCGCCAAATGGAGAGTTTGCAATCACTTCGACCAAAGAATCAAAGGTTGGGTTGAAGTCAACTTTGGCAATCACAGGCTCAAGATCCAACGTTTTACTGCCCGTCATCTCTTTACTGAGGAAGCGGTCAATATTGGACTGGGTGAAAAATTGCTCCATCATCAGGCTCTTGATTGCGGTTTTGAACTCTTCAAAGCGAGCAGGTATCACACCCGAGCCATAGAGTCCTGGCACTTTTTCAAACAGCATGTGAATCGCAAGCCAGTTGGTGATTGCGCCAGAGAAGGCAAATAAGCCCGCATACAGCGCAATAGTGTTATCCAGTTGATAGCCCGCTGCAAGGAGCGCTAGCGCAATGATATTAGTGAGTAAGCTCTTGTTCATAATCCAAATCTAGTTAAATAAAGGGAATGGGCGAATTCTAAGGAAAAAGAGTCAATTGTGGAAGCATCAACGGAGCGCAAACTCCGTTGATAAACCATTAAGCAATCTCAACGTCGTCGCAACCGATAAAGCCACCCGTTTGGTGCGCCCATAGGTGTGCATAAATGCCGTTTTGAGCGATCAACTCTTGGTGTGTGCCTTGCTCAACGACGTTACCTTTATCGAGTACAATCAACCTGTCCATTGCGGCAATGGTTGATAAACGGTGAGCAATGGCAATCACGGTTTTGCCTTGCATCAGCTCATTTAAGCTCTCTTGAATTGCCGCTTCCACTTCGGAGTCGAGTGCGGATGTGGCTTCGTCGAGTACCAACAGTGGCGCATCCTTTAACAGCACGCGGGAAATAGCAATTCGCTGGCGCTGGCCGCCAGACAGTTTTACGCCGCGCTCGCCCACTTGCGCATCATAACCTAGGTTACCAAATGGGTCGGTGAGTGTTTCGATAAACTCATGTGCGTGTGCCTGTCGGGTGGCTTGCAGCAGTTGTTCTTCACTTGCATCAGGGTTGCCATACAAAATGTTATCGCGGATCGAGCGATGCAGCAGTGAAGTATCTTGCGTCACCATACCAATTTTGCTGCGCAACGAATCTTGGGTGACGTCATTGATCGCTTGCCCATCGATGCGAATTTGCCCACCTTCAACATCATGAAAACGAAGCAGTAAATTGACTAAAGTTGATTTTCCAGCGCCAGAACGCCCTACTAAACCCACTTTTTCACCCGGTTTAATAGTCAGGTTTAAATGGTTAATAACGCCTTTATTCTCGCCATAGTGGAAACTCACGTCATCAAATTCGATGCCACCTTGTGCAACCTGCAACGGTTTTGCGTTGGGTTTATCTTCAATGGTGATCGGTTTCGAGAGGGTTTTCATGCCATCCACGACTGTGCCCATGTTTTCAAAGAGCGCACCGACTTCCCACATGATCCATTTCGACATGCCATTAATGCGCAATGAAAGGCTGATCGCAATCGCGATTGCACCAATACTGATGGCACTCTGCATCCATAGATAAATCGAAGTCGCCGCAATCACGAACACCAAAATATAGTTGGCGAGTTCAACGCACAGGTTAAAACCAGTCACTAAACGCATTTGGCGGTGAACCGTGTCTAAAAAGCTCTCCATGCCTTGTTCGGCATAGTCGGTTTCTCGGCGGGTGTGTGAGAACAATTTGACCGTGGCAATATTGGTGTAGCTATCGACAATGCGCCCCGTCATGGTTGAGCGAGCATCGGCTTGTTCTGATGCCACTTTTTTAAGCTGTGGTACAAAGTGAAGTTGAATGCAAATGTAGGCCGCGAGCCAGACTAGCATCGGCACCATTAAACGCCAGTCTGCTTGCGCCAACATCACCACAATCGCAGTGAAATAGACTGACACATAGACAAACACATCCAAGGTCTTCATCACTGTTTCGCGGATGGATAACGCCGTTTGCATTACTTTAGTGGCAATTCTTCCCGCAAAGTCATCTTGGTAAAAAGAGAGGCTTTGTTTGAGCAGATAACGGTGCGCTAACCAACGGATCGACATGGGATAATTGCCGAGCATAGTTTGGTGGATCAACAGTGAATAGATGCCAATCAAAAGTGGCATGATCACGAGTACCAAAATAGATAAACCGATCAAGGTGTCTCGGTTCTCAGTTAGGAAAGTCTCTGGGTTACTGGATGAGAGCCAATCCACCAGTTGGCCCATAAAACCGAACAGTGATACTTCAACAACGGCAATTAACGTGCTGATTAACGCCATTAAAATGAGTGGTTTTTCAAAGCCGCGCGTGTAGTAACGACAAAAGGCCCATAAGGTCGCAGGAGGCTGTTTGGGTTCCTCTTTGGGAAAGGCTTGGGTAAAGCTTTCAAATTTTTTATACATCGAAAATCCTTATGCCAATTCTCGCTAAAGTATGAGAGACCAAAAGCCTAGAACGCGAGAATCTAACGTTGAACTCCTATAAGGGGAGCAAATGATGGAGTAAGCCGAACAGAAGTATAACGAAATCACAACATAAGTGGCGGATTACTTTTCGCGCTTGGCTCTAGAAAACGGCGCCTGATTAATACTGTGGTCAATGCAGCAAGCATCGGCTCGAATGGTCAGTAACGTCCATCGGGTGAAAAAATGAAGCGAGTTAAATATCGTTATCGACGATAAGAGAACCATAAACGAGTTGCGTTACTTTTAAGTGAGTTTTTATTGTGAATATTTTTTAAATAAGGGTGAATATTTTTAGATGTGATGATGATTTTGCCGTAATTTTTAATGTGAAAAATAGTTTTCTCAGTAATTAATAGGAGTTATTCGATGAAATAACCCAAAATTCAGTCAATGTTGTTTTAACATTATGCTTACAATTGGCCTAAAGTGAGTAGAAGGGAAAGTTTCTATGATGTTGCAGGAACAAGTGATCACACAGCCAGCCGTGAATACGGTGCAAAATGCCAATTGTGTCGTAATGGTGCCGCCAAAAGAGTTCAAATTTAACGCTCAAACGGCGCAAGATAATGAATTTCAACACCAAGTTGCATTGAGTACCGAACAAGTTCGCATCCAAGCCATGGCCGAATATCAAAGCATGGTTGAGACACTGCGTCTCGAAGGCGTACAAGTAGTGGAGTTTGATTACCCATTATCTGAAGTGGAAACGCCAGATGCCGTCTTTCCCAATAACTGGTTTAGCACTACGCCAGAGGGAACTTTGTTTACCTTTCCGATGGCTTGTAAAAATCGACAGCAAGAAGTGCGCCCACAAGCGTTGGTTGAAGCTCTTACTTTGTCAGGCCGTAAGGTATTGGCGCAAGATTCGTTGCTCGCGTATCAAGACCAGCAGGCTTATCTTGAAAGCACCGGTGTGATGGTGATGGATCACCTTAATCGAACCATCTATTCGGCGTTGTCACAGCGCTGCGACCGTGAAGTGCTAGAGGAGTACGCCAAACGTATCGGTTATGATCGCGTGGTCTCTTTTCAAACGGCGTTGCCTTCAGGCCAACCGGTTTATCACACCAATGTGATGATGGCGGTTGGTGAAGCATTCTGCGTGATTTGCGATGAAGTGATCCCGGAGTTTGAACGTCGTTTTGTGGTTAAATCACTGGCTAAAGATAAGCAGATCATCTCAATTTCACTTGAGCAGATGAACTGTTTCTGCGGCAACATTTTACAATTAGAAACGGCGGCAGGGGATAAAGTGATCGCTATGTCGCAATCGGCTTTTGATGCCTTTTCGCTGGCGCAGCGTGCGCAGCTGGCCAGTCACGGTAAGTTACTGCCGTGTAATGTGAAGACCATTGAGGATATTGGTGGTGGTTCGGTGAGATGTATGTTAGGGGAAGTGTTTTTGCCTTCTATTGGCTAAGATTGATGTACTCAACGCCATTTTTGCCATTTTTCTTCACCTGATACATTGCTTGGTCGGCCAATTCATATAAGGTTTCAAAAGTATGCGTTGAGGTTGTGAATTGGCAAACACCAATACTAAAGCCAATTTGCACTTCTCCATGGCTTAATTTTAGTGGTGAATAGGCTTTGGTGATCAAACTGTCGATAAACTGCTTTAACGTTTCTGTGCTTTGATTGATGCACAAGAGGACAAACTCATCGCCGCCCAAACGAGCAATCGATGATGGTTGAGGCGCATTTTCTTGAAGCCATTGAGAAACTTGGAGCAGCACGAAATCCCCAGCTTGGTGCCCAAGATGATCATTGACGGTTTTAAAGTCATCCAAATCGATAAAAATCAGTGCCGCAGGGTGTTCGACAAGATCATTCATCTCGTCAAACTTAGTTTCTAACGCCTTTCGATTTAATAGGTTGGTTAATGGATCTTGCGCAGCGAGTTTGGAGAGTTCTAATTCATAATGTTTTTCATTGGTAATATCCGTGTGGGTGCCCATCATGCGCAGCGGCTTTCCATTCTCATCATATTCAACGATTCGGCCGCGATCCGACACCCAGCTTTGACCTCCATCTTTGCGGATCATCCGGTGTATGACCTGATAGGTGTCAGCCTTGCCATTCAAATGGTCCTCAAAAGCGCCCACGGCTAAGTCATAATCATCAGGGTGGAGTTTGCTTTTCCAAATGTCGACGGTAGCGTCTAGCTCGTGTGATTGATAGCCAAGCATATCACCCCATTCTCTATTGAATATTTTAAGGGTTCCGCTAGGAATGTGTTGTTCCCAAAGACAAAGTCCAGTGCCTTCTAGCGTTGCATTCAGTTTTTCTTCAAGAGAGCTGTTTTCTTTTTTGAGATGCTCAACTTGCTCTTCAAGCTGCTTGATTCGTTTTAAGTACTCTTCCATAAACCGTGATGAACCGAGTCTGCATTTATGTCGAGTGTGCCACAGTTTGCCGATGGATTCACAAGGTTGTTGATATCTTGTTCAATATACATCTCATTTTTTCCCGTGGGTCACAAAGCTTATTTGGTTTGAATAAATTTGCTGTAGGTACTGACTCGGCCGTTGATGTACTCAATACCGCAGTGAATGCTCTGTTCGTTATTGCCAACAATCTGATATTCGACAATAAATTCACCGCTGATCACTTTGATAAATAAGAAACCGTCGATGACTTTCCATAATCCTTGCAGTGTTTTTTCACCAAACAGATCTCGCTCGACCAACGTGCCATTAGGCTTTAAATGCAAAGCGGAAGAAAAACCGTCTACATTCACTTTTACCCAAGTATGCTGGTGAGCCTCAAAGCTTAATATTTTGCGTCGACACTTAACCCACTCTGCCAGTGCTTGTTCTTGGGTTGGGGTGAGCGTAGGGAGCGCTTCCATTTCTAAAAGGGTGTGATGCTTTTCATACCAGAAGAGTTGTAAGTGAAGTAATTTCATTGGTTCTCAGAGTGTTATGCATCGGGGCGTTATCAAAAAGCAACTCTGCGCGATTGTGTTGGTGATGTCAATATTTGCCAAGAAAAGCTACCGCGCTCATGGGGGAGAGGGCGCGGTATTATCCAATATGAGGATGAAGGATGCATAAAAGATGCACCCGAGCACAATTTATAGGTTGAATAAATGAGCTATAGGTTGAATAAACGAGGCGAATCAGCGGCATCGCAGGCTTGATTTAGCCGATGCTGCGCAACACGAATATTGTGTTTCCAATGTTCATCTTGCGCCCACATTTCGATCACCATCGGCACAACACAGTTTGCCTCTTTCAGCGTTTGGGAAATAGCATCGAAATTGACTTCTCCTTCACCAATCACCAAGTCTCGAAATTGGCCCGTGGAACTAGAGGTGACGCAATGAGTATCTTTAAGGTGGATCTGAGTAATGTGTGGCATACCAAGTGCCAATTCAGTACACACATCGTAGTTCCAACCTGAAATGTTGCCTACATCTGGATACGCCATAAAATAGGGGGAGGGTACTTCCCGCTTTAGTATTTCGAACTTGCTCAGTGAATTAAGATAGCTGGTATCCATGATCTCCACTGCCAGCATCACACCAGCACGCTCGGCCAGTTTGGCGGCAAGCTGCATGCCTTCAATGAAACGTTGATGAGTTTCTTTATTAGCGGGTTCGTAATAGACATCATAGCCTGCGAGTTGGATGGTGCGAATGCCCAGTTTGTAAGCTAAGGTAATCGCTTTCTCCATGTGCAGAATGGCTTGCTCTCTAATGGCGGGGTCTGACGAGCCAAAAGGAAACTTGCGGTGTGCACTTAGGCACATCGATTGCAGCGGGATTTGGTATTGCTCACACCATCTTCGTAGCTGATAGATGGTTGCATCATCCCAGTCTAAGCGTTGACGACGTTCATCCGACTCATCGACGGATATCTCTAAAAAATCAAACCCCAGCTCTTTCGTTGTGGCGAGCTTTTCTTCCCAACTGAAATGATTGGGTAGCGCTTTTTCATACAACCCGATACGTTGGCGTGGCAAATGCTGATACATACGGCCTCCTAGCACCAAAAACGATCGATTTGACTGCGCAGTGCTTCGGCAGTGACGCGACCTTTTTCACCGACCAATGCACGCCCCGCAATGAACGTTTTGGCCTTAATGCCTTCAAATAAATAGAGATCATCTGGCACGATGCCACCTGTGATGGAAAGCTCAAGCCCCATATTCGATAGGGTTCGCATCTTCTCCACATCTTCGCCTGTCCAACCAATACCAGCCAGTTCGGCATCTCTTGAACGGTGATAAATGGCTTGAGTGATGCCAAGGTCAATCCACGCTTGTGCATCAGCAAAGGTCCAGTTGCCGTAAATTTCGATTTGGATTTCGCCATCCAGTTCATCGGCGACTTTCTTACACGCGCTGATGGTGGCGATATGCGCTGCGGCAGAAACGGTGATCCAATCCGCGCCAGCTTCAAATGCCATCCGCGCTAAAATAGCGCCGCCATCGGTGGTTTTCATATCGCACACTAGAATATGGTCAGGGTGATTATGGCGTAACGTTTTGACGGCCTTCATGCCTTCAGCAAAGGCGAGGATGGTGCCCACTTCGATGACATCAACAAAGCTTGCTACGTTTTTTGCCACTTCGATGGCAGAAATAAGGTCAGTTTGGTCGAGAGCGATTTGGATCATTGGTTTAGTCATGAGAGTTATCCTTGAATTTTGTCACGGATCAAACGGGCGAGCCCGTCGTGATTGTTATCGGTTGTACAAATCAGTTTGGCGTGGGATTTCACCGTATCGTCGGCATTGAGCATCGCCACACCGAGCCCGGCGTAGTCGAGCATTGAAATGTCGTTATGGTTATCGCCGACAGCCAGCACGTGATTAGCGTGGTAGCCGAGCGATTGCACATATTCAGCCAAGCGCTGACCTTTACTGTTGCCTTTGGCAGCAAAGTCGACGCGATTCGACCATGAACGCTCACCGTTGAATGTCTCTTGTACCCAAGCTTGTTGGGCAAGGCGTTCAACGGAACTCGGTAGCCCTTCAACTACAAATTTCCAAATAAACGTTTCTTGCTCGACGCGGTGACGAAACGAGTCAATTTGCTCGATTTTGGGCTGTGCCGTCGGTGGATACTGGTTGGCCCATTTTTCTAACGCTTGCATGTAGGCGATTGGGCTACGCTTGGAATAGGTCATCGCGTCGGTCACATACATCACCAGTTTCATTTGAAACTCTTTAGCCAAAGCGAGAAAGGTCAATGCATCGTGCTTGGTGATGGCATTGTGCTTGAGCACTTTTTCATTTTGGTAGTCATACACATAAGTGCCGTTGCAGCAGATGATGGGGGTTGTGAGCCCCAATTCTTGATAATAGGGTTTAGCCGCCGTGTGGTGACGGCCAGTCACGATCACCACGTGGCAGTGTTGCTGCGCCTGTTGAATCGCTCGCTTTAGCTGAGGATGAATGGTGTGTTCATCAGTCAACACCGTGCCATCAAGGTCGAGCGCGAGAACTTTATACATAGCCGCTACCTTTGACCGTAGTAAGCGTTATCACCATGCTTACGTTGATAGTGTTTATCGG
Organism: Vibrio sp. B4-6; assembly: GCF_963888245.1. Lineage (NCBI taxonomy): Bacteria > Pseudomonadati > Pseudomonadota > Gammaproteobacteria > Vibrionales > Vibrionaceae > Vibrio > Vibrio sp. B4-6. Next base: position 191,831 of record NZ_CAWPIM010000044.1, read on the forward strand.
ATAATTCCGGTTGAATCTTGATGCCACTGTTGAGTGAACGAGTCGCCAGCGCCATGGCAGAAATCTCCTCCAAGACGACGGCGTTATGAACCGCATCGTTAGCATCTTTGCCCCAAGAGAAAGGAGCATGCCCGGCGACAATCACGCTTGGCACTGCCATCGGATCAATGCGACGATGTTTGAACTCTTCGATGATCACAAGGCCGGTATTTTTCTCATATTGGCCAGCGATTTCATCGCAAGAAAGTTTGCGTGTGCAGGGGATGTCACCGTAAAAATAATCGGCGTGAGTGGTCCCTAAAGCAGGAATGTCGATGCCCGCTTGCGCCCAAATAGTGGCACTGCGCGAATGGGTGTGTACCACGCCGCCAATCTCTGGATAAGCTTTATAGAGTTCGAGGTGAGTGGCGGTATCACTGGATGGATTAAGTGTGCCTTCCACAATCGCGCCGTTAAGGTCAACGATCACCATGTCATCGACTTTCATCACATCGTATTCTACGCCGGAAGGTTTGATGGCGATGACGCCCTTCTCGCGGTCTATTTCTGATACATTGCCCCAAGTGAAAGTGACTAAACCGTATTGGGGAAGCTTAAGATTTGCCGCAAATACTCGCTGTTTTAGTTCGCTATACATGACATCCTCACTTGACCAATTGTGCCGCTAACGCTTCATCAATTACTTGGTAAACATCCTGCGCGGTACGACAACGGCGCAGTTTATCGAGATCAACGCCAGTCTCGCTCTCTTCATCATCCAGCACTTGGGTTACTTCCATTAATCCTTCCATATGCTGATCAGACGAGCTGCCCGCTAAGGTGATCAGCACATCGACTGGTTCATCTTCGCCGTCAAAATAGATAGGCGTTTGTAGCGTCACTAAAGCAAAGGCGGTTCTGATCACGCCATTTTCAGGACGAGCATGAGGCAGGGCAAGATTAGGCGCGATGACGATATACGGGCCTAATTGTTCAACGCTGCTGATGATGGCATCGTGATAGCAGGGGTGGATGGCTCCTGATTTGATCAGCCTATCCGTACCGATTTTGATCGCCTCTTGCCAAGTGCTCGCCTGTGCATTTAATTGGATGGAATCATTGTCGATCAGTGATTGTTTCAGTCCCATGGTTCTATCTCCAGAGTGGGTGCCAGTGCGTCTGGCACCTATTGTTGTTTTTGTACTTATCGTTTTGTAGTAAATAGCTATTTCAAAGTGACAAAGTTTTTATCGATGATATCGAGCAGCTCATCACCAAAAGAGTTCGGATTCAGCATGTTTTGTACGCCGAGCACAAATTTGCCTTCTCCGGGCTCCATCTCACCAGAGAGATGTTTTGATGAGACGATGATGTCGGTGGTGGCGAGCTTAGATTTATAATCAGACACTGCGCAGGAATCCATCACGTGTGGAATGCCTTTTTTCTCCAGATACTTACCGATTTTCATCTTCATCATCATTGAGGAGCCTTGCCCATTACCACACACGGCTAAAATGCTGACCGGACGTACGCCATCACTGACTTTCAGTGCTTGTTCGACGGCGGCGATGACGTCTGGCTCGTCACTGATGTTTACCAGACCCTGCGCATCTTCCTCTTCACGCAGCTTTTTAGAGGCGAAGAACATGTACACCCCAGCCAATGCAATTAGCACAAAGAAGAACAGTTTTGAGGCGGATAAGCCTTGCATGATTGGCGGGAAGACTAACGCCCAGTCGGCCATGCCCATCCAGCCGCTAAATTCAGTGCCGTATTGGTTGAAGATGTGAATGGCCCATGCGGACCCCGCTACTTCGATGATACCCATCACAAAACAGATCTTCATGACCGCGCGCCAGCCGCCAAAGTGGTTAGCAAAAACACCAATGGTGGCGTTGGAGAAGAACATCGGGATAAAGCCGGGAATGATCATGATCGGTGCATCAAAAGCGAGCATGGCCAGCACCGCGGTAAATTGACCAATCGCGCCCCACATAAAACCAAACACCATGGCATTAGGTGAAAATGCGTAGATAGCGGCGCAGTCAATGGCTAAAACCGCGTTAGGGATGACGCGCTCTGAGATACCTTTAAAGGCTTCAGACAGTTCAGCAACGAACATGCGTACACCTGCAACAATCACTTGGATCGCTACCGCAAATTTAAGACCAGTTTCCAGAATGTAGATAGACCAATGGGTTTTGCCCGCCATTGCTTGCAGGTTGTCTAAACCAAATGAGAGCAAAATAATGCCGAAAAATAGCGTCATCACAATCGCGGTTGCGGCAATGCTGTCGTGGAAAATGTGCAACCATTTAGGCAGCTCAAGGTGGTCGACACTTTCGTTTTTATCGCCCAATTTGGGGGCAATCTTAACTGCAATCCAAGACGCGACTTGTTGCTGGTGGCCGATGGAGAAACCGGCTCCACCCGTGACGGCTTCGGTGGGTTTGAACATAATGTTGGAGGAGATAGACCAGTAGAGCGCCATCAAAACAGCCGAATAAAGGATGGTTTCCCACATGCTTGCGCCCAGCACAAGGTAGAACACCGCAATTAACCCTGCCTGTTGGAACATAATATGCCCCGTTAGCATGATGGTGCGAATGCCTGTGTAGCGGCGCAGCAAAACGAGCAAGATGTTGATCGCCAGTGCCAGTAGCACGGTATAGCCGACCCAAGAATAATCATCCCCCATGATTTCCATGGTGGCCATCATTGAGGTGTACGGGTCGATAACCGAGCCAGTTAAACCATGATATTCCGATAATTTCTCAATCACAGGCTTAAAGCCTGCCACTAAGGTCCCTGCACCCACCTGTACCAACATAAAGCCGACGATGGTTTTGATCGACCCTTTAATGATGGTGGTGGTATCTCTTCTTAATAACCAGTAACCGATAAGGGTGACTAAGCCCAGCAGCAAAGGTGCTTTAGTCATTACTTGGCTATAAAAAATGTAGAAGATATCGTAGATGAACTGCATATCTTTACCCCTTGATTCTCTATTTATCGTTATGTGTATTCCCGTCTTACTCGAAGCTGGGTGTAGGTCAGAGTGAATCAGCAAGGTGATGCCGATTTCAATCCTGTTTTGCTCACGAAATAGACTTTACCAATCAAAAGTAATCATTCAATGCTCATTTGTGATTATTTTGATTTTTATCAATTTCTTCGCCAAATGGAGACATTATTTGATACTCAAGTCACAGTTAAAATTTTATTTAAAATAAAATCAATTAGTTAGGTTTTATTGTGAGCGAGAGGGAAGTTTTGTTCGTCCAGTGTTTGACATTGTGATGGATGAGAAATAGAATCAAAAAAAATCATAAATAATCACCAAGTAATCACTTGATGAAAAGATAAGGTGATAACCATGAACGAAGTACAGAGACATAACGAGATACTGTCTTTGCTAGACAATATGCGCACCATCAACGTCACGCATATTATTGAGAAATTTAACGTGTCACCAGCAACGGCCCGCCGCGATATTTCTAAGTTAGATGAGCTAGGTAAGCTGAAGAAAGTTCGCAATGGTGCTGAACGCTTAGAGATTAGAAAGCGAGCGTGGACGCCGTTAAATATCGACAGTACGGACCATTTCCATGAAAAATCACAGATTGCCATGGCTGCGGCTAAGCTCTGCAATCCAGGTGACAGTGTGGTAATTAACTGTGGTTCGACCGCCTTCTTGCTCGGTAAAGAGTTGTGTGGCCAAGATGTTCAAATCGTGACTAACTATTTTCCACTGGCCAGTTATCTTATCAATGAAGATCACGACGATGTGATCATCATTGGTGGGCAGTACAACAAAGCACAAAACATTTTCCTCAACCCCGCCCCTGATTCGTTAGGTGGTTATGCCGGACATTGGATGTTCACCAGTGGTAAAGGGCTGACGGAAAATGGCCTATACAAAACCGATATGCTCACCGCCGTTGCCGAGCAACAGATGCTAGAGCAAATCGGTAAGTTAGTGGTGGTAGTGGATAGTTCTAAAGTTGGGCAGCGTACGGGCATGCTATTTTGCCCCGCCAGCAAGGTTGATATTGTTATCACTGGCAAAGCCGCCGATCCGCAAGTTATCCAAGCGCTACAACAGCAGGGGACAGAAGTGATTCTGGTATAGAAAGCACTTCGCTCTACACATTCTAATAATAAACACAGGCTCAGTGTCTTCACCTTTGGTTAAGACGCTTGGCTCCCTACATCCAAAATTTGTCTAACTGATCGTGAAATAAAAGGTGTTGCTATGAGTAAAATTGATGAAATCACACGCGATTCATGGGTTCTCAGTACGTTTCCTGAGTGGGGAACTTGGCTGAATGAAGAGATAGAAAAGACCGAAGTGGAAGCTAACACCTTTGCTATGTGGTGGCTTGGTTGTACAGGCATTTGGCTAAAAAGTGCCGGGAATACCAATCTTTCGATCGATTTTTGGTGTGGGACGGGTAAGAAAACGCAAAAGAATGCCTTGATGAATCAACAGCATCAGATGATGCGTATGGGGGGCGTGCGTGAACTGCAACCCAACTTAAGAACGTCTCCTTTTGTGTTGGACCCATTTGGCATCAAAGAGATTGATGCGGTACTGGCGACGCATGATCACGCTGATCATATCGATATTAATGTCGCAGCAGCTGTGCTGCAAAACTGTGGTGAGCATGTGAAATTTATTGGGCCACAAGCTTGCGTTGACCTGTGGCAAGGCTGGGGAGTACCGAGTGAGCGCTGCATTGTGGCGAAAGTGGGTGATTGCATTGAAGTCGGCGATATCAGTATCCGAGTGCTGGACTCTTTTGATCGCACTGCGTTGATTACGCTGCCTAAAGGTGTTTCATCTTATGATAAGGGGATTCTTGATGGTATGGATGATCGCGCGGTCAACTACTTATTGGAAACCTCCGGTGGCTCAATCTACCACTCAGGTGATTCGCATTATTCGAACTACTATGCAAAGCATGGTAATGACTACAAGATTGATGTGGCGCTGCTCTCATACGGTGAAAACCCACGAGGCATCACAGATAAGCTGACTGCATCTGATATTTTGCGCGCAGGCGAGGCGTTAGATTGTGAAGTGGTGATCCCATTCCATCACGATATTTGGGCTAACTTCCAAAATGACCCGCGTGAAATTGAAGTATTGTGGCAAATGAAAAAAGATCGTCTGCAATACGGTTTTGCGCCATTCTTTTGGCAAGTAGGTGGTAAATACACTTACCCAACCGACAAAGGACGTATGCATTACCAGCATTTCAGAGGCTTTAAAGACATTTTTGTCGATGAACCAGAGCTGCCTTTCAAAGCATTCTTGTAATGTTCTGAAAGCAAAAATTAGAGAAGAGAAAGAGGCCAATTGGGCCTCTTTGTTTATTGGTAATCTCTTTGCTTATCGGTAATGATGTGCAGCACTTGATTTTATACTTCAGGTTGATAGTGCAAAATTGTCATTGATATAGGCGACTGTAACAACTCACCTTCTGCATGGCCGGGTTGTACGTTACGTAAATTGGTATCGCATATCACTTCCCAGTTTTGGTTACGATCTTTAGGTAGAGTAAAACGAGCTGGTGCATTGGTTTGGTTGATCAAATAGAGCATTTCAGCCCCATCCGATCCAATGCCCATCTGCAATGCCACAGAACTTAAGCGGTTCCAATCATCATGTTCCATCAGTGTGCCATCCACGCGTCGCCAGAATACGCGGTTAGCATTACGTTCCTCACCACTAAAAGCACGAATAAAGGGCACCATATAAAGGTGTCTTGCCGCCACCATTTGACTCAACCAATGCTTGAAGTAGCTTTTGCGTTCGGTCATGTTCCAGTCAAGCCAACTGATCTCATTGTCTTGGCAATAAGCGTTATTATTACCTTGCTGAGTATGAGAAAGCACATCCGCGGTGAGAATATGAGGAATGCCAAAAGCAAAAAGTAAGCTCGCCATCATATTGCGTTTTTGCTTTTCGCGGGTTGCTTTTATCACCATGTTCTCGGTTTCGCCTTCGACGCCATAGTTGTCGGAGCGATTGTCACCGTGACCATCTCGGTTTTGTTCACCATTCGCTTCATTGTGCTTATGCTTGTATGACACCAAATCTTGCATGGTGAAACCATCATGATAAGTGATGTAATTGACGGTCAGTTTGTAGGGCCAGTTTGCGGCACTGTACAAGTCGCGAGAGCCCATTAAGCGTGTGGCGAACTCTTTTAAATAGCCTTGATCGCCGCGCCAGAAGCTGCGTGTGATATCACGTAATTTGTCGTTACATTCATTCCAACCGAAAGGAAAATTGCCTACTTGGTAACCGTTTGGACCAATATCCCAAGGCTCAGCAATCAATTTGACGCGTTTTAATGTTGGATCTTGCGCCACCGCTTTAAAGAACGCAGCATCGGGGCTGAAATTATCGCCATTTCTTCCAAGCGTTGCGGCCAAATCAAAACGAAAACCATCGATTTGGTATTCGCTAACCCAGTAGCGCAGCGTGTCCATGACTAGGTTAAGGGCGGGTTGATAAGAGAGATCAATGGTGTTACCACAACCGGTAAAATTCGCGTAATGTTGGCCGTGTTTTAGATAATATTTAGGGTCGAGTGCTTTTAAATTGAAAATAGGCCCATCTTCGCCCCCCTCTGCTGAGTGGTTATAAACCACATCCAGTATCACTTCAATTCCGTGACGATGCAGTTCTCTGATAGCCGTTTTCAGTTCCGTTACCGCATCTTTTTGCGCATAACGTGGATCTGGCACCATAAACAGATAGGGGTTATATCCCCAATAGTTGACTTTGCCCATATCCAATAGATGTGGCTCATGCATACAAGCCGCGATGGGCAGTAGCTGTAGTGTGTTGATGTTTTGCTTGCGATAAAACTCCAGCATCTCCTCACTGATTAAGCCTAAATAAGTACCTTGTTCTGCTTTAGGCACACGTGGATTGAGTTTGGTCACCCCTTTGACATGGGTCTCAAATAAAATAGTCTTATCGCGAGGTATGTGTGGCTTTTTAGTTGATTGCCAATCGAATTGATCGTCGACCACGACACACTTAGGCAGCTCGAAACTCTTTTTTGAACTAAATGGTGTTTTATAGCCTAAGTTTTTATCTATCGCCTTCGCGTAGGGGTCGGAAATATAGTGCGGCTCGTCACCATTTAAAATGAGGTAACCGTATTTTTGCCCTGCTTTAATGTTTGGCACATGAGTGTACTTCACGCCCGCATATTCATTCTCTAACTCGTGGGTGGTGAAACTTCCCTGTTGATCAAACAGAGCGAGTAGAAGCTGTTTATTTGCTGGAGCATGAATAGCAAAATTGCAACCTGTGTTGTCAAGGGTTGCACCGAGTGGGTAAGGGCTAGAAATAGTACATTTCATATGGGCATCTTTAATTGTTATTTTGCTGCACGTCATCGCTTTAAGTAAAAAGCTTTGTTGATATTAGGTCAAGCGCCCAATGAATAAAATTTGAATGTAATTTTATTTCATTTTAATGATGTTATTGGCCCTAAATAGTGATCAATAAGGCATTTTGTATTCTATTTTATAACCATTAACTGATCTCCTCCCCCTGAAATCCGTGATCCGTGCTTTAAAAACGCCATACTATAAAATTACTCATCCTTTCTCCTCCCCCCTAAATTACTTTGAGGTGGAGGAAGCAAGCCTATTACGCCTTTAGTAACCTTATCACCGTTGAAACAACTGGGGACTTAGTCCCGTCTTACCTCTTCTTTTAGCGTCTATCTGTCAACTGCCTTGCAGGTTCCAATAGGAGAAGAGTGAAAGTTTTAAATGCTGTCCGTAGTTAAAATTTTCCATAAATATAAATCGTCCTTAATGGAGTTAAGAATGAAAAAAGTAAGTGTAATTGCTGCCGCAGTGGCTGCTACTCTAGCAGCAGGTTCTGCTTTTGCTGTTGATTTTAATGGTTATTTCCGCGCGGGTACCGGAATTAGTGGTCAGGGTAATGGTGATCTTGCTGTCAATAAGAATGGGGTAGGTCGTCTCGGTAACGAAAACGACAACTACTATGAGTTTGGTTTTGCTGAGGAGTTAAAGACAGGCGAGCAAACTTGGCGTGTCGAATCAATGATTGCACAAGGTAACAAAGGTGCAAATGGTTGGGAAGATGGCGATTTTAACGTTGCTCAGTTTGCGGTAAAAGCTAAAGGTCTTATTGCTGGTGATGAGTCTGCTGAAATTTGGGCGGGTAAATCTTATTACCAACGTAAAGATATCCACATCACCGATTTCTATTTCTTGAACACTTCTGGTACAGGTGGCGGTATTCAAAACCTATCAGTCGGCAATCAGAAACTGTCACTTGCTTTGATCCAAGATGGCGATAATACCAACTCAACGGGTTATATCTTTGATGCGCGCTTAGCCAATATCGGTCTTTGGGAAAATGCGAATCTAGAATTTGCATTGGCTTATAACTTTGCAACCGAAAAAGGTGATGCAACAGAGCAAGCTGATGATGGTTTGTTGGCATCAGCCATTCTGCACCAAGGCCTATCAAACGGCTTTAACCAAACAATTCTTCAAGTGGGTACCAATGGTTATGGCGTGCAAGCGGCTAATCTTTGGGGTGCAGGCACTTATTATAACCGTGGTAATGCAGATCAGAACGATGCAACTGGCTACCGTTTATTAAACTGGGGTGTAGTGAGTTTTGGTCAATCGTGGGAAATGGGCCATCAACTTGCGTACTTAGCAGGTTCTGATATTGGGGCTAGTAAAAAAGACATTGATCAGTATTCAGTTGTTGTGCGCCCAATGTACAAATGGGATGAGACAATGCGCACTGTATTTGAAGCTGGCTATAACGCTGGTGAGAAAATTAATAGTGCAGGCACAGCAACAGAAGATTTCGGCAATGCGAAATTGACAGTTGCACAAGCGTGGGCAATGGGAGACAGCTTCTGGGCTCGTCCAGAGTTCCGTGTATACGGCTCATACCTACTTGATACCGAAAACAAAAATGCATTTGCAACTGGCAAAGACACTGAATACGTCGTTGGCATTCAAGTGGAAGCTTGGTGGTAATTCCTCCTTGTTCTTATTAGTCTAAATCCATATGCTGATAGCCGACTGATGTCGGCTATTTTTTTAACGACTCGGAGATGAGTCGTTAAAAAAATACTAAAGGAGCGGAAAATGGTTTTTAAAACACTACTATTAGGTAGTTGCATTGCTTTAACTGGCTGTCAAACAGCTCCTGTTGTTGAGCAAACACAAAGTTCGGCAGTGCAAGCTGTCAATAATATAGAACAACTACAAGTCACAAAAGTGAAGCTACCGAGTACAACAAAAATGGTGCTCACAGCCAATACTCAGCGCTTGCATAACTCATTGATTCATAGCCCTGTCGCCGTGTTTGAAATACCAGCCGATCGTGGCCAAATGAATTTAACGGTCACCAGCGAAATTCAAGATTCAGTATTTTATCCTTATGTTGTTATCACAGATAAAACAGGAACCGTTTTAGAATCGTACACCGACACTGAGTTCGAATATCGTAAGCCACGTTTAAATTTGGGTAATCGTCTGGTTGCTGATTTGGAGTTTTATCCTCCTCAAGGTCATAAGACGCTGTTACTTATTGTTTATACAAAGGAAAAAGATCTGTCAGGCGTAACTTATGTAGCACATCCCGGACGTATTGATGCCGAAGGCCGTGGTAACTACATGCCGGAATTAAAAGATATTCCGATGCCACACGGTTTGACTGGAACCATTGAGTTGGATGTTTCTGGTCCCAGCTTTCTATCGTTTGTGAAGCCTGAGAATAAAGTAAAGACAGTTTCAACTGATGAAGCAAAACTGACAAAAAAAGTGCAGCCAGATACTGAAACTTACTACAAGGTATCGATTCAGAAAGCGGTAAAAGCGAACGATATATCTAAAGCACTTAGCTTACTTGATGAAGCCAAAGCGCTAGGTATTGATGGAGCACAAGAAGTCTTTGTTAAAGCCGTGAATGCGAAATAATTAAAGATTGTACTACTGGCGTCCCTATGTGGACGCCTTTCTTTTTCTAGTCTCAAAATTCTGAGCTTCGATTACTAAAGATGACAAGCGAATTATCACTTCTCTCACTTTAGAACTCACTAGATCATTCAATGCAGAGATAAATATCATGGAACCCAAATGGTGGCATAGCGCTGTGGTATACCAAATATACCCGCGCAGTTTTTACGATTCTAATCACGATGGTATCGGCGATTTAAATGGCATTATTAGTAAGCTTGATTACCTTGCAGAGTTAGGCATTAACGTTATTTGGCTATCTCCTGTTTATCAATCTCCAATGGATGATAACGGTTATGATATTTCTGACTACCAAGCAATAGCTCAAGAGTTTGGTTCCATGGAAGATATGCAGCGTTTACTGAGCGAAGCACAAAAACGCAATATTAAGATAGTGATGGATCTTGTCGTTAATCACACATCGGATGAACACCAATGGTTTTTACAAGCGAAGCAATCGCGAGACAATCCGTATCGAGATTACTACATTTGGCGGGATGCAAAACCGGATGGCAGTGTACCGGATGATACAGGGTCAATTTTTGGTGGCAGTGCTTGGCACTGGGATGAGCAAACGCAGCAATATTACTTCCACCTTTTTTCTAAACGTCAGCCAGATTTGAATTGGGAAAACCCTAAAGTGCAGCAAGAAGTGCACAGCATGATGAATTGGTGGATTGAACAGGGTATTGGTGGTTTTCGATTAGATGTTATTGATTTAATTGGCAAAGAAATTGATAAGGGCATTACTGGTAATGGCCCGCGCTTGCATCCGTTATTACAGCAAATGAATGCCGCCACCTTTGGTAATCAAGATCTGCTGACCGTGGGAGAAACTTGGGGAGCCACACCAGACATTGCAAAACTGTACAGTGCGCCGAGTCGTCGTGAGTTATCGATGGTTTTCCAATTTGAACACATCACTTTGACGTGGGAGCAGGGTGACAAATGGAGCCCTATTCCGTTAGATCTTAAGCAGCTTAAACAGGTATTAACCAAGTGGCAGATTGAGCTTGCCGCTCAGGGTTGGAATTCATTATTTTGGAATAATCATGACTTGCCACGTGCTGTATCGAAGTATGGTGATGACAAACGCTACCGAGTTGAATCTGCGAAAATGTTGGCAACGAGCTTACACTTTCTGAAAGGCACGCCTTATATTTATCAAGGCGAAGAGATTGGTATGACGAATGTGGCCTTCGATTCGCTCGATCAATACCGAGACATCGAGACGTTAAATTTTTATCGTGTGAAGACAGAATCGGGCGTTTCTCATCAGCATATGCTGGATGCTATTCATCAAAACAGCCGCGATAACGCTCGAACGCCAATGCAATGGTCAGCGGATAAACACGGCGGATTTACCCAAGGTTCTCCGTGGATAGAGGCGAATCCTAACTACCTAAAAGTCAATGTTGAACAAGCGCTCGCTGATAAACAATCGATTTACCATCACTATAAAAAGTTAATTGCACTGCGTAAAAAACACCTGTCCATCGTCTATGGATCGTTCACGCCTTTATTTGAAGAACATGACCAAGTGTTTGGCTATGTGCGCGAGTACCAAGGTGAGCAAATTGTCGTGGTCAGTAATTTTTCATCGGCCACGGTTTGTTTAACAATACCCGAAAAGTTTCAATTGAGAGCGGTGGAGTGTTTGAGCTCTAATTATCAAGAGATTGAAAAATTAGAAGAAAACCTAGTACTCGAGCCTTATCAATCCATCGCGGTTTTGATGAGAGAGTAAAGTGAGCGGCTCATTTTTGATCTGGAATGAACGCAGCGATTTGGCTGCGTTTTTTCATTCATTGACCCAAATCGGAATCTATTCCTCAATTAGTGTGATTGTGCGTAACACTCTTGAAAAGAGTACGGTACTATCTTCGTGCTAAGGCTACGTGGCTTAATTAATCCACGAGCATTAGATATAGAGTGGCCTCTCTGTTTTGGATGAACGGATTTGACTGTTTCGTATGCTTTAAATGGTTCGAGACAGAATGAATGTGGTCAGACTTTTTCAAAGATTGAGAAAAATGGTCGATAATGAAGTTAATCAGCTAAATAAGATTTGAATCAATGAGCACTATTGGGATTGCCATAGGCGCAACCGGGTTATCACTTATCCTCATCTTCGTGTGGATGTTTTCGCTCTCTTTGCGCAAAAAACGCTTAGAGGAAGAGAGAAAAGAGAGAGAAATCGCTTATCGCAAAGCGATAGAAAAATCACGTGAACAAGAAAGACAAGATCGCTTGTTTAAGGCCGAAACAGGCCATGTGCCGACGATTTTGTATTTAGCGAAAGAAGCCGAACGAACCAACCTCAAAGAGGCGATGTACTGGTATGACAAAGCGGCAAATTATGACAATGTTACGGGAATGTATGGTGTTGTTCGGATTTGCCAAAAGTTTCGAGATGATCTGATTTTGCGGGAAAAAGAGAAGTTTTGGCAGACTTGTATTGCAGGAATTGAAGGTAACTTAACCGCAAAGTATGAAACTGGCATGGCCTATATTCATGGCCGTGGCGTGGAAGCGAATACTGCGAAAGGAGTCTCGTTAGTACAAGAGGCTGCGGAAGCGAATTTGCTCGACGCTGTGATTTTCATGGGGGATTGGTGTGTTTCACATGACAATATTGCGCCATCACCAGCGGATTCAACATTTTGGTATTCCAAAGCCGCGAAGCTAAATAGCCCGATAGGACAGATGAAACTAGGCTTGAATTACCTTAAGGGTGTTGGTGTCGCAATGGACCACAGTAAAGCTTGTTATTGGTTAGAGAGAGCTTCTGAAAAAGGTCATGTAGAGGCGATGTATCACGCAGGAGAAGCTTGGATAGATAAAGGTTCAAATGGCAATGCTATTGCTTATATTTGGTTATTTTTATCGGCTCATTTTGGTTTTGAACCAGCAAAGGTGCTAAGAGATCAAGTGGGCTCACGTATCGGTGTCGATTCTGTTGTGGGGTTGCAATCGTTGGCCAAACCACTCATGAAGAAAATCGGTGCGGGTACTGTAAGTAAACACTCAATTATTAAGGCGCTGAACAAGCTCTACAAACGTGGGATCCCTATCCCAGAGAAAGGGGAGTTGCCTGATGAAGACGATCTCTCATTGAGCGTAGTGGCGGATGCCTCCGAAGAGCGTTTGTCATCCAAGCCATCTGATGATCATGAGGTTCTAACGCGATTAGATTTCTCCAATACTTCAATGGACAGGTAATGTTGGATCGATAAAGTGGCTAAGCACTATAAATAAAAAATCTCTGAAATGAAAATCCCCAGCGAATCGGCTGGGGATTTTTGTTGGTATCGGTTTTAGTGTATCGAATGATTATGCTGATTTATTGTGCTCAGCTTGGCAAACCGCAGCGGTGAAGACAACATCTGTGGAGCTGTTGAGCGCGGTTTCGGCTGAATCTTGAATCACGCCTATGATAAAGCCAACGGCAACAACCTGCATTGCTACGTCATTTGAAATGCCAAATAGCCCACATGCGAGCGGGATCAGCAGCAGTGAACCACCGGCAACACCGGATGCGCCACATGCAGAAACAGCAGCAACGATGCTCAGTAGCAAAGCTGTCATCAGGTCAATTTCAATACCTACTGTGTTTACTGCAGCTAGGGTGAGAACCGTGATAGTAATGGCGGCACCAGCCATATTAATGGTCGCGCCGAGTGGGATCGAGACTGAATAAGTATCTTCATCCAGTTTTAGTTTCTCACACAATGCCATGTTTACTGGGATATTGGCGGCGCTTGAACGTGTGAAAAATGCGGTGACACCACTTTCACGCAAGCATTGGAACACCAATGGATACGGGTTTTGGCGAGTTTTCGCGTACACAATGATTGGGTTGACAACTAATGCGATGATCAACATAGCACTGAGCAATACGAATAAAAGGTTGGCATAACCAGCCAAAGATTCAAAGCCAGTCGTGGCAAACGTGGATGCAACCAAGCCGAAAATACCAAACGGTGCTAGGCGAATAATAAAACGCACAATTTGTGAAACGCCGTGGCTTAAATCTTCAAATACGGCTTTAGTTGTTGCTGAGGCATGGTGTAAAGCTAAGCCCAACCCAACAGCCCATGCCAGAATGCCAATATAGTTTGCACTCATTAGAGCATTGACTGGGTTATCAACCAGCTTAAACAACAGGGTATTAAGCACTTCAGCGATACCTTGAGGAGGCGTTGCACCTTCTGCCCCCGCAACCAATGTTAAGGTTGTAGGGAAGATAAAGCTCAATACAACGGCAGTAAGAGCGGCGGTGAAGGTCCCAAAAAGGTAAAGCACCACGATTGGGCGCATATAAGTGTGTTGGTTTTTCTTTTGGTTTGCGATGGACGCGGCGACCAAAATAAACACGAGGATCGGCGCTACGGCTTTAAGTGCGCCAACGAAAAGGTCGCCAAGTAGGCCGACGCTTTTCGCATCATCGGGTGAAAGGGTTGCTAATATCCCACCGAGAACGATACCGGCGAGTATTTGCAGAACCAAATTGCCACGCGCAAAACGGGCGAAAATATTGTTGCTTTGCATAGTTATCCCTGCAATAAATCGAATTACATCCTGCATGACCTAAATACTATGAAGCCATAGCATCGGTTATGGTAGACAAATAGAGTTATAGTGACATCAGTGAGCTCCACTGAAGGGGGTAATGATATCTACGCGGGATATTGTGTCTAGAATTAATTGATAATCAGCACAAATAATTAATCAATGTGTGGAAATGCAATCGATTTTGAGTGAAATGTAAATAAAATGTAGCATTTGTGGTGGTGGAATGATAAGCCTCTCGTCGGGATGTCTCGCTCTCGCCATTAGACTGGTCAATGAGCGTTTAGTGCGATGATAAAAGAGGGTAAGCCAACATCGCTCACCCCCTTCTTTTTAATGGTGTGCCATACCACTCATCACTTTTTTTACTGATGCAGTAATGGTTTGCTGCTCACCATTGGCAAAGGTCAGTTGTACGTCAATCTTTTCACCTTCAACCAATGGTTTCTTCAAATCAAAAAGCATGATGTGCAAGCCGCCCGGTTTGAGTTCGACGTGCCCTTTGGCCGGAATTTTAAATTCAGTGACTTGACGCATTTTCATCACATCTCCTTCGGTGATTACATCATGCAACTCAACTTTCCCTGCCACATCGGTGTTGGCCGATACAATGAAACGGTCCGTTTCACCTTTATTCATGATTTGAGAAAATACTGCGCTGGTGGTGGCGGTTGGTGCGGTAGCACGTGCGTAAGGGTGATGTACCATTATATCTGTGTTCGCAAAAGCTAGTGGGCTAAGGGCAAGGCTTGCTAAAAAAAGAGCATTGAGCTTCATGTTATTTTCCTTGTGATGACGTCATTATTGTTTTGATGGCTTCAACAATGGGAGCCGGTGAAAGCGTGTGTGGGACTTTAGTGATTAATGTTCCATCTGGTTGTAAAAAGTAGAAGTAGGAGCTGTGATCTAATGTGTATTTCAGTTCAGATCCCTTTAATTCGGTTTTGCGGAAAATGACGCCATACTGATGCGCTAGTGGTGTTGTAATGTCTAAAGGAGCAGAAAGTCCCTCGATCATAGGGTGGAAATATTGGGCGTATTGATGAGAAGCATCAGCAGCGTCACGCTCTGGATCGAGAGAGATAAATAAAGGGCGCAGCTTTGCTTTGGTTACATCATCTAGTTGATTGAGTGCACCTGCTAACATAGCCAGAGATGTTGGGCAGACATCTGGGCAGCGTGTAAAGCCGAAGTAAACAACACGTATGCGTTCATCTTTAGTATCGAAAATAGAGATGGGTTGATTTGCTTTGCCAAATAAAATTACTTCAGAAGATGAGCTATTACCGCTCTCTAAATCCATACTTTGCTGCGTATCAAAATAGGTTTTTATACCAAAGCCTAATACAAACGCAACCACCAATGCCAGAGACCAATTTTTACTCATCTTTCCATCC
This sequence comes from Vibrio sp. B4-6, assembly GCF_963888245.1. Taxonomy (NCBI): domain Bacteria; kingdom Pseudomonadati; phylum Pseudomonadota; class Gammaproteobacteria; order Vibrionales; family Vibrionaceae; genus Vibrio; species Vibrio sp. B4-6. Next base: position 207,823 of record NZ_CAWPIM010000044.1, read on the forward strand.
TTATTGCCGGAAATACTTGGGTACGACCATCAGAGAGTTCGCCAATCCATGTCATTTTTTCAGTCGTGCAAACTGGGAGTACAATCTGTGCTGTGTAGAGCCCGTCTTCCTGCGGCGTCAGTACATATTTAGCGGTGCCCATCTCCATCTCTAGCCCATTGAGTGTGAGTGTGAGTTTACTTGCATTGGCTTGTGGCCATTCAACGGTCAGAGTGTTAGCCACCAAAGGTTGAGATTTATCGTGTGCCAATGTCATGACAACATCTCCTTGTCGACAAGGGGCACTCGACAACTGGCAATATCGATTAATATCTGGAGAAGAGTGTGCTGAAGAGAGCCAATTGAAAATATCGCTGCTAAAGTAACCCGCTAGCAGGGCTAGAACAAAGACGCCGATTTTGATTGCGTTGTGCATGGGGACAATCCAAGCGGTTATAAAACGCGAATGTTATCACAGCTATCTTTTTTCAGTGGTGACGAATGGATAAAATGTGCAACAAATCAATATAGTAAAGGTGAGTTTCCCCACCTTTTCTCATTCATGCTATGCGGTGTGATTTACACATCGTGATGTTTTGCATATTGCTCCAAGCCAAGCACGAGGGCAACAGCGCAAAGCATCAATAAAATGGCTACCAGCAGTTGCGAAGGCTGTGAAGTGATGGACTCAAATTCCAATGGAGAAAGGTTTCGCTGTAGTAAAGGAACGAGCTCGCCGTGAGAATTGGTTCGCCAAGTGAGCGTTTCTTTCCAAGGCCAGATTTTGGGTAAGGTGCCGATCATTAATCCCGTAAGAAAAATTAAGGTCAAATCTCTAAATTGTTTGAGTAACCAAGACAATACGTGAGAAAAACTCAGTAAACCACCAATACATCCGAGTAAAAAGAGTGCCAAAATATCGGCTTGCATCTCTTTCACCGCGCCCAGTACCGGTGCGTACATACCAATCAGCAACAGGATAAAACTGCCAGAAATTCCTGGTAGAATCATGGCGCAGATGGCAATAGCACCGGCTAGAACTGTGTTCAGCGCTGTTGGTTCCATCTGCATTGGGTTAAGCACCGTAATACTGTAAGCAAACGCAACTCCCAGCAAAGCGAAGAGCAACCGAGAAAGTTTGAATTGCTCAATTTGTTTCACAATATGGAATACCGAAACTAGAATTAAACCGAAGAAGAATGACCAAATGGGAATAGGATGCGTGGCTAACAGCCAAGAAATGAGTTTAGCCAAAGAGAGGATACTGGTGAATATTCCCCCAAACAGTGCGAGCAAGAAGAAGCCATTAATATGTTGAAATGCGGCGGCTAACCCATCTCGTTTGACTATGCGCAATAAACTCGGGTTAATCCTACGAATGCTTTCAAGCAAAGTGTCATAGATACCAGTGATGAATGCAATGGTTCCACCCGAAACACCCGGCACAACATCGGCGGCGCCCATGGCCATCCCTTTTAAAAACGTACTGAAATAGTTCATTGAATCTGCATGATTAAGTGTATGTGCCGGAAGTATATAATGAAATAACTAAGAAATGCTTGTACAAAAGATGAGTGAGTGGTGCTGGCTTAAGGTGAAAAAGCGCAGAAAGTTAGTTTGTTTTATAGCAACTGGGTGAGTATTGTTTTGCATTCGTTTCGCATAATGCAATTTGCGTAATGCGAAAAAGTACTACATTTTGATGAATTAATGCGATGCATAGCTAAAAAGCAGACCTTTTTTAGTTGGCATACTTCATGCATAATACTATTCGACCCTTCTTAAAGCCGAGGGTCACCTAGCCAACTGACGTTGTTAGTGAATGAATTTGTTCACACTATATATAAGCCAATCGCATCATTGCGGTTGGCTCTTTTTTTGTCTGTTAGGTATGATACGCCTCCTCGCTCGTCTAATGAGAGTTTGCAAATGACAATCAAAAGCCGTGAGCGAAGATGTTTTTCGAGCAAAACCAGTTAGGCCATACGTTCGTAAAACCCATCAAATAAACATCGTATATCATTGAAAATAAACAATATCTATAAGGATGATCCGTATCGATCAATCGTATTTTTTTCGAGTTTATCAAGCTTTTCTTTGATGATCTCCAAACTCATTAAGGAAGATGAGTGAAGCAGTAATAAGAGGTTATATGCACCATTTAATTTCAATTGGGCCCCTTGAGTCTTTCTTAATCGCTATTAGCGTGCTTTTTTTAGGTCACTTTATTAACGCAAAACTGCCTATCTTGGAAAAATTCAACATTCCTGAGCCCATCGTCGGTGGCTTAATTGTCGCTTTCGCGATCACTCTTCTACATTTTTACGGCTTAGATTTAGAGTTCTCATTGCCGTTGCAGAATATTTTTATGCTGATGTTTTTCAGCACCGTAGGCCTTGCGGCCAATTACACTCAACTGGTTAAGGGTGGCGCAAAAGTCTTTCTTTTCCTCGCTGTTGCCTCGTTTTATATCATCATCCAAAATGGCGTCGGTGTATCGTTAGCGACGGCTCTTGGTCTTGACCCACTGATGGGGTTGATCGCCGGTTCTATTACCCTCTCGGGTGGACACGGTACGGGAGCGGCGTGGGCTCAAACATTCAACGACAATTATGGGCTTAGCAATACGCTAGAAATTGCCATGGCCTCAGCGACCTTTGGTTTGATCATTGGTGGGATTATCGGTAGCCCAGTTGCCCAAAAACTCATTAATAAAAACGGGTTTGAATCTGAGTATGGACGAGGAACCAAAACGCACGATAAGTTCCCAGAGCTGGTTACGTACAATGAATATGAAGAAGATAAAGTCACCGCAAAGAAAGTGATTGAGGGTTTGTTCATCCTTCTTATTTGTGTCACTGGTGCTAAATATTTAGAACAGTGGGTAAGTGCATTTGAAATCAAATGGTTGATGATCCCCGATTTTGTCTATGCGCTTTTCATCGGTGTGTTCATTACCAATATACTGGAATTGACGAAAGTTCATAAAATTGATGCTGAAACCGTTGATATCTTAGGCACCGTTTCTCTATCGCTATTTCTTGCAATGGCACTCATGAGTTTAAAGTTATGGAATATTTTTGACTTGGCTGTCCCATTTCTGGTGATTTTAGCGGTGCAATCGGTCGTGTTGGGTATTTTTGCTTATTTTGTGACATTTAAAGTCATGGGATCAAATTATGACGCTGCTGTGATCGCTGGTGGGCACTGCGGTTTTGGTCTTGGAGCAACCCCAACCGCTGTGATGAATATGGGCTCATTGGTGACACGATATGGGCCATCACCACAAGCGTTTATGGTAGTGCCTATCGTAGGTGCATTCTTTGTGGATATTGTGAATTTGGTTATCTTGCAGGGATATATTTCTTTTCTAGGTTAAAAACAATGCAGTTAAAAGCAATGTAAAAAGTAAAAACGCCCTGACTTAACTTGTTTAACAGGGCGTTTTTATTACTTCAACGTCAATTTGGTGCCATCAAACTTCAGTTGACCTAATAAACTTTTCGCATTTTTGACACCTTCTTCATCAAACTGCACTCCGTAACGAGCATAGTGCAGTGAGCGTTGCAAGTTACAAACTTTACCCATCAAAGGCGCAAAGAATTGGCTGCTGCGAGGATCAGTAAATAATTCGAGACTAATCTTATCACCCACTTGGAAAGTACGCCCAAGAGGGGGTGTGACAAAACGACAGCCACTTTTGGAGAGATCTCTTACCTCACAATCCGACTTATGCGTTCCTACCGTTGCTTTTCCTGCCAGATTCACATCGTAACGAGCTTCTTTGCGCAGTTGGGTCACTTGCATGCTGTTGGGAATGGATAACATGGCGAGCGGTATAGGCTCTTGCAATACATGTAACAACTGGCTACGAAAATGGATTAAAGCCCCTTCGCCACGTGGTGAAATAGCTCTGATATTCATCCAAAAACCTTCTTGGAAGAAAAAAGAGAGATCATCTGCGGAAATTTTAGGAATTTCTACAAGGAGATGGGAATGAGAGTAGGTACCGATAAATGACGTTTTACACTGGAATTTCGTACCAACGGGAGTGGTTATACTTAAGGTTAGTTCACTACTGTGTTCAACCATAGATAACGCATCAGTACTATTAAGTGTCGATAGGGTTTTATTACGTTCGGTTGAACGGTTTGGGTTCTGTTCATCTTTCAGCACTGCCGACTGCGATTCCATCTTAATTTTCTCCGTGATGCAGTAGCTGCATTTTATTCTAATTTTTGTAATAGTTTAAATTCTAGGGGTAGATGTTGGAAGATTCAATTCTGAGAATATCAATTTATTTGATTTATATATCAATTAGGACGTTATCATGATTCATGAAGTGCAACATGACATACAAAATTGTCAATATAAAGTACATCTTGAGGGAAATCTATTCGCAACTGTGACATACCAACAACAGGATGAAGTGTTGTTTATTACTTCGACTCGCGTACCGGATGAACTTCAGGGTAAAGGATACGGAAAAATAATGATGGAGAGTGTATTACCGCAAATTGAAGCGCAAGGTTACACCATTAAACCTGTCTGTAGTTATGTTGTGCATTATTTAAATCGACACAGTGAATGGCAGCATTTATTGCATCGAGAGTCGTAGCATACAAGCCCATTAGCTCGGTGTTGTGTTTACTTTTAATGTGACCGCGACCAGTGCATGGTCAGTACTAAAGTTATCGAGCTCATAGCTCGGGTTGACCAGATGTTGATCAAGCACAGTATAGTGGCTGATATAGCTTTTCATTGGCTGGATAAAAGGCGCGAAGTCTGCGGAAAGGAGAATATAGTCGAGTACAGATCCCGTGGAGCCGGCGTAATGAGTGGCTTTGCGAGGCTGCTCAACACTCTCGGTATGCAGATCCCAAGCATCGTAAAGCGCATAGCCAGCCAGCGGTTGTTGTGTTTCTGGTCTGCGGTATAAGGCCTGCGATAGTAGTCCTTGAAACTCCTCGTGATGTAACGGTTTATTAAAATCGCCCATTAGCACACAAGGCCGCCCAGTTTGTTTTTGAGTATTGACGATATATTGGTGAGTCAGGTTTGCTTCAAAGCCTCGCTGAACAGTAGAGAGCCAGCGTCCTAGCATTTCTTGTTGCCATTCATCGATCAGATGATGAGGTGCCGCAGGCGATTCTGCCGGACGTTGAGATTTAAAATGCACAATATAGACATCGATATCCCCGAGCATTGGCAGGCAAACCGTAGCGTGTAACGGTGTACGATTAAAGCAAAAAGGGGCAGCTTGGTTTGGTAGCGTGCCATGTACGGCGCTCACTTGGCGCAGAGGATAGCGAGAGGCAATCACCACAACCGGATGGCTGTAGATGTATCCATCTTTGACGATAGGTTCATCTACACAGGCCACATACGGGTAGCCTAAATCCATCATCTGGTTGCGCAGTTCATCAAAACTGAAAACTTCTTGAAAGCCAATGATATCGGCATCCAGCTGTTTGATCTTCTGGCTAAACCATTGCTTTTTTTTCTGCCACTCTGCTTGCGTGTAAATATTATCGAACTGATAATATGCGTTCGGCGGAGCTAAATAATTGAATAAATTAATCGTTGCGAACGTAATCGTCATGTTAAATCCCAATATTTGTGCCTCGGTCGATCTTATACCCGAACGGTGTAATTTAGCAGTGCTAATCCCTAACCTTGTTTCCTGTTGTGATGAGCTCTCGCCTTTTAAGGCGACTTGAGTATATGATGCGCTGAAACATAGATAAGGATCTCTCATGTACCCTAAAGCCTCTCAAGGTTGGCGCACGCCACAAAATTTCCTATTGATTATCTCCATTATTGTGCCGATTGCATTTTCTAGTTGGATGGCACTGTTGAATAATTTCGTGATTGAAAAAGCGAATTTCGATGGTTCAGACATTGGCTTATTACAAAGTGTACGAGAAATCCCCGGATTTTTAGCCTTCACCGCCGTATTCGTTTTACTGTTCATTCGAGAGCAGCGATTTATCCTGATCTCATTGGGTATGTTGACGTTAGGAACCGCGATGACGGGTTTTTTCCCTTCTTTAACCGGGTTACTGCTCACGACATTATTGATGTCGACTGGGTTCCACTACTTTGAAACGCTTAAACAATCCTTGTCTTTGCAGTGGTTGAATAAAGATGAAGCGCCAGAAATGCTTGGCAAACTCATTTCGGTTGGAGCACTTGCATCACTGATCACTTACGGTGCTTTGTGGGTAATGTTAGAAGTGTTTCAGCTCGATTTTAAATGGGTCTATGTCATTTCTGGCGGTGCTGGTTTTGTGCTGGTGTTGATCATTGCATTTGCCTTTCCTGAATTTAAAGCGGAAGTGCCACAAAATAAAAAGCTCGTGCTACGCAAACGTTATTGGCTGTATTACGCCTTGACCTTCATGAGTGGTGCGCGTAGGCAAATTTTCACTGTTTTCGCTGGTTTCCTTATGGTGGAGAAATTTGGTTATTCAGCGGCCGATATTACCTTACTGTTTTTGATCAACTATTTGTTCAACTTTTTGTTTGCTAAACGCATTGGTAAGTTCATTGGTGTAGTCGGCGAGCGTAAAGCGCTACTGTTTGAATATACGGGGTTGATTGTTGTTTTTGTTGGGTACGGTCTTGTACAAAACGCACATTGGGCGGCGGCACTTTATGTGGTTGACCACCTCTTTTTTGCCTTGGCCTTGGCGATTAAAACTTATTTTCAGAAAATTGCAGATCCTGCGGACATGGCGTCTACAGCGGGAGTTTCTTTTACCATTAACCATATTGCGGCCGTGTTCATCCCCGCCACGTTTGGTTTAATTTGGCTTATCTCTCCGGCGAGCGTTTTTTATATTGGAGCGGTAATGGCACTTGTTTCGCTGCTTTTATCACTCAATATTCCAGTAAAACCCGAAGCGGGTAATGAAGTGAGAATTCTGCGTTGGAGCGACAGATAACAAAAGGGTCGTTTACGACCCTTTTAACATGATACCAATAGTCACTAGACAAGCGACATCTGGGTTGGCTGTTTTTCAACGTATGTCGTGACGGATGGTATCTAATGATCTATGTAGAGATAGTTTTGCCAACTTTTCATCCGGATGAGTACCTTACGCATAATCGAGACATGAGAGAAACTGTCTGAATAGATAGCGGCTTCAAAAGCAGTACCGAGTGGCAGGTGATAATCGCTTAAATCATCGGTGATTTTAAGGGTGACGAGTACGCGTCCATTGGTACGTAATGCCTCAGTTCCTAGCAAGGTACCTCGTGCTTGGATCTGGCTTTCACCAATAACAGGTAATATTTCAACCACCTCTCCTTTGAAGACTTTTCCGGGTAGTGCTCTGAACAAAAACTCGGCTTCAAAGCCCGGTTTTAGGCGTTGAAGAGAATTTTGCCTAAATGCAGCTGTGTAGATTTTATCTTCTGTGTGTACAAACGTCATCATTGGCGCTAAGGGTAATGGTACGGACATCGCACCTGGTCTGAGAGCTAATTGCGTCACATAGCCATCAGTAGGCGCTCTGACAATGGTTTGTTCAAGGTTGAATTGGGCTTGTCTAAAATCGGCAAGCAGGCGAGCAACGGTAGTATTCTCACCATTGATTTCTGAGTTTAAGGAGATATTGGCTTGATTTAGACGTGCTTGGGCGACTTCTACTGCTGCCTCTGCTGCTTTATAAGCTTGGCGACGGGTATCAAGATCTTGTTCGGTGAATGCACCTTTATCATACCCACGTTGATAACGAGCATACTCACGTTGTGCTTTATCCCGGTCAGCGATGGCCTGTACTTTCGCTGCCGCAGCTTCAGAAACATTCGATTCTAGGCCAAGTGCACCTTGGCTCGCCTCTTTGATCTGAGCTTCAATTTTTGCCAATTCCGCTTCAAAAGGCACAGGGTCAATTCTAAAAAGCACATCACCTTGTTTTAAGGGCTGGTTTGCTTGTACCGGAACCTCAATCACTCTTCCTCGTACTCCTGAGACGACAGGTGTTGTGGAAAAAACTTGGCTACCCAATTGAGTAAAAGGATGATTATAGTTCATCAGTAAGATCAGGGTGCCGATCAAAATAACGCCACCTAATACAGCGGTAGGGACGGTCCACTTATTTAATGGAATTTTAAAGACTTTGAATATCGCAATACATAAAGCGGCATAAGTCATGATCAGAAGTAAATCCATTATTTTGTCTCCTGATTACTGGCATGGTCGATGTTCGCTTGAGCAACGGGTGGCTTCGCTTTTAACTCATGTAATTCTCGAGTGAGTGTTGCGACTTGATCGATAAGTTCATCGACACGATGATGAATATCGTGCTGCTCTTCTTGAAGTTTAGTGAACCCCCACCCGCGATCTTTTCGCCACAAGGTTGCCCAAATCCACAAAAATGGCCAGATTGCATGTAAGGTAAATAGACTGACCCAGCCAGAAACATGAATGGCATCTTGATGTGGATGGTCGCGCTCTTTGGCGATTTCATAGGGGATATCATGAATGACGATGATTCCATAAAAAATGACCAAGGCTACGAAAATCAGTAGACCAAGGGCAAAGTAATCTAAAAACATAGTTGCTCCTGTATTTCAATGACGAGTGTAAACGGCAGCCAATAGCTTAACGTGATGGAAAGTTACTCAGTGCACACTTGGTTGCGGCCATTCGCTTTCGCGCGATATAAGGCTTTGTCGGCGCGGTAGAATGTACGTTGTGTATTTTCACCATCTCGATGCAAGGTTATACCGATACTGACGGTTAAGCCGCGCTCACCTAGAATATCGTGCCAACCAAATTGGAATATGCGTTCTCGATAGTTTTCGGCATGCATTTCAGCTTGGTCGAGCGAGCAATCTTCTAAAATCACCAGAAACTCTTCTCCACCAAAACGGACACAGGAGGAGCCTCGGAATTTAAAGTAGTTTTTCAACTCACGTGAAACATTGACTATCGCTTTGTCACCAACCAAGTGACTAAGTTCATCATTAATCGATTTAAAATGGTCAATATCAATGACTAGAAATGCAAATAGCTTCTCATGAAGCAGTAGGTCTTTCAGCTTTACATCTAACCAGCGGCGGTTGTGTAAGGTGGTGAGTGGGTCAGTGAAGACATCCTGTTGAAGTTGGGCTACAGCATTCTTTTGATGTTCTGTGGTTTCTTTGAGCTCGCGATTTTCAATCTCAGATAAGATCAATTTCAATTGCAATTCAAAGCGCGATAAGCGACGCAGTTGATTGGCCCCCAGCTCACTAATCGGGATGTTTTTCATCAGATCAGTTTCAATTCGAAAGCCTTTTTTTTCATAAATCAGGGCGGCTTGATAAAGGCCTTGGCGCTCGCACACGGCACTGAATGCTCGATACAGCTGCTTGGCCATCGTGGGTGACGTGTATCGTTGCAGACGTTTGTCTGTACTGGCCAGCATCATATTGGCAATATGACTTTTGCCTATTTTAGCCAGGCAGTTGGCCGTTTCAATTCGAATCATATTCGATAGCCAGGTGGAATTCATATTCCCAGCACTGTACTGAACACTAGAGAGCGTAATGAGCGCTTTATCGACTTGATCCTGATGAAGATAAAGTTGAGCTTGATAGAGTGAAATTTGCCCGGTAAGAATTTTATCGCTGACCAAAATACTCAGCTCTTCACACTCTTTAATTAGGTCGGTGGCGGCGGAGATTCGGTGCAGTTGAATGTAACACGATAGCATGTAAAGTTTATAACGCAGGCGTAATGAGCGGCTGGTGATTGCGTGATCAATACTATCAATTTTTTGATAGTAACGAAGGGCTCGGCTGTGCTCACCATAAGCATCACACAGGTTACCCATGCCAATGACGGCTAGTACATATTCGTCAATGTAACCTGTGTCGACGGCAATATTAGAAGCGGACACATATTCGTTGAGCGCCGCGGCAAATTCACCGCTTTCCATTAGGCGATCGCTTAAACTGTTTTTCACAGACAAAATAATTTCGGCGTCCTTAGGCAATTCAAGTAATGCTAAGGCGTGACGAAGCTCCTCTATACTGGCGGACGACTGATGCAGTTCTGAACGATACTCTGCACTGATGATGTAGCTAAGTGCTTTTTCTTTTGATGTTGAGGCTATATGTTGTCGGACGTGATTCCAGAAAATGATGGCCTCTTCTCCGGAAACGGAGGTGGCATCCAAACCCGTATCTTTAATCTTACTGAGCAGTACTTCCATGCGACCATTCCTGAGGTTGACTGTCTTCCAGTTGTTCTAATGTGAATGGGAAACTCAAAATGTCTTGGAACATCACTTGAGGTAGCGACCCCGTTAATCCTTTTCTTTCCCAGGGGTATATTTCAATCATCTTAGCCAATACATGGAAGACGTGCAGCGCTGCATCGCCTTTATCGGCAAGAAGCAGCGCTAAGCGTTCGCTACTTAAACGAGAAACGAGATCTTTTTGGTTACAGAGCGAGTGGGCAATCTCGGTACATACATCGAGGTACTTTGAGTCGTTATGTTGGATGACAATGACAGCGTGATTAGAATGCTTCAACTCGGTCTTGAACAGCATGAGTTGTTCCCACCAATAAGTCTCTGAAACCACATTGGAGAGATGTTTCTCTGGGTCGTATTCGTGTTGACCACGAATACGGTTAATGAGTTTACGTGCTCGTTGCTCAAGTTGTCGCTTAGAGGCTCTTGCTTTATCAAGGCCAATGCGCGCCGTTTGTTCTCGAAGCATCTCAACCGTAAATTGGCGATATTTCTTAAATGAGGCTAAAGAAGCTTTAAAATCACCACGCTGCTCTGCGACTAGGGATTGTTGGTAGCAAATTTGTGAAAGTAGCTCACCTTTATCAAACGAAGCCGCGGAGGCTTCAGCAAGAAGCAACAGCTCAGTTGCTTTCTTGGAGTCTTTTCTCAGCAGTTCCAAACGAGCTCGACTAATGAATGAGTGAGCCTTCATCCACACAAGGTTATGCTCCACGGCAAGTTCGAGTGCTTTGGTGGTTGCCGCTTCCGCATCTTCGATTCGTTCAAGCCCGAGCAGTGCCAAGCCGCGAAAATCCCAAACCTCGGCTTGCCAAGTTTTATCGGGATGATCCTGTAGCGCTTCTTCTGCACCATCGAGCACCGTGAGCATATCGATGTATTGGTTAAGTAGATAGAGATCCCATGCCCACAGAATACGGGCTTTGCCTTCTAACCAATGGATACGGGCATTATTAGCGACTTTAACGGCTAGCTCGTGTGTTGAACATGAAAGTTGATATTCGTTAGTAATACGCCAAACATTACCCAGACCAATGAGGCACTCTATCTGGATATCAACTTCATCAACCAGAGCTGATTGTTCTAAGGCATTTATCCAATATTGTTGGGCGGTATAATATTTTGCCTGACCCCAAAGTTGCAGCGCGTGAATATGCAGAATTTCGGGAAGGCAATCATCAGTATCGAGGGTATTTTGAGTGGATAAGGCTTCTTTAATGTATTTTAAACCCACACGGTAGTCCATTAGACACCAAGCGCAGCGAGATAAAATGATCAAACATTGAATCGCCCCTTCTGGGAAAAAGATCTGCTGTGCTCTCAATAAACACTGCTCCGCGACGATCGACACCTTCTCCGGCTCAGTTTCAATACGGGCTCTAAGCTGTTCTATTTCAATTTCAAGAAGGTATTGGCTTTTATCCAAACGGGCTGTTCCTCAAAAGTAAGAAGCCTAAGTCACCGATTCATTATATGAAGCCAACGTTAAAGCGCACTATTTACTTTCCCAAAAGTGGGTGCATTGGTTATTCATTACCACAATAATCTGCGCTACTTCACAATCCACAGTCTAAATATAACCTAAAAATCTAAGAGAGTAGTTCTTTTAATGTCAGTGGATGTTTGGTTAATTCCAAATTTTGGGCGGCAGTGAATCCATGTTTATCTTGGTAGCACAGATTGTGCCAAGCACGAAAAATATCCAGCATTGGTTGTAGGCCGCCAGGGCGAAGTTTGCGCCTCGGTTCGTTGATAAAGCTTTCGAACAACAGCTGGAAGCGTTTTTGATAGAACTCTGTTTGCTTAATAGATGCTTTATCGAGCCAAGCTTCGGGTGTTGGATTGTCTCCTGCCAAATAGCAAACACCTTTGGCAGCCTGCGCCTGATTGGCAATAGCCCAGCGATCTCGCCACCATCCCATGTGAACAATGTCCGTTTTATTCACGGAATGTCCATTTTGCCATTGCGGATCTTCCTCAACGTACATCAAGTCAACATTCTTACGCTTGATTCGCGGCAAACAGACGCTCAATGCGGCAGAACGTAAAACCGGATCTTGAGGCAGATAAATAGAAACTCGCTTATCTTCAAGGCACAAATCCAGCACGTGGAGGAAGTGAGCATAAGAGGTGTAAGGAGGGCGAATCAAGGCACCTTTAGAAGGGTAATAAAAAGTGGTGAGGTTACCCATGGGGTCTTCAACATTACCGCGGGCTAAAATCGTTTGGTATTTCTGATCAATACGCTCACGTAACAGCGGAGATGCGTCAGGAGTGGGTAGATTCGCTTCGGATGAATGTTCACGAGAAACAAAACGCGCGGGCGAGTGATAGGGGTTGTGATCAAGCTCGCCTGCAGGCTCTTCATTGGCGGAATAGTTTACGTGCTGACAGAGTATATAACCTGTTTTGGCTTCACCTGTTGCAAACCACAATACGCCGTTGTCGCTATGGGGCTGGAGCGGGATGTAATTGCAAGCCAGCTCATATTGGTTTGCATGATTCACCCAACGCGCATCAATCATGGCCAGTTTTCGCCGACAGCGACTGGCAATGTGCTCGACATGATCATAAAACGTTTTTGGGTTGATGGATAATTTACGGCAAATCTCTCGCACCGAATAACTCATGAAGAGTAGGCCGAGTAAGGTTTCTTGAAAAACGAGTTTTTTGTTGGCTCCTGACCACTTATCAACAAAGGTACTCTGACAAGCTTTGCAACGGTATCGCTGGCGATCGCCGCTGTAGCCAAAAGCGTGATAGAGGTGTTTGTGTGTATGAACAGATAAACCGAAATTTTGGCAATCATCACTACGACAAGCGGGCAACCCGTCGCTGTGAAGCTGTCTCAAACGGTGTAATTCGTTTAACACTTCTCGGTTGTTAAGTAAGGGGGGGAAAGCTCCACATTCACGACAAACCATCGTTGGACGCTTCGGGTTTACGCGCTGCAGAACGTACCGTTCGGCTTCACTCAGTCCAAAGTTGTCACACGCCAATGTTTTACAAAAGTTGAGTTGTAAACCATCTGCGTCCTTGGGTAGTTGGTCGTTGGACACAATCGCCCCCTCGGGGTAATTTAAGGCTGCCAATTTGGGTGAGCAGCTGAGGTTTAAAAATTAGATACTAATCGCTGTTTCAAGCGCGACTTTCATCATGTCGTTAAAAGAGGTTTGGCGATCTTCAGAGCTTAATTTCTCACCGCGAATGATGTGGTCTGACACCGTAAGAATCGTCAATGCTTTTGCGCCTAGATCCGCTGCAACGCCATAAATACCGGCCGCTTCCATATCCACACCTAAGATGCCAAGCTTATTCATTTTTTCGAATAAATCACCTTCAGGTGTGTAGAACAGATCAGCGGAAAACACGTTGCCTACTTTCACGGGCACGTTTTGTGCGCGTGCTTGATTGACGGCCGTTTCAAGCAATCCGTAATCCGCAATCGCGGCAAAATCGTGGTTGTTAAAACGGATGCGGTTAACTTTGGAATCGGTTGAAGCACCCATACCAATAACGATATCCATTAGATTGACATCGTCACGAACTGCGCCACAGCTACCAATACGGATGATATTTTTTACACCGTATTCTGAAATCAACTCGTGAACATAAATCGAGCATGATGGAATGCCCATACCGTGGCCCATAACGGATACTTTTTTACCTTTATAAGTACCGGTATAACCGAACATACTGCGAACATCACAAACCTGTTTAGCATCATCTAAAAAAGTTTCAGCAATGTATTTTGCACGTAATGGATCGCCTGGCATTAGAACGGTTTCAGCGAAATCACCAACTTGCGCATTAATGTGTGGGGTTGCCATCGTTGTTACTCCAAAGTTTTCGAGTCAGCGATTTATCCGCAATAAGTGGATTAAATTACTAATTCTGTTGAATCTGATGTGTTTTGTTGAGGCAATACTAGCTAGACCTGACAATGTTCCTTGAGAGATTTGTCACAGAATGGAGGTTAATACCCTTTTTGTAGCTCATTGATAACTAAAAGTGTTGAAAGTGGTAAGGCAATCGATTTGGGTAAACGTTTACCTTTTATGTGTACATAAATATATTTTGTATAAGGTGGTTGGAGTGTGCTATACATTATACAACAAATATTTTTGTATATGAGGCGGCGATGAGTAATCCAGAAATTCGTATCGGGATCAGTGCATGTGTGCTGGGAGAGCAAGTCCGTTTTGATTCTGGCCACAAAGCGAGTGACTTTGTGACCAAAGAGTTAACGAATTATTTCTCTTTCATACCCGTTTGCCCAGAGGTTGCGATTGGCTTAACCGTGCCAAGGCCTACCATTCGCCTGATCTCTCACGAAGAGCGTTTAGCGCTGGTTGAAACTAAAGATGAAACCAAAGATTACACGCAAGCCATGTTCGATTTCTCAGAACGAAAAGTTGATGAGCTCGAATTGATGAAATTGTGTGGTTATATCGTTTGTGCGAAATCCCCGACATGTGGCATGGAAAGAGTCAAAGTCTATAAGCATCAACGAGCAGACAAAGAGGGTGTTGGGCTTTATACCGCCACTTTGATGCGTAAAATGCCGTGGTTGCCTGTAGAGGAAGATGGCCGTTTGCATGATCCTGTGCTTCGCGAAAACTTCATTACGCGTGTCTACTGTTTACATGACTTTTATCAATCGATAGGTGACAACCCGACACCGGGCAAAGTGGTGGCCTTTCATTCACGTTACAAATTGACGTTAATGGCGCATCACCCGCAAGCGTATCGAGAACTCGGCCGTTTGGTGGCTGAAGTCAAGCAGCATCCGCCACAGTATTTTATTGAGCACTATCGCCAAGGGCTAATGGATGCGCTTAAACACAGAGCGAGCCGTAAAAATAACACCAATGTTTTGATGCACATTCAGGGTTATTTCAAACGAGCCTTAAACAAAGAGCAGAAAGTGGAGTTAGCGCAATTGATTGATGACTATCGAACTGGCGAGCTTCCTTTACTTGCGCCTATTACGTTGCTCAAACATTACATAAAAATGTATCCCGATGCTTATCTGCAGCAACAGCACTATTTATCGCCTTATCCACAAACGCTAAGGTTACGTTATGGACTATGAGAACCCACTGACTGAAAACATGATGACTGAAAAATTATACGCTATTCGAGACGTTGCCGAGATGACTGGAGTAAAGCCCGTTACCTTGCGTGCATGGCAGCGCCGCTATCACCTCGTTCAGCCACAGCGCACGGAAAAAGGGCATCGCCTTTATTCACAAGAGGATATTGCGACGATTCGCACTATTCAAGGCTGGCTGGCGAAAGGGGTTTCGATTGGCAAAGTGAGTGCATTGCTCAGTGGCAGTGAAAGCATCATCGATACTTTGGCAAATCATGGTTCAGAGCTTTTAGAGCAAGAACAATTGCTGCAAGCTTTAGTGGATCTCAATAAAGGCAAAGCGGAATCAACCATTGCTACGGTATTGAAAGAGTATCCGTTAGAGATTGTTGAGCAGCAGTTTGTCTTTCCTGTCATCGACACGTTAGAGCGGGTTAAAGGACCGCTGCGCAGTTTGCAAAAAGGGCTTTTTCAGGCACTGATGATAAGCAAGTTGAGCTCGATCATTGAAGCGGAAAACAAAGCGGCGACCAAGGGGAAATGTCTTTGCGTTAATCTTGATCCGACATCGAGCATACTGGCTTGGCTATGGTTCGTGGGAAAGGTGGAAGCTGGTTATAACCTCACTATTTTAGATGGTGTCGAAGATCTTACCGCTCTTGTTGATCATGATGCTTTAGCAAACTACCAACAGGTTGCGCTGTTTGCTAATCGCTCTTTTACGGAGCAGCAAGTTCAAGCGTTACGGAAATTGCGTATCTCACTGGGAGATAAGCTTTCGTTGTCAGATGTGGTTACTCGTCTGCACCATTCGTTAGATTAATCAATAAGGATGTACAGTGAAATTACTCTGGCTGCGCCGAGATTTACGATCCGTTGATAATACGGCATTACATGCCGCCATTGATGGCGAAGAACCTGTTGTTGCCGTATTCATTGCAACGCCAGCACAGTGGCAAAAACACCATCTTGCTCCGATGCAGGCGGATCTTATTTATCGGCGTTTATTTGAGCTGCAACGTGAACTGCAAGCACTCAATATTGCTCTGCTGTATGAGGAAGTTGATGATTACGCTGATGCTGCGCAGCAGATTGCCACTATGGCTAAGCGGCTTAATGCCAGCGCAGTGTTGGTTAATCGCGAGTATGAAATCAATGAGTTGCAGCGTGATGAGATGGCGAGCCAGTTTTGCCTAGAGCGCCAGATCGAGTGGCGAGCATACGACGATAAGTGCATTATTGCCCCCGGTTCGGTCAAAAATAAGCAAGGTGATTATTTCAAAGTCTTTACGCCTTTTAAACGAGCGTGGTTATCACAAGCGGCTATTCCTCAAATTTTACCAACGCCTATTTCTGCACATTATAAACGCATAAAGGATCTTGAGCCGTTGCTGTGGAGCGAACACCGCTCGTTCAGCTATCCACGCATCAGCAGTGATCATTGGGTGGTCGAGTTCGATGCAATTCGCGCTAAATTACGCCAGTTTTGCCGTGATAAGGTACAGAATTACCACCAGCAGCGTGATTTTCCCGCGTTGGATTCGACCAGCGCACTGTCACCTTATCTCGCAATAGGGGCGCTTTCTGCGCGTCAATGTATGGCGCGTCTATACGCTGAATCGCAACATATTGGGTTGTCTGAAGGGGCGCAAACTTGGCTGAGCGAAATTATTTGGCGTGAATTCTATCAGCATCTGATCGGGTTTCGTCCTGATCTCTGTAAAGGAAAAGATTTTGCACCTTGGGGGAAACATGTCTCTTGGTGGGAGAACTCAACGGCCTTTGAACGTTGGAAGCAGGGTCAAACCGGGTTCCCTATTGTCGATGCGGCGATGTGCCAACTCAATAAAACGGGGTGGATGCATAACCGATTAAGGATGGTTGTGGCCAGTTTTCTAACCAAAGATCTGCATATCGATTGGCGACTTGGTGAACAATATTTTATGCAAACATTAGTGGATGGCGATTATGCATCCAACAATGGCGGTTGGCAGTGGTGTGCTTCAACAGGGTGTGATGGGCAACCTTATTTTCGAATTTTTAACCCTACCAGCCAAGGGGAACGTTTTGATCCGAAAGGGGATTTTATTCGTCAGTGGGTACCTGAATTGGCTTCGTTGCCAGATAAGTACATCCACACGCCTTGGAAATTCCCTGCCGTCAATTCCTTGTCATATCCCGCGCCAATGGTTGATCATAAAGTAGAAAGAGAGATAACCTTACAGCTCTATAAAGACGCCAAGGATACTTGATCACCATGCTACGCAAGCTACTCTCTTTGTGTTGTTGCTGGGGTGCGCTCAGTGTGAACGCGTTTGCCGCGACTTATGATTTTCCTGCCGAAGGCAGTAGCATGGTTGGCCGAACTCAATATCACGTGATTGAGCAGGGCGAAACCTTAGCGCAAATTGCAAAACAGTACGATGTTGGGTTTTTATCTTTGATGGCGGCTAACAAAGGAATTGACCCATTTTTGCCGCAGCAAGAGTTTGTGCTAACCATTCCGTCACAAATTATTTTACCGCGCGTGGCTTACGAAGGCATCGTCATCAACTTAGCGGAACTGCGGCTCTATTACTTTGAGCCTGAAAAACGCAAAGTGCATATTTTCCCCGTCGGTATTGGCCGTATTGGTCGTGATACGCCCGAAATGGAAACCACTATCAGTCAAAAACGACCGAACCCAACTTGGACACCTCCTCAATCTATCCGCACTGAATATAAAGCGAAAGGTATTGAACTGCCTGCGGTGGTGCCTGCTGGGCCAGATAACCCGCTTGGTGAATACGCGCTTCGTCTCGCTTATGGTGCGGGTGATTATTTGATCCACGGTACCAACAAAGATTTTGGTATTGGTATGAGAGTCAGCTCAGGTTGTATTCGTATGGATCCCAAGGATATTGAATGGCTGTTTAAGCAGGTTCAGCGTGGCGAGAAAGTGAAAGTAATTGATGAGCCGATAAAATTAGCCTTAGAGCCAGACCGAAGCGTATTTCTTGAAGCTCATGAACCTTTAACGCGCAGTAACGGTAGTAAAAAAGAGTTGCAGGTACCGCAAGAACTTCGCTGGTGGTTGGATGAATTTAACAAATCAGATGCGAAAGCGAGAGCGGTGATCTTGGCGCAAAATGGTGTGCCTGTCGAAGTTGTGGCTGCAGATTTTTCAACCTCATTGGAGTAATTAAAGAAGTTGATGAGTTCATTAATGGTGAACAGTGTAATAGCAGCAATAAAAAAGGCTTGAATTAACAAGCCTTTTAAGCAATTTCAGCTATGGAATATAACGAAATTATTTCGTGTATGACTGAGCAATATTATCGATACGCTCGTTTGCACGAGCCGCTTCTTCTTGCGCAGCGGCAGCGGCATCAGCCGCTTGGCTTACTTTAGACGAAAGTGTCGATTGCTCGCTCTTAAGTGCAGAAATTTGATCACTGAGTTGGCTAACTTGGTTGCTTAGCTGATCCATTTTCGTCATTGCTGCGTCATCAGGGCCTGATGCGCAACCAGCAAGTAGAAGTACAGAAGAGGCTGCAGCTGCAATTAACATCTTATTCATTATTGAACTCCTTGTTTGTAAGATTATTATCAATGACGCCCTATTATACTTTTCCTACTTGAAGCTACAGCGGTGCTGTTTACCTGCAACGTCAAGTTGTTTGGGTATACACTTGTTTGGAAATCATCATATAGTGACGAACTCAATTGTAGACACTATTCTAGCGTTCACCCAGTAGCCGAACGTCAAAATAATCCAAGAATTTCAATTTATGCTCATTTACTCCGCTATGTTTCATCGTTAAGAGACGTATTTTCTATCTTCTTATGCCTTGAAAAAGTGTGCGTGCTGATTATTTTTATGTGATCTCTATCTATCTAAGCGCCTTTCGGGCTATCATATTGCGTTTTCATTTTGACCTCTTGCCCTATTTATTGTGGCAACTTTACAAATTTTTGGAGAATCCTTTGCAGTTTAAAGATTTAGGCTTAGACAATCGCTTATTGAAGACCCTCAAACACTATGACTTCAAACAAGCGACAGAGATCCAACAACAAGCGGTTCCCGTGGCGATTGCAGGTAAAGATTTGTTGGCATCCTCTAAGACTGGTTCGGGTAAAACATTAGCGTTTGTTTTGCCAATGCTGCATAAGTCTCTAAAAACTAAAGCGTTATCAGCAAAAGATCCTAGAGCTCTGATTCTTGCTCCGACACGTGAGTTGGCCAAACAAGTGTACGGTGAGCTGCGTACTATGCTCAGTGGGTTGAGCTACGAAGCAACGCTGATTGTGGGCGGTGAAAACTTTAACGACCAAGTAAAAGCACTGCGCCGTTTCCCCCGTTTTATTGTGGCGACTCCCGGTCGTTTAGCGGATCACTTAGAGCACCGTTCGTTGCGTCTTGATGGTTTAGATACGCTGATCCTTGATGAAGCTGACCGCATGCTGGACCTAGGTTTTGCTCCGGAACTACGCCGTATTCATCATGCAGCGAACCACCGTCGTCGCCAAACACTGATGTTTTCCGCAACGCTTGATCACGGCCAAGTGAATGACTTTGGTACCGAGTTGCTTAAAGATCCAAAACGCATTTCGATTGGTGTTGTCAACGAAGAGCATAAAGACATCACCCAAAAATTCTACCTCTGTGATCATCTCGATCACAAAGAAGCCTTACTCGAACGCGTGCTGCAAGAAGCCGAATATCGACAAGTGATCATTTTTACCGCGACCCGTTCTGATACTGAGCGTTTAACGCTTAAACTCAACGAGCAGAAACTGAAAGCCGTTGCGTTGAGTGGTAATTTAAATCAAAACCAACGCAACACCATCATGAGCCAGTTTGAGCGCGCTGTATTTAAAATTTTGGTCACGACGGATGTGGCTTCACGCGGCCTTGATATTGCAAACGTGACGCACGTGATTAACTTTGATATGCCCAAACATACGGAAGAGTATGTGCACCGTGTTGGTCGTACAGGCCGTGCGGGTAATAAAGGTGATGCAATCTCGCTGGTTGGCCCAAAAGATTGGGACAGCTTCAAGCGCGTGGAAGCCTTTTTGCAGCAAGATATCGAGTTCTCTCAATTTGATGATCTGAAAGGTAAATTTACCGGACTAAAACCACGCGTTCCGGCCTTTAAGAAAAACGCAGCCGCTAAGACTAAAAGTACTAAGCCCAAGGCGCACACCGCCAATAAGAAGCCCGTTAAACGCGATAAAACCTTTTATCAGAATGTGGCAGTGGGTGATGCGGTATTTGTGCCGAAAAAGAGAGTTGCACCTAAAGTTGAGGATGAGTAACAGCGAGCGTCTTGTCAGCGTGATCTTTCGGTCAATCGAATCTGCTGGTGGACTCAATGCCAGTATTTGCTGAGACAACCTCATACTAATTATAAAAACACCGCCAAATTGGCGGTGTTTTTATATACACGCAAACGTTCACCCTTATAAATCCCATAATTTCTCCATTTTATACAAAAATGATAATTGATCTCATTATCGTTTAGTGGCAAGCTGCGCCTCATTATAATAATTGGCTATGTTTTCACTGATCATAATGAAATTACTCAATATCATTGCTTTTGTTGTTGGTTTGTCTTGTTTTCATTCATCTTATGGTGAGTCACTGCAGTGGCTGGAAGATGGCTCGCGTAGACAGCCTAAGGTTCGAGCACACCTTGAAGATCACAATAAAAAAACACAACAGTGGCTCAATCAAGCCACACCACTTTCTAATGCACTAGTCAAAACATGGTCAGAGAGTAAGAGCGTAAAAGCACCGACACCTTGGCTCATCCAGTACCAAAATTACTATCATGATCAAGTGATTAAGGGTGAACGTTTTGTTGTTAAAAAGACCGCAGAAGACAGCCCAATTGAGCGATTGGTCAATATCAGTGTAAGACAGCAGCAATCAGATTATTACCAGTTAGCCAATTGGGCGGTGGCAAAAGGGGACCGCTTTATTGCATTAAGCGAAGATTTGACTGGCGAAGAGCACTACACGCTGACGCTGCTGGATCGTGTATCGAAGCTGGAAATCGTGCTTAGCCAATCTGCAACGACCCAAGCTATTTGGTCTGAAAATGGCCAATACCTCTATTTTTTGGTGGCAGAAGAAAGCCGTTTTTCTCGCTTATTACAGCGCTATGATGTGCTGAGCAAGCAGACAAAAACCCTATGGGAATGGGCTGATCCGCAGTGGATCGTGTCTCTCTATTTGGCGGCGGATCCGCATTTTGCCCTCGTGCAAGTCAACAACGAAAACAGCAGTGAACAACGTATTTTAGAGACTAACAGCTCTCACTTAAGTCTTCCGCTTCGTGCCGTACAGCCGGGTATTGAATACTACGCAGACGTTGCTAATGGTTGGCTCTACATCAATAGTAACCTCAACGGCAAGTTTGCACTCTACCGTCGATTACTGAGCATGAATGAAAACCCTTGGCAGCTTTTTTATGCGCCAGATGATCATTCCACGCTGGATAATTTTTATTTATATCAAGCTGGCGTTGTGGTTAAAACCAACCAAGCACAGCATTCTCAACTGGCCATTATGGATCAGCATGGAAAGTTGAGAGCATCACAGCCTTTGGCAACAGAAAGTGAGGTCGCTTGGGTCTCTCGTAACGGTGATTGGCAAAGCAATAAACTGCGGGTGCGTTCAATGTCGATGGTTTCTGCAGGAGTTTGGCGTGAGTTTGATGTGGCAAGCTTACAATGGAAGCGACTGGGTCAAGACCACTATCCTGCTTATTTACCGGAACAGTATGAGTCACAACAGATTGTGGTGGATGTTGATGGCGTGGCTATTCCTGTCACTTTGGCGTACCGAAAAGACACCTTGAGCGCACAGTCCAGCGTCTTTCTTTATGGCTACGGCGCGTATGGCGTCACGATGCGTCCGTACTTTATGCCACAAGTGATCAGTTTATTGGATCAAGGCGTAATTTATGCGATTGCTCATGTGCGCGGTGGTGGCTATCACGGTGAATTATGGCACCGCGCTGGGTCTGGCATTCTGAAAAAAATAGGCATCTCAGATTTCCTGAACGTCGCCTCTTCATTGCAGCATTTTAATAACGGCCAACGCGCTATTTATGCGATTGGCGGCAGCGCTGGTGGAACCTTAGTTGCGGCCGCGGTTAATCAAAACCCAGCACTTTTTGCTGGAGTGGTGCTGCAAGTGCCTTTTGTGGATGTGCTTAGAAGCATGTCCGCAGAAGACTCCTCTTCACTCTCGGTGCAGCAGCGAGAAGAGTGGGGAGATCCTAGCCAGCCATTGCAACGCTCAGCAATTGAAGCTTATGACCCACTACTCAATATTCAAGCCAAACCTTATCCGCCAACCCTCGTCCGTGTCGGGTGGTTTGATAACCGTGTCCCTTATTGGGAAGGCGCGAAATACATAGAAAAAATGTCGATGATGAGTACGGGTAGCGGGCCTTACTTGTTATGGACGGACTTCAATAGCGGGCACAGTAGCGATTCACGTAAGGCACTACAGCAACAGGCCGTGGAATACGCCTTTCTTCTTACCATAGATAAAAACAAAAAAGCGGAGCAGTAAATGAAGCTTTCTCCAATCACCGCAGCGGTGCTTAGCGTGCTTGCGGTAGGGTCAGTGCATGCCGAATTCAGCCTAACCAAGCTTGAAGAAGTGGTGGTGAGTGCCAATAAAGTAGAACAGCCGCTGTCAAAAGTCGCCGGCTCAATATCAGCGATTGACGGTGAAACCATTGAAAAACAAGGCGCGACAGAACTGTATGATGTATTGAGTCATGAACCCGGAATCAGTGTTACGGGTGGCGCTGGTCGGCCACAAAACATCACGATTCGAGGGATGACGGGCAACCGCATTGCGATCATTCAAGATGGCGTCGCCGCATCGGACGGCTATGGTGCCAATGACATTAACGATAAGGTAGGCCGCAATACTTTCGCCTTAGACAACATAAAAAGCATTGAGGTTGTGAAAGGGGCAGGGTCTACCATTCATGGTTCGGGCGCGATCGGCGGCGTTGTGGTTGTCACCACAAAATCGCCGGCGGATTATTTGCAAGGACGTGATTTCTATATTGATGCCTCTGGCTCCTACACAGGGATCAGCAATCAATATAAGAGCAGTAGCACGCTAGCGGTGCGCAATGGAAATGGTGAAAGCTTGGTGACCATTTCATATTGGCAAGGTGAAGAGACACGCAACTTTAACCAAGATCTCTATAACCGAGATATTGAAGGATTCAGTGCATCGTTAGTTCACGATCACATGGTCAATGATTCGCTGTTACTCAGTGCAAAATTTAACGCCTATAAAGATGAAAACATCCGCAAAGAAGGCATTGCTTCCATTCAACGCGATGACAAATGGGAAAGCAAAGAATTTTTTGAACAGGAACAGCACCAAACC
Source organism: Vibrio sp. B4-6 (assembly GCF_963888245.1). NCBI lineage: Bacteria > Pseudomonadati > Pseudomonadota > Gammaproteobacteria > Vibrionales > Vibrionaceae > Vibrio > Vibrio sp. B4-6. The sequence goes on from NZ_CAWPIM010000044.1 coordinate 231,557, forward strand.
TTATCGGCATCATTGGGGGTGCAATTAGATACCCTTTCTTTCTGGGCAGACCATGTGGACGCCAAGCTTTACTGGCGTGATAGTCAAAGTGATACTCAAACCAATCGCTTATTGACCAAAGAACATGCCTTTTTCGACACCCTTGAATTTCGTCGTGAGAGACGCGATGAAAGTTTTTCTGATCAGTTGATAGGGCTATCGGTTGATTTAGAAAAAGCAGCACGAGTCCACAACATCGAACACCAATTTATTTACGGTGCAGTGCTTAATACCAATCGTTATGAACGCCCTCGTCACGTGGATACCAAGGATTCCAATGGGGAAACCTACGAAAATATTATTCCGTTTGCACCGGCGAAGGCCTATGGTTTGGGCGTCTATTTGCAAGATAGATTCAGCCTTAACCAGTGGACATTTAGCGCTGGTTTACGTTTTGATTTGAATAACCTTACTCCTCAGTCAGAGCAACCTATTGCTGGTTTTGCTGTTAGTGAAATTCAAACCAGTGAATGGTCACCGAGCGCATCCGTAGCTTACCAGTGGACGCCATCATTCAACAGTTACCTCAGTTACAACCACGGCTACCGCGCTCCGACCTATGACAAAGCCTACGGTGCGGCAGACCACAGCTTTGTTCCACTGACGCCGTTTTTTATCGCGCCGAACATGAATTTACAGGCTGAAACCAGTGATAGTTTTGAGTTGGGTTCAAAATACGATAATGGCCAATCTCAAGCTTATGTCGCGGTTTTTTACTCTCTCTTTGACAATTTCATGAACACTAAAGACGTGGGATTTGATAGCGATAGAGGCGCTTGGATCAAGCAGTACCAAAATATTAATGGCGTCGAAACGTATGGCGTGGAGTTCACCTTCGCTCATCAACTGAATCAACAATGGTCAACCACGTTCAAAGCGGGTTATGTGGATGGCAAAGATGATCAAGATGAATACGTTCGTACCATCACGCCGTGGGAAGGAAATGGACAACTAAATTACCAGCAGCAAGATTGGGATGCCTACGCACGTTGGAACTGGGCGAGTTCGATGGACCGAGCACCAGCATGCTCTGATGATATAGGCCGTAAAGCGCAATGCGCGCAAACGTCGGCATGGTCTACGGTCGATCTTGGCGTGAGTTATCAAGTGATGCGTGACCTTGATGTGAGTCTCAACATCATGAACCTATTCGACCGTGAATACGTTCGTTACCAAGACGTCGCAGGTGTAAGTCAAAGTCAAACTCTCTATTCCACTGAGCCCGGGCGTTACTTTACCGCTACGGCTAAATACGTGTTTTAGGAGCTAGAGATGAAAAAAATTATCGTTCTGAGCACCTTGCTATGCTTGAGCCATTCCGCCCTTGCGGGGGAGTGGGACTATCCACTGGCGAAAACGACCATTGCAACGAAAGAGTCGGCTGAGCTGTATTTGAGCTCGCTTTATCCTGATGTTGGGACACTGAAGTTTCGTTATCAAACCGAGAGTTTACTGGGAAATCATTACAACTTTGATGTATGGCAGAACGGCCAATACCAACCGCAAAAAGCGTTAGTGCTCTCGACTGATCAGTCCGGCGTAGTGACGCGTGTGTTCAAAAGTTTGCACAATACGGTCGAGCGAGATGGCGTTGCATTAGTAGCGGCAGAGCTCGAATCGCCCCGCCGATTGGTGGCGAATGGACCGCCTTCGCTCTCATCGGGAGATGTGCAGAGCATCAATGTGCAACTTTTTGACCCCGATTTAAGAACCATGGATCAATTGCCTGCGCCAGATTCGGCGTGGAATGACCTTGCTGATTACCCAAACCAGCCGCACTACCAAAGTGTGAATGTCGAGATGTTGCAAAGTGCAGGTAAATATTACTTAGCCAATGAACGAGTACGACAAGTTGATGCCACCGCCATACAGCAACAAGATGATGCCAAGCAGTGGGTTGATAGCGGTGTTGGCTTACTTAGCGCTGAAGACGTGGCGCAATGGAACTCAGATGCTGAAATTCTCTCCATGGAGATGCTTGATGATCGCTTTGTACAGCTGATGGCTTTTTACCATCTTGATCAATCGATTGATTATACCAAACAGCTCGGTTTTTCCCTGTTTAGTGAGCCCGTGAGGTTTGATGCGAGAGGTTTATCTAGCAACAACTCTTCTTATTATGTTGGCCCGAAAGCGGTGTTGTTTGGTGTTGGGGGCTCGCCCGATGCATTAGATGCCGACGTGGTTACCCATGAACTTGGGCATGGAATTCATTATCAAATCGTTCCCGATTGGGCTTATGGACATTCGGGCGCGATTGGTGAAGGCTTTGGTGACTATTGGGCGGGTTCGCACAGTTTTCGCCGCCAGTATACACAAGGAAAAGCGTTCGAAATTGACACCGTGTTTAATTGGGATGGCTATTTTGGTTCTCGTATTTCGACACGCAGTTTGTGGAATCAGCGGGCAAAATATTTTGCATCCGCAGAGTATCGAGCGCATGAAAGTGTTGCAGGTGAGTTGGGTGATGAATTGTGGTCTACCCCTTTATTTCAAGCGCTGAAACAGGCCGTGAATGAGTACGGTCAAGAAGCGTTTTCTGAATTTGACCGTATTGTTCTTGAATCAATGTACGGCTTAGGTCGTGGTCTAAAAATGCATGATTTGAGTGAAAGCATGCTGTATACCGCCAAACAGCTGTACCCGCATCGCGCTTATGATGCGATGCTATTACAGCAATTTAAGCAACATAACTTAGTCCAAGAACCCTTCAAATTCCTGTTGGAACGTCGATTTGTGATGCCAACGGATCCGCTGAACGTGCACATTCAGGCCACGGATCGCCAAGCAAGTTTACAAACGGTAGCCACTTTGCAAGGTGAAACCGTTACTTTCGCTAGCGAAAAATTCCAGCAGCAGCAATGGAGCATCGCGCTGCCAACCACCTACACCTGCGGAGTCAAACAGACTCTACAACTTGAATCGAGTTATCAATATCAACCGTACCTTGCGATGCAATCTGACAAGCAAACTTTATCGTTTATCGTGGGTAAGCCACAGCTTGCAACGCCGCCAGTAGCGATACATTCAGTATTGAAAGACGCCAGTATTGACAGTACAGACACGGTTACGTCCGGATTTAAGAGCTATGGCTTGACGATCGATGTTGGCAACGCATTGATTGATGAAGATTTTGTGGTTCGCCTGCAGTTATCGCACCCAGAGCTACAAGAGCTGCGCGTTACCTTAATTTCACCCGCAGGGACACGCGTCGAATTACTCAACCAAGCACCATCGGCCATCAATGGTTTTGATGACTATTGGGTGCTGGCACATGATGCCATATTGGGCTCTTTACAAGGCGAAGCCTTAAGCGGCTACTGGCGTTTGGAAGTAGTTGACTACAACCCGGGAAATTCCGGCACCTTGATTGAATGGGGGGTAGGTCGCCTAGCGGGCTATCAATGCCCTCAACCTGTGACCAACGCACTTTCACCTGAAACAGGTGGCGGTTCGACTTCACTGCTCTTATTACTTCCTCTCGCGGCATTCGCCATAAGACGACGTAATTTGTTGGCTATTTTTTCACTTAAACTGAAGAACACATAACTATGCACTTAAGACTTTCAACACTTTCGCTGGCACTTTTACTGGCTGGTTGTGGTGGCGGTGGAAGTGGAGATGTAGCCAATACATCTTTACCCAGCCATAAAATTAGCGGGCAAATTCAAGCGCAAAACGTCGCACTTGATGCCACTGTCTGCATTGATTCTAACCAAAACTTTGCCTGTGATGTGGGCGAAATCAGCACGCAAGCCGATAGCCAAGGGCGCTACACCCTCACGAGTGACAGCACTCAAATCTACCGTTTTCCTATTGTGGCTGACGTTTCTACTGGCATTAGTGTCATGACGAGAAGTCGCCAAACCAGCCAATCATCGATCCTGATTGCGCCGGCGCTGGGCAAAAGCAGTGGCAATATCCTCAACGGTGTGAGTTCTATTTTTGCCGGCATTATGCTGGATGGAAATACGGAGAAAGAAGCGAATCGCTTGCTTGCCGAGCAGCTTTTGCAATTAGGCGTTGAAGTGAATGGTGATATTTCACAAAACTTTAGCCACACAGCATTGGCAATATTGGATGCCAATGCTGTCGTGTTGCTCCAAAAAGCGAAAGCAAGTGAACGAATTGATTTGCTGGCAACGCTTGGGCAAACCATGGCAAAAAATACACCACTGATTGCCTCTGAGATCGTTTCTGGCGAAAAGATGACCGAATATGCTAATACATTGATGGCGCAAGTATCGGAAGAGCGACCTCTGCAAGACACGGGCATTATTCAGTTCTATTCCGATCAAGGTGCACAAGCGCGGGCTGATGCTGATTATCCCGGTCAAGATGCTGAATATGGCCTAGATATTACCGCCAAAAATGGCGTGACGGGTAAGAGCTTTGCGTTCATCAAATTAGATGCGGCTGGCAATGAACTTGAGGCAGAAGCGAGCGATTGGTCATGCGTTAAAGATGTTTACAGTGGACTTATTTGGGAAGTGAAGTCAGAAGATGCCGCGTCTTTGAACTATAAAGAACGGTTGTTTGCATTAGAAATTGCCGACAAGTTTATCCCTTTTGCAAAAGATGTGACGGCTGCTTCCTGTCAGGTGGCAGGTGATACTATTTGCACTACGCAAGATTACATCAATCGTATCAATCAAGATAAATTGTGTGGGTTACAAACGTGGCGTTTACCGACCAACAGCGAGCAATACATGATGCTCGATTTAGGCGAATTGGGTGACGATGCGGTTGGTTTCAACCGGGACTATTTCCCGCATCAGCCGCAGAACACCGAATTTTTTGATGGGCATACGTGGACTTCTGGCATTGCTTATCTCAATACCTCTCAATTTCAAAGCGATGGTTCGATGCAATATCTTTACACGGCGCTGTCTGGTGCAACCAAAGGGGAACGTAGCCCAATTGAACTCTACTCCAGCAGTACGGCGGCGGACAATGACCCGTCTTATGTCTCGCCGATTCGAGTTGTTGCAACCAAGGAGAACAACCAATGAAATCTCATTTAATCGCGGCTTCTTGCTTGATCTTTTCTGCTGTCGGCGTCGCCCAAGAGTGTTCTCCTGATATGACGAAAAGCGCACCCAACACGCGCTATGTCTACAGCGAGCAGGGGACGATCAAAGATAAGCTCACTGGCTTAACGTGGATGCGTTGCCAAGTTGGTAAAACATGGAACGCCGCTACGGAGCAGTGTGATGGCGAAGCGACCGGGTTTCGTTGGCAAAGTGCTTTGCAAGAAGTGGCGGCTATCAACCATCCTCAAAGCCGACACGCATTGCACCAATTTGCCAGCCAAGCCGAATGGCGATTGCCGAATATTAAAGAGTTAGTGTCATTGACTGAAATGGCGTGTTTTGGCCCAGCGATGAATAGCAGAGCATTTGCCCAAGGCTTTAAGTATGAAACAGGCAATATCTTGTCGTATTTATGGAGCCAATCACCCCATCTAGCGAGTGGTCAGGTGTGGTCTTTTGATTCCGTCAATGGCGAAATTTACCACTACGCACCGAATTTTGAATTTGGTGTTTTGCTGGTGGCTGAAGAATAATTGTTATGAAATGACGCCACTTACGCTGTCAGGGAAACGATCAGTCATGTTGACATGACTGATCGGTGTTTTGTTTCACTTCAACAGCACCTAAGATTTGATCCATAGTTGTTGAGATAGGGCAGATGGAGAATTCAAACAGCTTCCAAATAAGGAAGCTGTTTGAATAAGTAAACAGGCTGTTTACTCGGTTAGTTCAAGAAAATAGCCAGCTGTGATAGCGCTCCAGCGCGAAGCACACCATCGGCCGCGTCTTGTGGTGCGAGAAAGGTTGTGTGTGTACCACTGTCCATTTTCACGAAGACCTTAGAGGTGTCAGTGATTACATCAGAGGGTACTGCGTTGGCTAATCCCAATAGTGTTGCCAGGGGTTCGGTACCTGCACGTGTATTTGTGACATTGTTAGGTACACTCTCGTCTCCCGCCACTTGCAATAAATAAGTAGGGATTGTCGCGGTTCCACCACTGATTAGGTAACTTGCGTTTGTGTATGGATCCATAGTATCGAGCAAGGTTTGAGTCGCGTAGGTAAATTGATCCAACTGACTTTGCAGTGCCGCTTTGTCTGAGGCAGAGGCTGTGTTTTCAAACGTGGTGTAGCAAACTTTCTCTGTTAACCCTGGACAGTATTGGTCGGCGAATGCTTTGTATTTGGGGCTCGCACTTAAGGCGAGATTATGTTTAATGAGTGGGCCATAGTTTGCTGAACCCATTAACAAGTTACCGATTTGACCACCTGAGTTTGCAATGGCCATTCCAGAGAATTTATACAGCGCATCACCACTAGCATCACCGATAGTGCGGTTCGCGTTCGCGACAGCGCTTAAGCCGACGATTCCTCCCAATGAGTGGCCTAGGAATTTTGGTGGTGTCATCGCGGTATTGGCTGCGGTTGCTAATTGAGAACCAACAAACAACCCTGCACTTTGTGAGTAAGTAATGGCCGCACGCAGCCCCATGATATCTAAGATACTCTGACGCGTGTTGTCACGAGCGACGGCCAAGTTGTTCAAATTGAGGTACGCTAGAATATCGGCATTAGCTGAGCGCTGTGCATCTAAACTGCGAGCACCATGCAGCGGTTGATCAATGGCAATCACGGCGATACCAGCATTGGCTAAATGTGCTGCTGTGAAGTACGCATCTTCTTTAACAGAAGTTATACCGTGTTGGTAAATCACGATCGGCCAGTTTGTTCCCGCGTTAGGAGTAAACAGTAAAAAATCAACATCTTCTAAGGATTTCACCTTAGGTACAGGGCTATAGCGTGTAATGATGCGCTGAGGATCGAGTGGGCTGCCATCAGACTTTGTGAGGGTCAAGCCCACCAGTTTAAGCTGTTCACTTGGGCTGGTTGCTAGTTGAGTCACGTCGATATTGTTAGCAATGAGCTGATTGGCGATGGTGGCTTTTTCATTGTCATCTGCCAAAGCATTTTTAATCAAGGCTAAACTTGGCATTGCTGATTCAAACGGCTGTGAGTTCCAGTTGCTTCCTTTCTCTAAATAATAAGGGAGCTTAACCGTTCCAGTCGTGACATTAACGTGATAACTGCTGGTTGTGTATTCATTTTCAATAAACGCTTTAGCGGTTGTTTTTTCTGCGCCAATGTAAGTTTGAAAATTTGCATCGTTATTAAGTGCGGTTACAAAATCGGTTGTAGCACCAAAGCTCATGGTATAAGCGGCGCTCAAATTAAGGTTATTTGGGTTTGCACCTTGCTTCCAAATATTACCAATATCTGTCGTTGCAAGGCCTGCTGCGGTAGCGCCTTTCACACTGTAAAGTGTCTGACCAACAGATTGAGTACTAAACCACGTTGAATAAATAATCTTGGTTTGATCCACCCCTGCCAAAGCGAAAATGCTTTCTACGCCTTGGGTCACTTTTTGTAGTGCCCCTAGCTTATCATCGGTATAGATTTTCACTTTGGACTTCAATGCGGCGTAGCTGCTGGATGTGCCTGCAATATTGCCATTTACATCCGTAATCTCATCTGTCACGGCTAAAATATATTCACTGGCAGGGTTGAGCGCTTTGTTTGGCACGATCGCAATTTTATCGCTGCTGGCACTGGCGATGGCAGCAAAGTCGGTGTTCAATGTCAGCACGTTTTTAACCGTTGGGCTGCCAATCATACTGTCGGTCAGTTCAATTAAATAAATACCGTTAGAGATAAGACCGTCAGCCAATCCTACGCCTTCAAAGTCTAAAAACAGTGGCATTGATGTTGACCAACCATCCATGGTACCCATAGCGGCGACTGGATTGGTTAAGGCGTCATCACCCTTGGTTGGAATTTCTAACGTGCCGTCTTTGGCATTCATGAGTGCAAAAGAGGGTAGTGGTACGTTTGCGTTTGCGCCGCTGAGCGTGAATTTTATGCTGGTGTCGCGTTTTAACGCGTCTTGAATGTAGGCTTCGTAAGTGGGTGTTGTGCTTGCTCCCGAACTGTTCGTTTCATCACCACAACCGATTAACCATAACGCAGAGCAGAGCAGCGATATTTTGAATGTTGTTTTAAGCATGACTTATCCCTGAGTTTAGTTGAATGTGTAGTTAAGTTGAATAGCGCTAAGGTAAGCAGTCCCTTGTGATTCAAACGTCAATGTTTCATTGAGTTTGTTGGTTTCGGTAAACGTGCCGCTTTTACTTTTCACCAGTGCAAAACCCGCATCAATGGATAGCGAGTCGCTGATCACGTAGCTCACGCCCGCTGAATACCAATAACGGTCGCTATCTGGAATACTCAATGTGGCTTCGCCAGCTTGTTCATCAAAAGCAAAACCGACGCGTAGTGTCCAAGTCGAGTTTAATTGATAAGTTGAACCCAATGACCAACGGCCACTGTCTTCATACTTTTCAGACTTATAAAAACACTCTCCGTTGGTACATTGTGATGACGTTGCCTTTAACTCTTTGAATGAACTCCAGTCGGTACGTTGGTACCCGTAATGCAACGCCATGCTATCCGTGAGTTGGTGAAATGCGGAAATTTCCCACATCGCAGGTAGCGTGATTTTTAAACGTCCTTCAACAACAGCGTTTGTTGCAACACCTGAGCTATAGCTTGAAAACTCACCATCATCAAAATCCAGATCAACAGCAGAGCGGTAAGCAAAACCGACACGGTGGTTTGGGTTGAATTCATATAAGCTGCCGATGTTCCAGCCCAAAGCCACGGTTTCTCCAGTCATTCCGACTAGGTTGTCAGAGGCAGAGCCACCAGTAAATACGGCTAAAGCACCTTTATGTCGTGTCAGTTTTGCTTCGGCATAGACGAGGTTAACACCCGCAGCGAGACTAAGCTGTTCGCTAACACGGTAGGCAATGTTCGGGTTTAAATTGACAGAAAGAAGAGAAGTATCGCCTGCAAGATCGCCTGCATAAATATCATTAGGGTAGTCTGTAGCGACGCCGTAAGTGGTGAATATTCCCATCCCCCAAGCCCATTTTTCATTGATTGGACTGACGTAGTAAGCCGCGGGAACGACTTGCAATGGTGCAACATCGTTCATTTTCTGTTGGTTTTTCACATCATATACATCAACCTCTGGGTCAACGATGGACAGTGCACCAGAAAACTGCGTCGTATCAAACCGTGTCATGGCTGCGGGGTTGTGTGCAATCACACTCGCGTTATCGGCCACCGCTCCTTCACCAGAGAAAGCACGTCCTAGCCCTGAGGCTGAATGCTCTGCCACTTGGAAGCCTGCAGAGTGAACATTAAACGCTGTCAATATTGATAGCGCGAGTAGCGTGCGGGGTTTGATGATCATTCTCGACCTCCTAAGGCCTTGTTATCGTAATGGCATTGCAATGCGAGATGTTAATTTTGTGTTGTTGATATGTCAAAGAAAATGATGTCTTTATTTCAATTAGCGGCGAATGATAGTGTGTAAGTATTTGTAAATCAAATGAAAAGTTGGTGGTTTTGGTATGACCAGTAGAGTTGTGCTTATTTGGCAGGGTAATTGGTTTAGCTTGTGCTAAAGTTGATTTTTATGCTTCAACACGTTCATAATATTGATGTTTTGGTGGGTGAGTTTAAATTATTTGACCAAAAAAATGGTGAAGAAACAGAGGCAGTCACTATGGTGTGTGCAACTACCTCTGTGGTGGGTTTAACGGCCAACAAAAGCAATAACGACACGGTCATTATTTAACGTTCTAGAGAACAGATAGGCATTTTGCTGTTCAATCTCATGATGAATACCTGCGCCAATGGCAGGGTGCGATTGACGAAATTGGCCTAGCGTTTGCCAATGCTTCAGTAGCGCTTGTCGCTCTTCATCCAGTGACCACACCATGTCAGAACGCGTGCCTTGGTGAAAATCATCGGCGTAAGGGCCAACTTGACGTGCGACTTCATCACCGTAGTAAATTTGCACCGCACCCGGTGCGAGAAGCAATGCATTGGCGGCATTACGCTGCATTTCAAAGGAGTTAAAACGGCTAAAAAACAGCTCGGTATCGTGAGAAGAGAGGTAGCTCACGGGGGTAAAATCTGGGTATTTCGCTAGCGTTTGCGCGTAGTCGCGGTACACCATCGCCATTTGGCTTAAGCAGGCTGCGCCTTTATCGACTCTTTTTTGCATATCAAAGTTGATCAGTGCATCAAAGCCATCATCAAAATAGGGGCTGCGGTAAGCTGAATGGCCCCATACTTCGCCCATCATCCAAAAGGGTTGCCCTTGCTGCCCGTTTTGCTCGCGCCAAGCTTCTAAACTGCGTGATGCCTCGCTTTTTAAGCGTCGCCATACCTCGCCTTCCACATGTTTTACGGTGTCGACGCGGTAACCATCAATACCAAAGCGTTTAACCCAATCGGTTTGCCACTCAATTAAGTAATCGGCAACGCTATACTGCTCGTGCGCTACCACGCGAGTGCCAGGGTTATTAAGTAGCCACTGCGGCGGCGTCACCGCTTGTGTTGATTCAGTGCGGAAATCCGGTAAGCCGGCCAGCGTCATCGTGATATCGCTAGATCCGGGTTTCTGGTAGCCGGGCAACCCAGCGCGAACCCAATCCTTGCCCCACCACTGCGACCAGTTGGCGCTTTGATAATCAATGGATTGATTGTAGCTGTGCCAGTTTTCTTCAGCTTTCGGCATCCAATCAACCCATTTTTGCGGTAAATTTTGGGGATTAACCACCTCAATCTGATCAAATTGCAGGTCAGCCAAGGTGGCGTAGCCGGAATGGTTGAGCACCGCATCGAGCAAGATTTTTATGCCTCGTTTATGCGCTTCAGTGACCAGCGTTTTGAGATCCTCCTCATCACCAAAATTTTGATCGATCTTGGTAAAATCACGCGTCCAGTAACCGTGATAGGCATAAAAAGGGAACGAGCCACTGTCACCACCGCCGACAAAACCGTGCACCTGCTCCACAATCGGCGAAAGCCAAATCGCGTCGGTGCCTAAGCTTTTGATGTAATCGAGTTTGGCAATCACACCTTTTAGGTCGCCACCGTGGAAAGTACCCACTTCTTCTTTGCCATCTTTTTTACGGCCATAGCTATTGTCGTTACTTGGGTCACCATTGTTGAATCTGTCCACCATCACAAAGTAAATAGTGGCATTGCGGTAGGTAAAGGGTTCGCTGGCGGCATCCGTTGTGGGGGCAAGCAGCACCAATCCACCACTGGTTGGTGACGGCATTAAGGTGACTTGGCTATTTTTCACGCTGAGGATTTGGCCGGTAAATGTCTCTTTTAGTCGTGTGCCATCGGGGAACGTATTGTCCAGTTGTAAGGTCACTTCGCCGCCTTGGTAGTGCTCGCACGAAACACTCGGTATCGGCCGTTTAAATTTGCTAGTAGTGGATTTTTTGGCTTGGCGGACAAAGGTTAAGGTCTGCTGCTCGCCGTCATAAGCGAAGGCGTAATCGCCAGTGAAACGTATCGTCAGCGGCAGTTCGGTTTCTTGTCCACAATTGAGGGCGATGGGCGCGTTGAATTTGATGCTCTGCTGAGCTGGCGCGCTGCACTGGCCCTCAATCCCTGACACTTTTATTGTGTAGCTTTCTTTGGCCAAGGGAATGACTAAAGGCGTTTTCGCATCCAGCGGAAAGTCGCGGCTAGTCGTGGTGGTCGAAATGGTCAGATTGGGCGCGGCAAACACAACAGGCGCGGCAGCGCAAAGTGCGAGTGTTAACGTTGAGAATTTCATGCTCTATCCTTGGCCTTCATGGGTTAGGGTGATTTGTTTTTGCATTATCGTCAGTCGCTGTAGGGCGAGATGCTTCATCGCTAACAATAAAAGCAGAGAGAGAAGTTGACATCATTCTTGTGCCTAAGCCTTAAGAATTTGGCGTTGATCACAAAGCATGGCTTGGGGGCGTAGAAGCGATGAATTTTCCAGCGATATAAATTGTCAACGTGTAGTGAATCTCACAACTTCGGCGCGTAATCTTAACTTATTCGGTAGATTCATTGAGCCGTCATCGAAACCTGCTTAGGATGACGGCAATTAAGTCAAAGGAGACAACCAATGGTTGCTAAAGTAACAATCGCGCCGCAAGGGCCAGATTTTTCAGAGCTAGTACAAGGTTACTGGCGTTTGGCAGATTGGGGCATGACGCCACAACAGCGTTTAACGTTTTTAAAACAGCACATTGAATTGGGCATTAGCACGGTTGACCATGCGGATATTTACGGTAACTACCAGTGCGAGAAACTGTTTGGTGAAGCCTTAGCGCTGGAGCCCGCGCTGCGCGAGCAGATCCAAATCGTCACTAAGTGCGACATCAATTTGTGTGGCGCAAAAACGCCGCAGCGTAAGATAAACCACTACGATACCAGTTCTGCGCATATCTATCAGTCGGTCAATAATTCACTGGAACGACTCGGTGTGAGCGAAATCGATCTGCTGCTGATCCACCGCCCAGATGCCTTGATGGATGCCGATGAAGTCGCCGAAGCGTTTTCTGAACTGCGCAAAGTGGGCAAAGTGAAGCACTTTGGTGTGTCGAACTTTAGCCCGCGCCAGTTTGAACTGCTGCAATCTCGCCTAGGTAAACCGTTAGTGACCAACCAAGTGGAGATGAACCCGCTCAATTTCGATGTGGTGCACGATGGCACTTTGGATCATTTGCAAACGCAGCGCATTCGCCCAATGGCTTGGTCTTGTTTAGCTGGTGGCGAGATTTTTAACGGCCAGACTGAACAAGCCCAACGCGTGCGCAGTGAGCTAGAAGCGATCGCCCAAGAAATCGGCGCAGACAGTATTGATCAGGTTATTTACGCTTGGGTACTGCGTCTGCCTTCTAAGCCGCTGCCGATTATTGGCTCTGGTAAAATTGACCGCGTCAAAGCGGCAATTGCTGCGCTTGATTTAGAGCTGACCCGCGAGCAGTGGTATCGGGTTTGGGTCGCCGCCAAAGGGCATGGCGTGCCATAGAGCGGATGTTTTTTGGAACAGGTGCTTTTTAGAACAGATGCTTTTGAAAACAGATGTTTTTGCCCCGCGATACGCTTTTCGTATTGCTATTATTTCAGTATTACGATTAGGTTTTAATCTCACTCTCCCAACCAGCCCTCAGTGGCTGGTTTTTTTGTCTACTTCCCATTCACGTCATCCAGCCTGCCATTAACGCTGCATAATCCCCCTTTATCGCAAAGTGGCGCATCTGGCCTATTTGCTGCGTAATCTGTCGTCATCAAGCAAATTTCATCACCAACGAATGAAAGGGACCATCATGATGACGACATTTTCTTATTCACGCTCACTTCGCAACCTGCTACTCAGTGTCGGGTTGCTGCTAAGCATCACGGCTGTTCAAGCTAATCCAAGCGACGCTTTAATTATGCAGTACAACCAAGCGGCCGAAGGCGACAGTGACAAAGTGGAGCTTGTGCTTCACCAACTAGAGCAGTTGATTAAACAGCAAGGGGCCAAACCGCTCAGCTTAGCTTATCTGGGCAGTGCACAAACCCTGCAAGCGCGTGATGCATTCATGCCTTGGAATAAGATGAGATACGTCGAAGAAGGCTTGGCCACCATAGACAAAGGCCTGACTTTACTCAGCAATCACCCGCAGCCGCTTGCTGAACAAGAGCGCGTCATGGGGCTGCCGGATAGCTATTTAACGCGCGCGGTTTCGGCCGCGACTTACACCTCACTGCCCGATATGTTCAACCATTTTGAGCGTGGTTATGATTTGTATCTCGACCTTCTTGTTGAACCCGAATTAACTGCACAACCTTTTGCCGCCACCGCATGGGTTTATCGATACGCCATTCAAGCCGCCCTTCGTGCCAACGACATTCCTCAAGCAGAGCAATGGCTTGCTCAGATGCAAACTCATCAGAAGCAAGGTAATCAAGTTGACAACCAGCCAGCGGAGCATCCGCAAATAATCCAAGCCAAGGCTTTGATTACAAATGCGTTGATTGAAAACGGATTGACTGAAAAAACGCATGAATTGAAAAGCGAATGAGGGAGGGCAACAAAATGCTACGATTTGAACAGATCAGTAAAACCTATCAATTAGGCATGCAGCCGCTGCTGGCGTTGAGCGCGGTGAATGGCGAAGTCAAACAAGGTGAAATGCTAGCGCTGTGCGGCCCGTCAGGTTCGGGAAAAAGCACTTTGCTCAATATCTTGGGTCTGCTTGATCAAGATTACCAGGGTGACATTGAACTGGCGGGTTACCCTTACCCAACCGAGCCAAGAGAGGCGGCGGCGCTGCGGCGCAAAAAATTAGGCTTCGTTTTCCAAAAATTCAACTTAGTTCCGGTGATGACAGCGGCGGAAAATATTGCTTACCCATTGATGCTAAATGGCTACAGCCTGCGCGATCAGCGTACTTTAACGCGCACTATGCTAGCCAAAGTGGGGTTAGAAACGCTGGCTCACCACCGGCCGGATCACCTTTCAGGCGGTCAGCAACAGCGCGTAGCCATTGCGCGCGCGCTGATCCATAACCCTGAAATGGTGATTGCCGACGAACCGACCGCCAGTTTAGACAGCCATACCGCCAATGTGGTGATCGACATCATGAAAAGTCTTGGACACGAAATGGGTACCACTTTTATTGTGGCTACGCACGACGCGCGCATGGCCAACCGCTGCGACCGAACCTTGCAGCTTGTGGATGGCAAAGTGATTCAGGAGGCGATGAAATGGGCAAGCTGATTTCTATGGAATGGCGTATGGCGGCGCTGAACTTACTGCGTAATCGCCGCCGCAGCCTGCTTTCGGTATTGATCATTGCCATTGCTGTTTTCGCATTGACCAGCGCCGGAGGATTTGGCCTTTACACTTACCAAGCACTGCGCGAATCCACTGCGCGCGACACCGGGCATTTAACGCTCAGCCAACCGGGCTTTTTTGAGCAAGATGAAGAGTCACCACTGGCTAATGGGATTGCCGACAGTGCGTTGATTGTTGAGCGATTAATCGACGATAAGCGGATACGAGGCATCCAGCAACGCATTGAGTTTAGCGGGTTGGTCTCTAACGGTAGCAAATCGACCATTTTTGTCGGTTCCGGCGTTAACCATAAAGAGTTTGATATGAAAGGGCCATTTTTGGACGTTCGCCAAGGCAAAACCTTGTCCAACATTGACTCCCCTCGATTTGATGCGAGTGAGCCGGAAGTGATGCTGGCGGTGGATCTCGCCAAAAACTTAAACGTGTCGATTGGCGACTGGGTTACGTTACTGACCAGTACCGCTGATGGCGCGCTCAACGCGGTTGATTTCAAAGTGCACGGCATCTATTCCACGGGTGTGCCTGAATTGGATAAACGCCAATTGTATCTGCACATTCAATCGGCCTCTGAGCTGTTAGCTTCGAATAAAGTGAGCACCTTATCGCTGTTTTTGTTTAGTACCGAACAGACAGAAACCATGCGGCATTGGGTTGAAAACAAACTGTCATTAATAAGCCTTCGCCAAGCGATTCAAGTGACGCCTTGGCAGCAGCGCGCGTTTTTTTATCAAAAAGTAAAAGATCTTTACGATCGCATCTTCGGCATCATGGGGTTGGTGATGGGGTTGGTGGTTTTCGTCGCGCTATTTAACACCTTAACCATGTCGGTCACGGAGAGAACCCGGGAAATCGGAACGCTGTCGGCGCTTGGCACTTACCCAAATGAAATCGTCGCCAGCTTCATACGCGAAGCCGTACTGCTAGCCATTTTAGGTACGCTGGTGGGTGCGGCGCTCAATGCCCTAACAAGCGTGTTATTGATGGTAGTCGATGTGCAAATGCCACCGCCACCGGGACGCACGGAAGGGTATCCTTTGCATATTTATTTTTCATGGGAATTGGTTCTGCTGAGTGCGTTTGGCGTACTGAGCATTTGTATTGCAGCGGCTTGGTTGTCGGCACGCAAAGGAGTCAACAAGCCAATCACGGAGGCACTGGCTTATGTATAAATGGATGATGTTATTACTGATCACGCTTAGCGGTGGCTACTCGGCCGCTGGCTGGGCGGCGCTGGATGCTGGGCAAATGACCAAAAACGCCGACCAATATCGCCTTGGTTACAGCGCGGCTAAAGTCGTCTCTTTGGTGTCGCTTTATGAACGTGGTGAGCTCGATAAAACGCGTCAATATCACGTGTATACCAAAGCCAATCGCGACTCGTTAGTGGTGTTCAAATCCTCCGTTGAAGCGGGGCAAAAAATGCTGATGCTCGATGAAAACTACTGGTTGTTGATGCCAAAAAGCCGCCGCCCTATTCGTATTACGCCAATGCAAAAACTGCTTGGTGAGGCTTCGGTGGGCGATATTTCAACACTGACGTGGAGCGAGGATTACCAAAGTCAATTGATGGGTGAAGAGCAGATAGAAACACCCAATGGTCAACCTTACCTGACGCATAAGTTGTCATTACTGGCTGTCACAGAAGGGGCGAACTACCAGCAAATTATCTTATGGTTGGATAAAGAGAACGATTTCCCAATCAAAGCTTCTTTGTATTTACGTTCTGGGAAACTGGCCAAGCAGGCTTGGTTTCGCGCTGGTGAAAAAGAGGGACGAATGCGCGTAACCAGTATGACGCTGCTTGATCAAATTCAACCGACCAAAAAAACGGTGGTTGAGTATCAACACATCGAGCCCATGGAGCTAGATGAAAAATATTACAACCCCGCCTATCTGACTCGTGACAGTCTATCGGAGTTATGAGATGAAGCGTGTTGCGTTCGCTTTTTTCACTAGCGTATTGAGCTTAGCTGCGCGGGCAGAAGCCCCCAGTTTTGATTGGGATTGGGTAATGAGCGCATCCACCATGGCGCATCGCGACAGCCTTTTTTTTCCTAGTAATCAAGCGCGCGATACGCAGCAGATTGAGGCGTTATTGGATGTAGAAATGAGGTGGCATGGCTGGTTGGGTCTAGTGGCTATCAAACAAAACGCCTTGTGGAGTAGCGATGCACAGCAGCACGCCGACAGCGAGTTCATTCTACAAGAACTGTTTTGGCAAGGCAGCCTAGTGCTGGCTGATGTGCCGTTTGAGCTGACACTAGGAAAAATGCGCTTGGATTGGGGAGTGGGCTACGGTTATCGTCCGCTTGATCTCTTTCAGCCTTATCGCCGCAATCCGGTCGGTATTCAGGTAGAAGAGGGGGCCGGAATGCTCTCTGCTTCTTATTATGATCAGCAAGGTGAATGGACGCTTTTTTATACAGATTCCTCTTGGACAGAGCAGCAAGGCAGCGAGTTACAACAAATGACCGAACAACAAGGGGCGGGCGTAAGGCGTTATCAGTTGATGGGCAATGCCGAATGGCAGGCGATTGCTTACTATGATGACGTTCGACGCGGCGTGCTGGGTAGCTCGTTTGTTACTGTGCTCACTGACGCATGGGAAGTGCATGCGTCAGCGCTCTATCAGCGTCATTATTTGGCGTACCAACAGCCCAGCGCGTTGGCTCAAGCAGTTTACTCTCAACAACAAGAGATTGAATCGCGCATGGCTCTTGAATCACGAACTCAAGGCTATCAGGCACTGGTAGGGTTCAACTGGTCGGGAAGTGATGGGCAAAGCGTCATTGCAGAATATTGGTTCGACAGTCGCAGTTGGGGAAAAGAGCAGTGGCAACAAGCGCAGACCAACGCGGATTCGGTTCGTTATCAGCATAATCAAGCGTTAGGTTGGTCTTACGCACAAGGCTATAACCACGTGAATCTCGTGCAGCATAATGTGATGTTGCATGCTTCGTTAGATAGCCAAGCTTGGCGTCATTGGCTGTGGAGTCAGAGTATTGAATGGTTGCAAGGCTTAGTGCCGACACTTGATGTGCTGATTGCACCGCAAGATGGCGGCGTGATCGCTACCCAATGGCTCAATTACTCAGTGTACGATTCGGGTACAGCCTCTATCGAAATCGAACTGGCCGCACGTTTTATGACTGGGCCTGCTGACTCTACATATGCAAACTTACCAGATAAGCATATGATTCTATTAAATATGAAAGGGAAATTCTAATGTGCGAGAAAGTTGAGATTCGAAATCTTGCCAAAAGCTTGTTATTTACTTCGCTGTTTTGTGTGGTGATCGCCTTTACCACTCAGGCCATTTGGCCCAGTGACATCACGTTGCACTTAGCAATAAGCTTTGGCTACGGTTACAGCGCTGTGGCTATTGCTCACTTATTGAGTCGCTTCGCACCGCAGTTGTCCGCACGCTTAGTGAACGTTTTTTCGCTCACGGGGTCGATGATTTTCGGTACGTTACACGCTTATTTATGGCTTAGTAAATACGCGCACTTTAGTCATTTTTCAGCAATGAAACCAGTGATTTTTCTCGGTTTCGTTTTTACTGGCGTTTGCTTTTTCTACTTCTACGCACATGAACAAAAGCTGGTTGCTGAAAAAGCGCTAGAAGCCTCCAAACGGCGTCAATCTGAACAAGAGAAAGCCTTGATTTTGAGCCAGTTGCAGCAGTTACAAAGTCAAATTGAACCCCATTTCTTATTTAATACGCTTGCCAATATCAGCGTGTTGATTGGCTCTGAGCCTTATAAAGCGCAAATGATGCTCGAAAAACTAACCGACTTATTGCGTGGGTCGCTGCGTAGTAACCGCAATCGCACCACAACGCTACGTGAAGAGTTACATTTAGTCGATGCGTATTTGGGTATTCAAAAAATTCGTTTAGGTGATCGGCTGGATTATGAGATTGCAATGCCTGGCGCAGCGGATGACATTCCTTTGCCGCCGATGCTGTTACAACCTTTGGTTGAGAATGCTGTTAGCCATGGTATTGAGCCTAAAGCCGCGGGGGGAAAAGTGACCATCAAAAGTGAAATTTATGACGAGTGGTTTGAAGTCAGTGTCTGTGACAGTGGCATTGGATTACAGCCGAGTGCTCTTTCAGCAGGACATGGTATTGCGTTGGATAATATTCGCCAGCGCTTAAGCGGCCTATTCGCTGATGATGCGTGTCTCACTATCGCCCAAAATCATGATGCTGGCGTGACGGCAACGATTAGAATAAAGCGGCTATTGTTGGACCAACTACAAGGAAGTGCCACATGAGTACTGTCTCTGCGACCGCTATTATTGCTGATGATGAACCGTTATTGCGGCATCATTTAAACCGTGCATTAGGAGAAGTGTGGCCAGAGCTCGATATTGTCGCGCAAGCCGAAAATGGACGTGTGGCATTGTCCATGATTGAGCAGCATCAGCCTGAGGTGGCCTTTATTGATATTCGAATGCCAGAAATGGATGGTATGTCGCTCGCTAGGCAATTGGCTGGTTTGGCAAAGCCACCACTGATTGTATTTATCACCGCCTATGATGAGTATGCCATTCAAGCTTTTGAAGCCAATGCGGTGGATTATTTATTGAAACCGCTTTCTGAAGCGCGTTTAGTGCAGTGCTGTACTAAGTTGCAGCTAAGATTAGCCGAGCATTCTTCTGAGCGACAATTACCTGATTTGCAAACCCTTTTACAGCAGATACAGCATATAAGCCAACAGGCATCGCCGTCGTTTTTAAGCTGGTTAAAAGTTCAAAAAGGTGAAGATATTCACCTGATTTCGGTGGCGGATATGTTGTACGCTAAAGCCGAAGACAAATATTTATCCATATACGTAAAGAGTGATTCTGGAGTGCAGGAGTTCTTACTGCGCAGTTCATTGAAAGAGTTGCTGCAACAGCTTGACCCGAATCAGTTTTGGCAAATCCACCGTTCAACGGCAGTGAATGTTGCCAAGATAGATAAAGTGAAAAAAGAGTTCACGGGTAAAATGTACGTCTTGATTGGTCATGATAAGTTACCCGTCAGCCGTGCGCTGCAAGCTCAATTTAAGTCGTAACTGAATTTAAACCGCCGTTCGATTGATCGCGTGATTAGCGGTGTGCGATCTGCTTGGCGGACAGGGTGAATCGGAAGAAAGCATCCACAGACATAGGTTCAGAATAATAAAAACCTTGGATGTAACGTACACCCAACAGCTCTAATTCTCTCACCTGATCTTGGTTCTCAACGCCCTCAGCAATCAGCCGCATGTTCAATTGCTTTGCTAGTTTAATCATCGACACTAACACCGAAGTAATGGCTGAATTTTGATGCAAGCTTTTAATAAACACTTGATCAATTTTGAGAGTATGGAAGTCATGTTGGTGGATAAAATTTAAGCCTGAGTAGCCGGTACCAAAATCGTCAATGGCGATTTTAAAGCCTAGCTGTTTCAGTCGCTGTAAGTTTTCCATGGCTAACTTCAACTCGTCCACGTTGAAATGGTTGTCCTCGGTGATCTCCAACAGAAGTCGTGGAACAATGGCTGGGTGTTTTGCCGCGTAGCGTTTCATGTAATCCATAAAGTAATTATCAATGATCAATAACCGGCTGACGTTGATGCTGATGTATTGATCGTGCAACGCATGTTTGTGCTGCTCCACACATTCTGTCACCAATTTCAACACACGGTAGGTGATTTGGTGAATCACGCCAATACGCTCTGACAACGGGATAAAAATGGTGGGTGAAATATAGCCTTGAGAGGGTTCATTCCAGCGCAGTAGCGCTTCGCTACCAACAATTCTATTCTCGGTAATGTCGACGATCGGTTGTAAATAGAGTTCCAACTGATGGTTTGATATTGCCTCTCTCAAAGAGACTTCTAAGGTATTTCGGCTGAGGTGATAGTTGTAATAAGCAAGATAAATCAAAGAGATAATACTTGCTGTAAGCAAGGCAAGCCATAAGTTATCGAGAAAATGGTAAGCATAAGATCCGTTATTTAAGTAGATCTGAATTGAGAGTGGGTAATGCTCGGATTTAAAGAGAAAGCTAGTATGAGCAGAATCGATCTCTTCCTGATCACTGCGAATACTTTGGCTTAACACATTGACCTGATAGCCGTAGTGCCATTTGGCAAGTTTAGGAGCGACTAGGTTCATAAACTGTTCTGGAGGCATCAGTGCATTGAGGCCGCTCATATCTGGCTGTGAAGAATAGACAAAAAATGTTTGCTCTTTACTGCGAGATTTGGTTAATGAAATGGTCGTATTCGTTGGAGATTGTTTAAGCCTGTCAAGAATATGTTTGTACAAATGAATGGTGGTATGGCCTTCATTACTGGTGCAAAAAATAGTCCCGTGAGCGTTGTACATGCCCACTTCTTTGACCATTTTCGAGCGAAATACATAGCTCCTCAGAGCAATGATGTCTTCTCTTTGGCAGTGCTTTGAAATGTTTTTACTTAACTGGTTCAGTTCATCCGACGTTTGATTGATGTGATGTTCCAGTTGTGTAATGGCTTGTTCACCGAAACGGGTTGCCAGCCGATTAGTGTCGTAAAAGTTTTTAATTATCGCCAAAGCGAACACAAAAAAGAAAATACCCAAAATAGGTGCGAATGTGCTTACCTTTGTCGACAGTATTCCTTTTGCTATGCTAAATGTGCTCGGTGAACTGTCATTATTGTGCATTACAGACAGTGCTCATAGGTTATTACCAGTAAAAATCAGTATTGCTTTGATGTTGATTACTATAAGTAATTAATCCCTAAACGTAACCTAAGTAACTGTCTCAAAAATGAGATGATGTGCAGTAATCTGCTTGTCAATCTCTTTGCTAAACGTCTCTAATTTCATATTTTTCTTAATATACAAGCCGATAGGTTTTCTTATGTGGCGTTTCGCTAGCCAGACTCTGTTTTGACGCTAGTGATGCTTTAACGCACAATTATGCTCAGTGATGTAATTTACATAAATATAAATTTGCATAATCAATTGCGACTAAAATAACAGTTGTCTATTGCTCGTTTTCTGAATCGATTTGCTAAAGAAGTATCTGGGGGCTCTATGGATTTACATGTGGTTGTTCAACCTGCGTTAGTACAAGAAGTGGTTGGTGATGTTATCGCAGCAGATGCCAAAGGTAATGCGCGTAAAGTAAGCGCGGGTGATCAATTAAATAAAGATGAAATCTTAATCACAGTGAATCATTCGTCGGTGACGATACTGTTTAATGGCCAAGCTACCGTAGTCGATCAGAATTGTATTACTTGTTTTAGCAATGCGTCACCAGATTCTGAGAGCTCAGTTGACTTAGTTCAATTTCCGATTGAAGGCGAGATCAACGCTGATCTGAGCTTATTAGACGAGGTGAGTTTTGACGCAGATAATATTGCCGCTATCCAACAAGCCATTTTAGATGGCCAAGACCCGACCCAAATACTTGAAGCAACCGCCGCCGGAGCCGGTGGTGAAGGCTCTGCAAATGCTGGGTTCATCACCATTGATTACAATTTTGCAGAAGTATTGGCGAGTACGTTTTTCGAAACTGCAGGGCGTGATGCTCAGCAATCATTGACTGAAACGAATTTGAGTCCGTTGCGTTTTACCGCTGGGGGTGAATCATTATCAGCGGCATTAGTTGAAGGTTCGCTCTCACTAAATTCGTATCCACAATCAGTGACGGCAAATGTTTTAATTGCGGCGGGAGATCTGCCACTGGATGCCGCCTCTTTTGTCCCTGAATCCCTTTCATTAGTTGCGCTATTGTCAGAGCTGAATAGCGATATTACTTCGGCTGGGCGATCAGTAAGCTTTCGTTACGATGCTACGGCTAACCATATTGTCGGTGAACTTGACGGCAGTGAAGTGCTACGGATTGATTTAGTGGCGACGTCTGTCGGTAAAGACATCAACTTAGAGATAGTGACGACCATTAGTCAACCGATTGACCATGTTCCCTCCGTGGGAGGTGGCTTAGTTTCTTTTGCTAATGATCAAATTGCGATTCAATTCGATGTAACCGGTTCTGATGTGGGTGGAAATCCTATTCGCTCGCCGATTTCTATCGCAATCAGTATTGGTGATGGTAATAACCCTGTTATATCCGATGAACCGTCGACGTCCGTTTATGAGGATAATTTGGTAAATATCGGTTCGGATGCCAGTGCTTCACAGACGATTACCGTTTCAGGACAGTTTGATACTCAATTGGGTTCTGATCAAATTGAAAGTTATCAGTTGGATTTAAGTGCTAATCCGTTGGCGGGGTTAACCTCGGCTGGTGTCGCGGTGCAATTGGCCTCTTCCTCGTCATTGAACGGGGTTTATACCTATCAGGCGAGCGCCAATGGCCAGCCTATTTTTGAGTTGATATTAAACCCAGACGGTCGTTAC
This sequence comes from Vibrio sp. B4-6, assembly GCF_963888245.1. Lineage (NCBI taxonomy): Bacteria > Pseudomonadati > Pseudomonadota > Gammaproteobacteria > Vibrionales > Vibrionaceae > Vibrio > Vibrio sp. B4-6. The sequence goes on from NZ_CAWPIM010000044.1 coordinate 254,765, forward strand.
CAGTTTACGTTACAAGGCGCGCTGGATCATCCAGTCAATAGTGATGAGTTATTACTCAACCTTTCGGTATTGGCAACCGATTATGATGGTGATAGCTCTGAAAGTGTGCGTTTACCAATCAACATTATTGACGATAAACCTGAAATCATTGGTGTGGATGCGCTCAGCGTTGACGAAGACGATTTAGCGTCAGGCTCAGACAGTAGCAAAGAGCCGTTGTTCGCCGAAGGCTATTTCACCACCACTCAAGGGGCCGATACGGTAGTGAGTTATCAGCTTGATACCAGCATCAACCCCATCGCTGGGTTAACCTCGCAAGGTGAAAGTGTGGTATTAGGCGCGGCGACAGTTGACGCCAACGGTAACTACCTCTATCAAGCAAGTACTACCCCAAGCGGTCAGACGGTATTTAGCTTAGTGCTTAACGCAGATGGCAGTTATCGTTTTACCTTACAAGGGCCAATTGACCATGCGCAGGGGAGCGATGAGCTACTGGTGAATTTCAAGGTGGTTGCAACTGACTATGATGGCGACAGCGCCAACATTCTGCTGCCTGTCACCATTCATGATGATCAGCCAATCATCGCGAGCGTGCAAGCGCTCAGCGTTGACGAAGACGATTTAGCGTCAGGCTCAGACAGCAGCAAAGAGCCGTTGTTTGCAGAGGGAGTTTTTACTACTCAAAGCGCGGATAAGGTGGTGAGCTATCAGTTGGATACCAGCAGTAACCCGCTTGCAGGCCTAACTTCGCAAGGTGAAGCGGTGAGTTTGGGCGCGGCGACAATCGATGCCGACGGCAACTACCACTACCAAGCTAGCGCTGCACCGAGCGGCAATGCGGTGTTTAGTTTGGTGCTCAATGCGGATGGTAGCTATCGTTTTACCCTGCAAGGTCCGATTGACCATTCGCAGGGGAGCGATGAGCTGTTGGTAAATTTCAAGGTAGTGACAACCGATTATGATGGCGACAGCGCCAACATTCTGCTGCCCGTCACCATCCATGATGATCAGCCAATCATCAGCGGCGTGCAAGCGCTCAGCGTTGACGAAGACGATTTAACGTCAGGCTCAGACAGTAGCAAAGAGCCGCTGTTCGCTGAGGGAATGTTTACCACTCAAAGCGCCGATAAGGTGGTGAGCTATCAGTTGGATACTAGCAGTAACCCGCTTGCGGGCTTAACCTCGCAAGGCGAAGCGGTGATCTTGGGCGCGGCGACAATCGATGCCAATGGTAACTACCACTACCAAGCTAGCACCACACCCAGTGGCAATGCGGTGTTTAGCTTAGTGCTCAATGCGGATGGCAGTTACCGTTTTACTTTGCAAGGTCCGATTGATCACGCCGCAGGCAGCGATGAGCGACTGGTGAATTTCAAAGTGGTGGCGACGGACTATGATGGCGACGCCTCTGACATTCTACTGCCTGTCACTATTGTGGATGACAAGCCAACGATTGTCGGCATTCGCACTGGTAGCGAACAGAGCGTGGATGAAGATGACTTAGCCACGATCGGTTCTGATCGTTCAGACAGCACCGTTATTGCTGGGCACTTTGATGTGATTGACGGGGCCGATGGTATTGTCAGTTATCAAGTGTCTGATCTCACCACGCCTGTCGAGAATTTAACGTCTGGTGGTCAAGAGATAGAGATCATCCAAATTTCAAGCAGTAATGGTGTCACTGTTTATGAGGCGGTGATTAAGAATACGATGGACGTGGTTTTTCGTCTCACGTTAAATGGCTCGGCCGATAGTTACCAATTTGAACTGCTTAAAGCCATCGACCACCCTACTGCTGCTGGCGAAAATCTCTTTATTTTAGATCTTCCGATTACTGCAACTGATAGAGATGGCGATGTTTCAGCCTCAGTGAGTTTGCCAATATCGATTGTTGATGATATTCCAACTTTGCATGATAAAAGCATCACTAGTGTTGAAAATACGGCGATAAAAACAGTCAATTTATTTAGCCAAGACAACAATACCTCACCGGATACTCAAGGGGCTGATCACGCCGTTATCACTAAATTTGTGGCCGTTGATGAAGCGGGTCGTGATATTCAATTTAGGGATGGCAATGGTGCAAGCTTAGCTAATGAAATTGAACTTAACGGCGTCACAAAAACGGTCACGGTTGTCGAAATAAAAAATGGTGTTGAGCGTGATTTAGGCACACTGACGATTACGCCTAACGGTAACGCGACATTTAAACCAGTTGCTAGCCTTGAACATGGTGATGATCCGACCATTTCATTTACTGTCGATGTCACTGCGCAAGACTTTGATGGCGATGTCTCAACCGAACAGTTGAACATCAATATTCTTGATAGAAATGCCACTATCACAGTTGCTAATGTTATTGGCGCTGAAGACGCTGGACGCGATGGTGTCACTATTTTGTTTAACGACCCCAATCAAATCACTAATAGCCAAGATAACCAATCCGGCTTAAATACTTCACCGCTTAAAGTGGATTTGCAGATCAATCTTTATGATTTGGATCGCAATGAATCGATTGGTGATGTAAAAATCACGGCCAGCAACGCGCATGGCGATTTTTACTATCTCAATAGTTCGGATGTTTATGTCAAATTAGAGCTAGTCAGTGGACGATTTGTTTTGCCCGCAGATGCGGTGGAGCAAAGCTTAACAGGCAGTGTTGCTAAGATTGAAAACTTGTATTTTGTGCCTGACCGTCACTATGCCAGCGCTAACGGTGGCTTCCAACTCAATATTACTGTGCAGGTTTTGAATAATGGCCTGCATGATCATAATGTGAACGGGAAATTGCGCATTGAGGTGGAAAGTGTTGCCGATATTGCGACTTGGAACTCAAGCAGCCAATTTCATTATGATGCAGTAGAGGATAGTGACAATATTACTCTCGATGTTTTAGCGCAGACACAAGATAACAGCACCCCCGAAACAATCCTGTATGAGATCCGTTTTACTCAAGGTGAAGGTGAGGCGCAGCTAGTTTATGCCGATGGTACGCCGGTTGTAATGAGCTCGGATGCTTCAGGTCACTATTATCTTGTTAGCGCGAGTAACATTAACCAAGTACAAGTTGACCCCAATGATAATTTCAGTGGTCAGATCAAACTTGATATTACAGCGATCACGACCGAGCAAAATAACGCTCACGTTGGTAAAGAGAGCGCCCGATCAGAAACGAAAGAAATCGTGATAGATGTTAGCCCTGTTGCCGATATGGGTAGCTTCTCTGTCAATCGAATCAATGTTTTTGAAGATAATGCCGCTACGCAAAATACCGTTGACCCCACCACAGATCACGATCCCTTGTTATTAAGTGAAGTCATTACGATGGCGGGATCCGTTGATTCTGATGGTTCAGAAACACTCTATGTGCGTCTTTCTGATTTTTCAGAAACAGGTGTCACACTGATTTGGTTGGGAGCCGGAGCCAGCGAAATATCACAAATAACCGATGCCAATGGTCATACTTATTATGAAGTTCCTGAACAATATCTTGACCAAGTTGAAGTGCTACCCCCGTTGCATAGTAACGCTGATTTTACCTTCTCTGTTGAAGGGATTATTAAAGATGTGGTCAATCTTTCTACGGGTGCGGTGGCAGATGAAATATCGTTAGGTGTTAAGACGGTTAATGTTTCAGTTAAGGGCGTAGCAGATATTCCAACCATTGATTTTCACTCAAACAGTACTAACACTTGGAATGAATTTAGTGAAAATGGTCTGCAAGTGATTGAAACGACGATTGATGAAAATCAATCCGTTGGCTTTGGCTTTAGTGTGTTATCCGGTGAGCTTGCGGATAATCCAGCGGACAGCTCTGAGTCGATCACCGTTTTGCTGTCGAACATTCCAGATGGTGTCAAACTGTATGATAGTGTTGGTAGCGTGATTAACTTGGTATTTGTTGGTTACGATACTGCGCAACAACCTATTTATCAGGCGAATCTAACTTCAGCGCAGGTTGATTCAGGTATTCGAGTTGAGCCATCTCATTCATCGACCGAAAACATCAACATCAAAATGACCACCATCGTTACTGAAAATGATGGACATACGCGTCAAATTGAGTCGGAAATTCGCATTAAAGTGGTACCGGTGATTGATGTTGTTGACAACTATCAATCACACTCGCTTGGTAACGAGGACAGCCGCATTAATATTCATTGGCAGCCAGAAGAGGAACAACATCTTGATGCTGATGAATATTTTGCCTCTGTTACACTTTCTGGCTTCCCTGCTGGTAGTACTATTTACGTCGATGGTGTTGTCACGGCCTTAGACAGCGACGGCAAGCTCATTTTGACCCCCGCACTGGGACAGAGCGATCAAGATTTCTCAGCGCAAGTGCTGACAACTGGTTACGTTCAAGTTCAGCCACCAGAACACTCCAGTACTGATTTTACCTTGAGCACTGAGATTGTGGTTAAAGAGCAAGACAACGAATACGTCGATGCAATCAATTCTGGTGAAGGTATTGCTTCGAAAGTCATTCACGGCTCTGTTGATATCACGGTAAGGCCGATAGTTGAGGCTGATGGACAACTGCGTGTTGAAGAAAACGGCGTAGTCACAAATAAAGCTGTCGCAGATGCCTCTGGTGCGATCTATTTTACTATTAATGATGCGGCCGGCGGCGAGCCTGATGCGAACGTTATACGCTTTGATAATGCAGACACTCAATCGACAGAAGGTTACCAATCATTAGAAGTGGTCGACCAACTGGTGGTGCGTTTTAGCAATATTACGCCACAGGTACTTGATCAACTACTGATTACTGGTGCAATTAATAATGGGGATGGTTCATGGACCATTGTTGATGAGCAGAATTTCAGTGTAAAAGCACCGAATGGCCTGACATTGAGTAGTGGTAACGATCCTGATGGTGATGGTTATAACGACATCACTGTGACCATTTTTGCCCAAGTGTATGACCAAGGGGAAGATAGCTCTGAAGCCAAAGTGGTTCGACAAGTGCAATCAGAGATCACCTTGCAATTTCCGCTCACTGCGACGGGCAACAACACGGTAGCGGCTGACATTACTTTAGCTGGCAATGCGGATGATATTGTATTAGGCATCGAAGATAACGCCATTAATTTAGGTCAGCAAATCCAAGATAAATTGATGGTGAGTGCCTCAGGTTTTGATGGTGTAGAAGATGAGCTCAGTATTGTCATCGCGCAAAGTGTATTGCCAGTTGGCGCAAGTTTATCTGGTGGTCATTTTGATTTCGTTGATGGCTTATATGTGTACAAAGGTACCGTGAATACCGATGGCTCGATTTCAGGGTTAGAAAATCTGCATCTGCATCTGCCCGAAGATTACGCTGGCGACTTTAATTTGCCGATCACTTTTGTGACGACAGACACGGCTTCTGGTGACGAAAAAACCCTCAGTACGCAAATCCCGGTGGCAGTTTCTCCGGTGGCCGATGTTCCCGGAACGCATCAACCGCAAGATGATAACATTAACCCTAAAGCGACATTGACTGTGGAAGGTTCGCTTGGGTTAGATGCAAATCATCAGCCGACTTCAAGCTCGTCCGACGTTCCGACCAATGACGGCATAGGGTATGAAGATGGTATTATTCATCTTTCGCTCGACATTGACCTTGCTGATATTCGCAATAGCGCCACGGAAGGGCAAGAGGTGCTGAGCGAAGTCACCTTAACCCTGCAAGGAACCAATATCGGAACCTTTGTTGATGCGCAAGGCCATGATCTCGGTACCAGTATCACTTTTAGTCAGTCTCAGCTACCTGCGGCATTAGACAATGTTTATTTCAAACCCGCACCCAATTATCCGACTGGCGATGATGATAATACCGTCAACATTACTGTGGCGGGGAAAGTGACCGATATCACGCAATTTGATGATACCAATGCCAATGCGTTGGGTGTGGCTAATACTGATGCTGATAAGCCATTTACCACACAAGTAAGTTTTGATGTGACGCCAGTGGTAGACGACGTCATTATTTCCAGTGGTGGCAGCAGTGATATTGAAGTGCATGGATTGGAAGATGAGTGGATTGTCCTTTCTAAACCGGGTTCTGAATTTACCGTTGATCTGACCGATACAGATGGCTCTGAGGTATTTGTGTCGATCAAGCTTACTGGGGTGCCGACGGATTTTGTCGTGAGTTCTCTCTCTTCTGACTATACCGTGAAAAATAATGGTGGTGGTGAGTGGAGCATTCAGATTAACAATCCAGCACAAACCTCGATCAATTTATCCGATATTGCGATGAAACCGGCGAAGAACTTTAGTGGCGAAGTGGAAATCGGCATCAAGGTCTTTACCCAAGAATCCTTGCTTGGTGTGCCTGTAGAGCATAACGGCAGCTTTAGATTGGATATTACGCCCGTTGGGGATGTGGTGGATGCTGAACCAGTGACTAACGGCGCTGGCGATGAAGGCGTTGACATTGAAATTGATATCAACGCGCAAATTATCGATAAAGCCGATTCGATTGCAGCCGGTGCTAACCATAGTGAAAACTCGCCAGAAACGTTGCGAATTGAAGTTTCCGGGGTGCCAGATGGAGCAAGTATTGCATTGCCTGATGGCACGCTGGGGACTTACATCGGTGGTGGCGTATGGCTGTTGAATGCCGATGCGCAAAGCTTAGATAAACTGATTTTTAATTCTGGTGATTGGCATAAGGACACTTGGGCGGGAGATCTGACGATTAAAGTACAGTCGGTTGATACAGGGCTGGACGGTACTGAACATTTGGGACCTGCGCGTGAGTTTACTGTTTCAGTTGATGTTCAGGCGGTCAATGATGCGCCCACCATTGATACTGCTACGGTCACCACAACGATTGATGAAGAGGCGGGGCAAAAAGTTACCGGCTTGAGTGTGAGTGATGTTGATTACGCTGGATCACATACCAACGACATCATGACGGTAACTTTGAGCGTGAGCGAAGGTTTGCTCAGTGCCGTGATTCCCGCGTTAAGTTCTGTCACGCAGAGCACCAATTTGGCTGGAGAACTTGTCCTACAAGGCACGTTATCGGATATCAACGCACTACTCAATAGCAGCGATCCCGCCAGTGGTGTTTTTGTTGATGCCACCGCGATTGGCAGTGACCATATTGATCTGACAATTAAGGCCAATGATGGTGGTGTTTATGCCGACAATGTTTCTGGTATGGCGTTAGAAGAGACAGAAACCGTCAGTATTGCGGTGACGCCCAAAGCCAATACGCCGATATTAACCCTTGATCCGAGCTTTAATTATATGAAGCAGACGTATGTTAGCCAAAGTATCAGCGCTCAAGGTATTGCATTGCTGGGGTTAATCGCGGCATTAACGGATAGCCATGAAGTGTTGTCATTGGAGATCGACAGTCTGCCAAGTGGCGCAACGCTTTCCAGTAGCTCGGGCAGCGTGACTGAGCAAAACGGAGTGTGGATTGTTTCCGCTGATGCTATCGACGGATTACAGGTTAGCGGGCTCGATTTAGGGCAACACACTCTGTCGGTAGCGGCTATCTCAACAGAAACGGATGGTAGCCGTGCAGCCTCTGCATCAATTGATATTGCGATTGAAGTATTGCCTGACGGTAGCACGATTGATCAATCAACGAACGGGGATGATGCGCAATTGCTCGCCGGTAATGTTGGAGCGCAGTTGCTAGGAGGCAGTGGTCATGATCACCTTGAAGGTGGCGATGGTGATGACTCCTTAGTGGGTGGTGGCGGAAATGATACCTTGATTGGCGGGCTTGGTGTCGACATCTTAACCGGGGGAAGTGGCGCTGACATATTTAAATGGACGCCCGATACTGTTGATGAGCAAACCGACACTATCACTGATTTCAACGCTGGTGAAGGTGATGTGATAGATCTCACTGATGTTGTGGCCGATTTACATTTGCCCATGGATCAACTGCTCGCTTCATTACAGGCTTCTAACCAGATAGAAGCGAAAGTAATAGCCAACACGACGGATGTGGAATTGGATATCATAACAGACAATAACGTACATCAAACCATTGTGGTGCAAGATCTTGCCAGCCAATTCAATTTTGATGGCATGGCGTCGATTGACATTGTTGGTTTCTTATTGGACAACAACATTATCAAGCATGACGTTTAAATAAAGAAAAGGGCAGTTAAATAAAGAAAAAGTGCACCCAACGGCTTCAGGCTCAGTTGGGTGCACTTTTATTTAGCAGCAAACACATATTTAGCAGTAAACACACCCCCGCACTGATCAGTCTGGGGTGTGTTTTATAGTGGGTTAACCAATGACGATTTGGCTCAGCACATAACCTAAACAGCACGCACTTACGACGCCAATTAAACCGACGGACATGAACGAGTGGTTGAAGTAGTACTTACCGATTTTGGTGGTGCCTGTGGTATCAAAGTTGACCGTCGCAATGTCTGACGGATAGTTCGGAATAAAAAAGTAGCCGTACAATGCAGGCATTAAGCCCACCAGTAGCGCAGGTTCTAAACCTAGCCCGAGGCCTACAGGTAACATCATCACCGCTACTGCGGCTTGTGAGTTCACCACAACAGAAACAATGAATAGTGCAAGCGCGAAGGTCCAGTGATGGTCGGTAACCATTTCAACAATGCCTGATTTAAACTGCGGCATCGCATATTGGAAATAGGTATCCGACATCCAAGCAATACCGAAGATCGCAATCGCCGCCACCATACCCGATTTGAATACCACGCCGTTTGGTACATCACGTGGGTCGGTTTTGGTTGCCAGTAAAATGATACCGCCAAAGCAGAGCATCATCATCTGGATAACCACCGCCATACTGATCGGTTTACTGCCTTCAACAATAGTGCGTGTTTCTGGCACCATCGCTAGCACGACTATGGTTAATATCGCACCAATGAAAATCAACACAGAATTACGCGCTGCCGCGGGTAACGTTTCATTCAGCGTTGTCGCGGTTGTGTTTAGGATTTTCTCTTTCCACACCGGATCTTGCAGACGTTCTTGATACTCAGGATCATCATCTAGTTCTTTCCCGCGGCGCAAGCTGTACAAAGACATCAACAGCGTACCGAATAAGGTCGCAGGTACAGTGACCAGCAAAATAGAGAGCAAGGTGATCTCGTGTTGAATATTCGACAATTGAGCAAGGTAGTAGACAACGGCCGCTGAGATTGGGGAAGCGGTAATCGCGATTTGCGAAGCAACAGAAGACGCAGCCATTGGACGTTCAGGACGGATCCCATTTTTCAATGCCACATCGCCAATGATCGGCATGATGGAATACACCGCATGGCCAGTACCCAGCATAAACGTCATTGCGTAAGTGACGAACGGTGCAATTAAAGTGACATTTTTCGGGTTCTTACGCAGTAAACGTTCTGCCACTTGCAGCATGTATTTCAATCCGCCAGCCGCTTCGAGTATTGAAGCACAGGTGACAACGGCAAGAATGATCAACATGACGGTGATCGGTGGTGATGTGGGTGGCATTTTGAAGACAAAAACTTCAATGACCAAGCCAATACCAGAAACCACACCAAGGCCAATACCACCGTAGCGTGAGCCTATATAGAGCATTAATAGCAGGAATAAAAATTCCAAATACAACATATCTGTTTCCTATCCAAAGGTGTTAATGAAAATATTGTCTAACGTAACGTTAAAAAAAGATGAAACCTTGTTCACACAACCATTTAGCCTATAAATGAAACGACATTAATCAGAGGTTGCTCACGTATTTTATTCAATAAGTAATCAATATGAATAAACAAATGTAACTATTTTGTTGTGCTACAGGGGGGCTGGCGTTAATGATGAAGCTTATTTTCTCGCCGCGTAGGCTATTTGCCGATCGCCAACCCTAATTTAAGATAGCACAAAGGGTACTTAGCTATTGGCCTTTGGGGGTTGGAATGAAATGCATATGAGAAAACTCATCGTCCATTTGGTAGTGCGTAAACCCAAATCGCTGATACAAAGCACCGACGGGGCTACCTTGCAAATAACAGAGCTTACATGGGTATTGAGTCAGATTAGCTTGGTTGACGACCAGTTGTAACACTTGGCTACCCACCCCTCTATTTTGAAAATCTGGCAGAATAAAAAAGCGCGAGAAATAGAGATTTTCATGCTTGCTCTGCAGTAAATAAGTGCCTATTGGTTGGCCATCGGCGCAGATGATGGTTGGTAGACCAGAGTGCCATTCTTGGCGATGCAGTACTTGTTGCAACTCTTCATCCCAGCCAAATATCGCCGTAATACCATCCATTTCTGCGACTTTTTTTAGATCAAAAGCAAATTGATAATCGCTGTCACTTGCGGGGCGAAAGGTTACCTTCATACGCTTATCTTTTTGTTTAATAATACGTTGCTTACCAAGATATCAATCGTCGGCGTATTCATGTGCAATTGAGATAAAACGTTCTTCTATCGCCAAGAAAGCATCAATGACTTCTGGGTCAAAGTGGCGTCCTTTTCCTTCTAAAAGAATGGTTTTTGCATTGTCATGAGGCATTGCTTCTTTATAGATACGCCGGCAAATCAGTGCATCATATACATCAGCAACAGCCATTAAGCGTGCACTGAGAGGGATAGCATCACCTCGTAAGCCCTGAGGATAGCCAGAACCATCCCATTTCTCATGGTGTCCATAGGCGATCTCTTTCGCCATATCGATAAGGTCATTTTTCGCGCCTGACATCTTTTCCGCTTTTTCTAGCGCACGTAGACCTAAGCTGGCATGGCCTTTCATGATCTCAAACTCATCACTGTCCAGTTTTCCTGGTTTTAATAGTATGTTGTCGGCGATGCCCACTTTACCAATATCGTGTAAAGGGGCAGCTTTAAAGTAGGTATTAATAACATTCGGCGTTAGCTTTTGTTGATATTTTGGCAGCTTAGCCAGTTGCTCGGCTAACGCTTTGACGTAATGTTGTGTTCGCAGGATATGGTTACCAGTATCTGGGTCTCTGGTTTCAGCGAGACTGGCGAGAGCATACACGACCGCGTCTTGCATTTTATCCAATTCATTTGAACGTTTGATCACCTCTTTTTCCAAGTAGCCATTTTGGTTCTTCAGTATGTCTTTTGAGATCTTGTTTTGCAGGTGAGTATCTACTCTGGCTCTTAGCAACGGTACGCTTACGGGTTTGTATACATAGTCAACCGCACCTAACTCAAAGCCTAGTTTTTGATCTTCAGGGTTATCTTTTGCGGTCAGAAAAATCACAGGGATGTCTTGGGTGTTAGGGTTTGCCATGATCTTTTGTATGACTTCAAAACCTGACATTTCCGGCATAACAATATCGAGCAACACTAGGTCAATAGAAAACTTGTCTAAGATACTGAGCGCCATCGGGCCTGATTTAGCGGCCTTGACATGATATCGGTTAGCCAACCCCTGTGACATAAATGCAAGGTTATCTGGCGAATCATCGACGATTAACACGGTACAATTGTCCAAGTTTTCGATGGGCATGAGTCTTTCCTAATAAAAAATAGCAATTGAGCGGCGAAGGTTGGGTTTAAGTCTAAACTTATCAATAACTATAGCTAATCTCAGCGTTAGTAGAGTGAGAAAATTATTAAGAAGGCGCTTCACATGCGATCCATCCGAACTTTATTCACCGTCTTATTTATTGCTATGGGATTATGTTCCATTGCGATGTTTAGTATCACAGACAAAGTAGCCGCTCTGAGAACGGAGAGCCGACAACTGAACGACGAACTTTACCGTTTCTATCGTCTGTCACAAGAGTTGAAGCAGAGCTCAGATCACTTAACCAAATTTGCCCGGGCCTACGCTTCGACGGGCGATGAAAAGTGGCTCAACCTTTTTAATTATGTACTGAGCGTCAGAAATGGTTCGGTGCCTTTACCGAAAGGGAATGAGTACGAATTTTGGGATGTCGTTGCACAAAACAAACTACTTGCCCGTTCACTGGGTGGCGCACCAGACAACCCTTCGTTACTCGATAGAATGCGTCTTTCGGGCATTGAATCGGTGGAGTTTTTGGAGCTCAAAAATGCGCTTACTTTGTCTGATTCACTGGTGTCACTCGAAAGAGAAGCCTTCATGGCCATCAAAGGATGGAAAAAGAATAGCCAAGGCGAATTTGTCGACACAGGTGAGCCGGATTTGGAATTGGCTCGGGCTATTCTCTATGGTGACCAATACTTCGCGGAAAAGGCGAAAATTATGCAGGCGATTGGTTCTGCGCATCAATCGATCATGCAACGCATGGAGCAAAACATTCAACGTGCCGATAGCGAAGCGCTGCGTTATGAATGGATAAACTTGGCGTTAGTATTAACCTTACTCAGCGTGATCATCGCCTCCTTTGTTCTGCTGTGGCGTCTTTACATCAATCCGTTAAGTCAGCTACTCAAAACGGTTGTGACTCAAGTCAAACGGGAAGATTACGCTTTTACGATCACTCAAACCGCCTATGCAGAGCTGCAACATTTTATCGACAGTTTGAATGTGGTGTTTCATCATATCGCTGAGCAGCTTAGCCAAAATACTTTACTTAAAGATTTCAATATCATCCTGCGCAAAAACGATTCTACGGACCGTTTGTGTAATGAAGTTACGCAATTCTTACTGCATCAATTTCCTTTGGAAATGGTTGGCATGTACATCTATCAAGAGGGCGTATTAAAACGAGTGGCTGGGGTGGGTTATGGTGAGCATTCGGCCAGAGAATACACCGATCCATCATCGACGCAGCTTAGCGTCTTGCTCAGCGGTCAGCCCTATGCGATGAAAGCACTCGATGGCAACTGTCACATTGAATTTAACGGTGGCAAGTTAGTCATTAACGAAGTGTATTATTTGCCGCTGCACGTCAATCAGCATCCTGTCGCTTTACTAGAGCTGGGTACTATCGGGTCGTTGTCGAGTTTGCAATTTCAGTGGTTATCGCAAATGTTGGATGACTTATCGGTCAGTATTCAATTGAGCCAAAACATTGAAATTCAGCGACGAGCCGAGCAGAAAGTACTCGAACAATCTCAACTGAATCAAGAGATCCTCGATGCGACGCCGAACCCCATGTATTGCTTGTCGGCCTCGGGTACGTATCTCACCATTAACGCTAAGTTTATGGATTTAGTTGGCCTGTCGGCCGAGCAAATTATCGGTAAATCGCCGCAAGATATCTTTCAAAATGAAACGGCGACCATTTTTGCCCAAGTACATAAAAGGCTTGGAGAGGAGCAGTCTTCGCAAGATTACGAATTGTCTCTCTATGACGCTTCGCACCACAAAAGAGAGATGTTGGTATACGAAGCTTCTTTCCAAAATAATCGTGGTGAAGTTTCTGGAATTGTCGGAATTTTGCTTGATTTAACCGATCGCAAGCAGATGGAAGAGCAATTAAGAGAAGCTAAAGAGACCGCGGATGCCATGAGCCAAGCCAAAGGCGATTTCCTCGCGAACATGAGCCACGAGATCCGTACACCAATGAATGCCATTTTGGGCATGGCCCATCTAGCGCTCAATACCGAGCTCAATCCTACGCAACAAAAATACATTTCACGGATTAATGAATCGGCGAAAAACTTACTTGGCATCATTAACGACATTTTGGATTTTTCCAAAATAGAGGCGGGCAAGCTGAATGTTGAGCACATTGATTTTAGCCTTGATGAGGTATTGGATAACCTCACCACCTTAATTTCGCTAAAAGCCCAAGAGAAAAACATCGAGTTTTTATTAGATATCGACCCACATATTCCAGTGGGCTTGGTGGGCGACCCGCTGCGTTTGGGGCAAGTTCTCGTTAACTTATGTGGCAATGCGGTGAAATTTACCGAACAAGGGGAGATCATCGTTTCGGCGCGAGTCGTGGGGCAAAACGACGCCAACGTGACCTTGAAGTTTACCGTTTCTGATACAGGTATTGGCATTGCTGAATCTAATGTAGCCACTCTATTCTCTGCATTTTCTCAAGCTGATAATAGCATTACTCGCCAATATGGAGGCACGGGCTTGGGGCTTAGTATCAGTAAACAGTTAGTCGGATTGATGGGTGGCGACATTCAAGTTCGCAGTGAAGAAGGGTCAGGATCCACCTTTGAATTCACGGTTGAGTGTGGGCTGCAAGAAGCCAAAATGCGCGATATCGCTAAGCCACTCAGCGCTCTAGCAGGCAAACGTGCGTTGGTAGTCGATGATAATGACTCGGCGCGCAATATTTTAATGACATTGCTCAATGCGATGCATTTTGAAGCGAAGTCAGTCAGTAACGGTTTTGAGGCGCTCGATGAAATTCGCAATACGCATTTTGATATGCTGTTTATTGATTGGAATATGCCGGGTATGAATGGCATAGAGTTGCTGCAGAGAATGAAACCATTGGGTGTTTTTGATAACACCAAACGATTCCTCGTCACGGCTTACGGCCGAGAAATCTCCTTGGTGGGAGAAAACAGTAAATTAGTCGATGCCTTGATTGTGAAACCTGTGAACCCATCAAATCTCCTTGACGCCATTATGGACAGCTACGGCATCGAGCAATTAAGGCAGAGCCATGAGTATCTTGATCATGATACAAGGCCAACATTTATTGGGCAAAAAGTGCTTTTGGTAGAAGATAACGAAGTGAACCAAGAGGTGGCTTTCGGCCTGTTAGAAAGTACTCAATTGAGCATTGTCCTTGCTAATAATGGACAAGAAGCTTTGACGAAATTGCAGCAAGAAGCTTTTGATTTAGTGCTGATGGATATGCAGATGCCCATTATGGATGGTATCAGTGCGACGAAAGAGATCCGCCAGCATGAGGAGTGGAAAACGCTACCAATTGTTGCAATGACCGCCAATGCGATGTCTTCAGATGTCGAGCATTGTTTAAATGCAGGTATGAATGATCATGTGGCGAAACCAATTGATGTACAGCGCTTGTACCACGTACTACGCAAATATTTAAAGGCGGATGAAACCACGCCAGTACCCTCAACGGTATTACCGAATCAAGTGAAACCGAGCACTGGCTACCCAGAATTGACGGGTATTGATGTGGAGCAAGCGATTTTCCGAATTGGTGGCAATGCGCAGCGATACTTTGAAATATTGGATCACTTCCTTGCCAGCCAGCAGCAAGAAATAGCCGCATTCCCCAAATTGATTGATAAGGGGCAGTGGGAAGAGGCAGAGCGAGTGATGCACACCCTAAAAGGTTCAGCGGCTAATCTAGGGATTGAGCCTATTGCGCAGCTAGCCAACGAGATGGAAGGGGTAGTGCAGCGACATACGAAACCCGCCATTCAAGATCTCAACACGGTATCAAAGTTGATGTCTACTTTGTTGGATGAGCTAAGGGATTGGGAGCAGACACAATTACATCCGCAGCAAGAGCACCGTGATATTGCGTTGCTCTACCAACAATTAGTGCAATGTGTTGAAAACTACGATGCTGATGCGATTCATATGATCCACCAAATTAAACAATGCAATTTATGGTCTGACGAGCAAAGGAAAAGTTTGATGCATGCGATTGAAGATTTTGATTTTGAAGCGGCTAAAGAGGTATTGGCTCAGTTGCCAGTACCGACTGAAAAATAAGTTGAAGCATGATAGTACTTAAAGTTGACGCAATAATTGTGGCGTAAAATTCGACATTTTGGCCATTCTCATCCTATGCTAAAAGCAATAATAATGAATAAACAGAAATAATTTCGTTGATAAATGAAGAAGGATACTTTTATGAATATCAACAACACCATGAAGCTCGTGTTTGCTGTCATCGGTATTGGTATTGTCATTAGTGTTGTGACGGTATTACAGCTCAATGGGCTGATGCAACAAGTTGATAATATGGCTCAAGTTCGTTATCAATCTTACCAAGCGGCCGATGAGCTTCGTCAAAGCTCTGATGATCTAACTCGGTTGGGCCGAACTTATGTGGTCAGTGGCGATGAAAAGTATGAAAAAATGTACATGGATATTCTTGATATTCGTAATGGTAAGAAACCTCGCCCGCAGAACTACCACACGATATATTGGGACCTTGTGCTGCAATATGGACAAAAACCTAAAGCAGACGGTAAAAATATCTCTCTCAACCAAATGATGACGGATCTTGGTTTTACTCCGCAAGAGTTTAGTTTGCTCAAAGAAGCTCAAGCTAATTCCGATGGCTTAGTGAACATGGAAGTCAAAGCGATGAATGCTGTTAAGGGGCTTTACCCTGATAGCAATGGCAACTACACCGTTAGAAAAGAGCCAGACCGTAATATGGCGATTTCTCTCTTACACAGTAATGAATACCATCAAGAGAAAGCCAAAATCATGGCTCCGATCGATAAGTTCTTTATTGAATTAGAAAATCGAACCAATAAACAATTCATGGATGCGGCGCAGAAAGTAAAAAGTACGGTATTGATTGGTAATATCTCCTTAATTAGCGTTTTTGTTATTGCCATTATTGGGTATGCCATTGTTAACCGAAAAGTAGTGAAGCCGATTGATACCATGGCTAAATTGCTACAACAAGTAGACAAAAATTCTGATTTGACTTTGCGAGTTGACGATAACAGTCACAACGAACTGAGTATAATCGGCGGCACCATTAATAAGGTGCTTGGTAGTTATGCCACAACCATTAGCAAAATAAACCAGGTAAACCACACCATTTCGGCCATCTCTGAAACGATAAGCGATGTCACCAAACAAAACGTCAAAGTGGCGAATCAGCAAAATCAAGAACTTGAAATGGCGGCGACGGCGATGGAAGAGATGACATCGGCGCTCTCTAGCGTGGCGGAAAGCACCACCATGGCAGAAGAGTATGCGGGCAGCGCGGAAAAAGAAGCCAGTACCAGTAAACAGGTCTTTGATAAAACGACCCATGAATTCGGTGAATTAGAGGGTGAATTTACCAAAACATCCGAGATCATCCAGCAACTTGCGAATGAGTCTAATAACGTTGGTAATGTGCTTGATGTGATTAAAGCGATTGCTGAACAAACCAACCTACTGGCGTTGAACGCGGCGATAGAGGCTGCTCGTGCGGGTGAGCAAGGTCGCGGTTTTGCGGTGGTAGCGGATGAAGTACGCTCACTTGCCCAACGAACTCAACAATCGACGGGTGAGATCGAGAGCATGATTTCGATGCTGCAAGAGAAAGCAGAACAATCGACCAAAACGATCCGGGTGAGTGCTGATAAAATGCAGTCAACGCGCTCTAATATGTCGGTGGCGAACGAAGCGCTTGGTACCATCCAAGGATCGGCGATTGAGATCCATAAATTGAATACGTCGATATCGGCTGCGACAGAAGAGCAATTGGCTGTGAGCGACGAAATTTCCAGCAATCTCAGTAACATTAAAGCCCTTTCGGGTGATATGAACGTTGCCATCAATCAACTCGGGCCTGTCGTTGTTGATTTGCAACGTAATGTCGATGAGTTAAATAGCGCGATTAAGCACATCCGCACTTAAATTTAATATCCTCTCCTTGCTATTTTTTAGGCTCTCTATACTGAGAGCCTTTTATTTCGGCAAAATTTTTTATTTGCAGAATGATGCCCACTTAAGTGGGCACGGCAATACCGCAAGGTAAGCGATAAGTTAAAGCTCTTGCTTCGGCTGACTTTTTCTTGCCAAACGTTGCCAAGGTAAAGAGAGCAAAATGAAGATAGTCAGAGCATACAGCATTGACCAGCCTAAGCAGATAAATACCGCAGTGCAGAGGATCAACGAAATCGCCGCCAACAGTTTGTTGATGCCACTGAGCAATTTATAAGCGGCGAACATCGCTAACAGATAAACTAAGACAAAGATTCCATTCGCAAGTTTTAGGAAAAATTCCAGATTAAGACCAGACCATTCACCAAGCAGGCAAGAAGCCATTAATACAACTCCAACAGCAATGGTTGCATTGGCTGGGACGCCGCGGATTGAAATTCTGGCGATTGCGCTTTCTGGTCGATATTGCCTTGCTTGTGCCCACACCATGCGAGATAAGCTTTGCGTGTATAAATTGATGCTCGCAAAGCATGCAAAAAAGCCGATAAGGCTTATCACCGTTGCCAAACTGCTACCAAAAATTTGTTCGCTAAGCCAAGGAATGGAGGTGCTATCAAATTCTGCGCTGCCATACGCACCAAATTTAAGGATGACCACCGAGCATGCCCAATAGGTGATTCCAGCCACAAAGCAGCCGACAATGATCGCGATTGGAAAATCGCGCTGTGGGTTTTTAAACTCTTCTCCCATATGAGCGAACGCTTCAATCCCGACGAAACACCAGAACATCACTCCGAGTGCGGCGCCAATCGGCCAAATACTGTCCGTGCTGAGTGCGGGCATGGTTAAATCTGCAGCACCAACATTGCCTATCCAGAAAAAAGCACCAACTAATACGAAAATGCTCAGCGCAATAACGGTTTGTAACTGCCCGGAAGATTTGGTGCCCGCCAAATTGACCGCAATCAGCAACAGTACGGTTAATACTTGCGCCATCATCGCCGAGTTCAGTGGCGCAGGGAGGAGTTGTTGAGCAAAGCCTGCCGCCAATGCGACAGCGGCCGGAACGCCGACAGGGATCACGCTGACAAAAAGCCAAGCAACCGAGTGTTCCAACTTAGCGTTAAAAGCTTGGCGGACAAAGTAGGCGGTTCCGCCGGCGTTAGGGTAACGCTTACCCAGAGCGGCAAACGTCAGTGCAACCGGGCAAATCGCCACAAACAGCAGTAGCCATGCCCACAGTGAGAGCTCACCTGCAATACCAGCGGCAATCGCTGGGATCATAAATAACCCTGTTCCCATTAAAGTGGTGGAAAGTTGTCCAATACCAGACAGCAAGGTGATCTCTTGTTTTAACTTATTCACGGCTTCCGTTACCAAATATCGTTCTGGCGGTTAGCATACGCTGAAGCGAAATAATATGCATCTATCTCAGTTTGCCTATGCCCATTGGGTGCAACGGCTAACCTGCAAGATCAGGCCGTTTGGGCAGCGCCACATTCAGGTAGCGTTATGCGAGTCATTTCGTTATCGTCATTACCTTAAATCACCGAAACAACAGCGAGAAATCCATGACATTCACCGTTTGGTTATCACTATTTACCATTTGTATTTTAGGCGCGATGTCGCCAGGGCCAAGCCTAGCTATGGTGGCCAAACACAGCCTCGCTGGTGGGCGTAAAAATGGGTTTGCAACGGCGTGGGCGCACGCATTTGGTATTGGTGTCTATGCCTTCATTACCTTAATTGGCTTAGCGGTTGTACTGCATCAATCCCCCTTACTGTTTAAGACAGTAGGCTATGCAGGCGCGTTGTATTTGGCCTATTTGGGTATCAATGCATTACGTTCCAAAGGGGGCGTGGCGGCTAAATTAGAATCGGGTGAGACGGTCAGTGTGTGGCAGTCGGCTAAAGAGGGATTATTGATTTCTCTGCTTAGTCCTAAAATTGCGTTATTTTTCATCGCGTTATTCAGTCAATTTGTCGCCATCGGCAACGAACTGAGCAGCAAAGCCATTATTGTGTTAACACCATTTTTAGTGGACGGGCTTTGGTATACGTTCATCACCTTAATTCTTTCTAGCCCAATATTACTCGATAAACTGCGCGCGCGTGCCGTATTGATTGACCGTTTGTCGGGCGTAGTACTGATTGCGCTTGCCATCCGCGTCGTCATGACTCTTTAGCTAATACCAAAAAAGTGGGAGGAAATGCCTCCCGCTTCTAATGAGTTTTGCCGTGCCAATGAAAGAGCGCGAATAGAGTTGTTCATCGATAGTGTGCTTGAGTTTTTTCTTCATATTCACCTTCAATAACGTAGCCGCTTTTTGGTGTAAAGGTGTGGCGCTTGAGCTGCTTTTCTATACGTTTGCCAGTGATGATCGCCGCAATAGCGAGAGGGATTGCGAGCAGCAAACTCAGCATCAACGCGAAAAACCCTACAACCAGCGCAAATGTAGTCACAATAAATCTATTCATAATCTGTACCTCTTTCTGAATTGAAGCTAGGTTAACGCAGCCAAGATGAATCCAACATGAATGTTGCGTCTCCATTTTTTTGGAGTTGCATGGACCTTCCACAATATTGGGACGCTGGCAGACAGTTCAAACTTGAGTCATTTTGACATTTTGGTGTCTTTGTTCGTTATCTTTTTGGTAGTCAAATTGACATTATCGTTGTGTGGTTTTTTATTTATTCTTTTTAAAAACAAGTGGTTATATGTTGGCATGTATTATGCCCTAAAGGCTTCGGATAATAAGCGTGATCGACACGCCTCAAATAACTGGAGCTAAAATAATGTTCTGTATTCAATGTGAACAAACCATTCAAACCCCTGTGGCAAAAGGTTGTGCCTACTCTCAAGGCATGTGCGGTAAAACGGCTGAAGTTTCAGACTTACAAGATGTACTAGTGTATTCATTACAGGGCGTCTCTTTTTGGGCCAATTTAGGTCGAGCGTGTGGTGTGATCGATCAAGAAATTGACCAATGGGCTCCCAGAGCCTTCTTTGCCACGTTAACCAATGTCAATTTCGATCCTGAACGTATCCTTGAACTCGTTCAAGATTCCACGCAGTACCGCCAGCGTTTGGAAGAGAACGTGAGAGCTGCTGCGGTATTAGTCGGATTTGAATTGCCTGAGCTCTCTGCTGCTGCCAAATTTGAATTACCACAGACCAAAGAGGCGCTGTTGGCCTTTGCACCGATAGCAGCCGTTAACCGTGGGCGTGAAAGCTTGCATGAAGATTTGATTGGCTTGCGTTTGCTTTGTTTATATGGGTTAAAGGGTGCGGCGGCTTACTTAGAACACGCTCGCGTTTTAGGCCAAAGTGATCAAGCCGTGTACGCTGAATACCACCAAATTATGGCTTGGCTTGGCACTGATCCAACTGACCTACAAGCGTTACTCGATACGGCAATGCAAATTGGTATGGTCAATTACCGCATTATGGAGATGTTAGATATGGGTGAAACCGAAACCTTTGGTCACCCTGAACCTACGAGCGTCAATGTGAAAACGGTAGCGGGTAAGTGCATCTTGGTTTCAGGCCATGACTTGCATGATCTGGAAAAAATTCTGCAACAGACTCAGGGCAAAGGCATTAATGTCTATACCAATGGTGAGATGTTGCCTGCTCACGCTTACCCGCAGCTAAAGAAATATCCGCACCTTGTGGGCAACTATGGTAGTGCTTGGCAAAATCAGCAAAAAGAATTTGCTAACTTCCCCGGTGCAATCGTGATGACATCAAACTGCTTGCTCAACCCGAATGTGGGGCAGTATGCCGACCGCCTATTTACCCGCAGTACTGTCGGCTGGCCGGGTGTGGCACACGTTGAAGGTGACGATTTCAGTGAAGTGATCGAGTGCGCGTTAGCCCAGCCCGGTTTTAAACACGATGAAATAGAGCAACATATTACGGTTGGTTTTGGTCGTAATGCATTGATGGCGGCCGCGCCAGCCGTGATTGAACAAGTCAAACAAGGCCACATCAAACACTTCTTCCTTGTGGGAGGTTGTGATAGTGATAAATCTGAACGCAGTTACTACACTGATTTCACGGCGCAAGTGCCGGAAGATAGCCTCATTTTAACGTTGGCGTGTGGCAAATTCCGCTTCAATAAAAATCAGTTTGGTGACATCAATGGCATACCGCGTCTATTAGATGTTGGCCAATGTAACGATGCGTATTCAGCGATTCAACTGGCACTCGCACTGGCCAGTGAGTTTGATTGCGGTGTGAATGATCTCCCACTGACATTGGTTCTTTCTTGGTTTGAACAAAAGGCGATCGTTATCCTACTGACGCTACTCGCATTGGGTGTGAAAGGAATTTATACCGGCCCAACCGCACCAGCATTCCTCACCGAAAACTTGATGAAGATTTTGCAACAAGAGTTCGATCTGCGTGGGATTACTACTGCTGAGAATGATTTAAAAACAATTTTGGCTGCGTAATCGTCAGCATTAGGCTCTGCGTGTTCAGAGCCTAATGCCGCTTAAGATGTTTGAATAAAGCATGATTTGAAAAAAGTATTATATTATATGAGGGATGGGTATGTCAGCTTGGGCTTACCAAGATGTGCTTGAACTAACTTGCCGCCGAAAATGGGCAGAAACTGAGGAAAGCGTCAGTTTTGAACTGGCCTCGAAAGAAGAGAACGCCTTTCATTTTAAACCGGGTCAATTTGCAACTTTAGGCTTTGAATTACCAGAAGGCGTGGCGTTTCGTGCTTACTCCATCAGTTCAATACCACAGCAAAACTTTCTGCGCTTTACGGTTAAACGAGTAGTAGGCGGAAAGGTTTCAAACCATATTGTCGATGCATTGAGTGTTGGCGATACGGTCTCGGTGCTACAACCGCAGGGTGCATTTAACAGTGTAGATTGCGCGCCGAAACGAAAAGTGACACTGATCAGTGCGGGTTGTGGTGTTACCCCTGTGATGGCTATGGCGCAACAATGGCTGCGACAAGGCGACATTGAGATCGATTTTATTCATGTCGCCAAAAGTGTTTCCGACACCATTTATTACGCAGAGCTGCAACAACTGGCACAATGTTATCCGCAGTTTCATTTAAAACTTCTGCTCAAAGAGGCGACGGGCAGCTCGCATCAACAAGGGCGGTTGACTCAGGCTTGGTTAGTCCGATTGTGCCCTGATATTGCCGAGCGCAGTGTGTATCTGTGCGGTCCCGTTGGTTTTATGCAAGATGTTAAAAGCTACCTACAACGGCTGAATTTTGATATGGCACACTTCTTTGAAGAGAGTTTTACGCCATCAGTGTATGAAAGCGAAGTGAGCCACCACAAACAAGAGAGCTCAGATCAAGACGAGATTGAGCCTCAGGAGGTGACAGTCAGCACGCCAGCGTTTGCATCATCCGTGACCGTGAAAAAGGGCAGTTTACTGCTCGATGCGTTAGAGAAAGGTAATGTACCAGTGATTGCGGCTTGCCGAAGTGGGATATGCGGATCGTGCAAATGCAAAGTGAAGGTGGGTATAGTCGAGCGTTTGAGCACCGAAACATTAAGCGCACAAGAGATTGAACAAGGCTATGCCTTAGCGTGTTCAAGCACATTAGTTTCGGACGTTGAAATCTCATTGAACTGATCACTTCATAAAAAAGCCGCCTTATATCAAAAGGCGGCAAGCAGGGGGGGGGGTGAGATAAACACTCACTATTATTATGTTGTGGAGATAAAAACAATATTAATCCGTTTACTGGGCGGTAGTTGGGAAAGTTCGGTAACGAACGCCCATCATCTGCTCCATACAATGTACAACTTGGCCGCTGTAGCCAAATTCATTGTCATACCAAATGTAGAGCACGCAGCGGTTGTCTTGAGCGATCGTCGCTGCGCCATCAACCACACCAGCATGGCGAGAGCCAACCAAATCACTGGAGACAATTTCTGTTGAGTCGGTGTAATCAATCTGCGCTGAAAGTGGCGAGCTAAGCGCCATTTCACGTAGATATGCGTTGAGATCTTGCTTATTCACTGCATTGGCTAAGTTGAGGTTAGCTACGGCCATCGACACGTTTGGCGTGGGGACACGAATTGCATTACCGGTTAACTTACCAGCGAGTTCAGGTAACGCTTTGGCAACTGCCTTGGCTGCACCCGTTGAGGTTAACACCATGTTGAGCGATGCGCTGCGGCCACGTCGTTCACCTGAATGGAAATTGTCGATAAGGTTTTGGTCATTGGTAAAAGAGTGCACCGTTTCGATATGACCAGAAAGTACACCATATTGATCATGAATCGCTTTCAATACCGGTGTGATAGCGTTGGTGGTGCAACTGGCGGCTGAGATAATGGTGTCTTCGGGCTGAATATCAGCGTGGTTTACGCCGAACACGATATTTTTAATCTCACCTTTGCCGGGTGCTGTCAGCAGCACCTTGCTTGCCCCTTGACAATTCAAGTGTTGACTAAGCCCTTCGCTATCACGCCAAACACCGGTATTGTCGACCACTAACGCGTTATGAATACCATAGTGTGAATAATCAACCTCTTGTGGCTTATTGGCGTAGATGATTTGGATATAATTGCCGTTGGCAATAATGGCCTTGCGAGCCTCATCGATGATGATGCTGCCGTTAAACTGGCCATGAACTGAGTCACGGCGTAGCAAGCTTGCCCGTTTTTCTAAATCTCCTGCTTTACCCCCACGAACGACAATCGCTCGCAAGCGCAGTGGATAGCCCGGGCCACTTTTTTCTATCAAAAGACGAGTCAGCAAGCGACCAATACGACCAAAACCGTACAGCACCACATCCTTAGGCTCACTGAGTGTTTCACCATTCAACGCACCATTAAGCGCCGTTAGCAGGTAATCCTCAAAGCCATGTTCATCATCATGTTGTTGCCAAAATTGATGAGCAAGTTGGCCAATGTCGATACGACATGGCGACAGAGCAAGCGTGGTCAGTTTTTGTAAAATCGGCATCGTTTGCTGGGTTGAAAGCGCCTCACCTGTGTAGCGACGAACAACACGATGTGCCTTGATGATATCAATGGTGGTGGCGTTGATGAGTGTTTTTCCAAACAAAACCACTTCAACACCTTGTTGGCGATAAAGCTGACCGATGAGGGGAGACATAGATTCAGCAATCGTTTGGCTGGCTTGCCAGTCTGAGAGATGTTTCTCTGGGCTCATATTGACTTGGGACCTTTCACGTTATGTTAAGCAGTAATGTTCACAGTGTAGGGCTGGTGAACGCGTATCTTGCACGGTCATCTGTGCTGAGATACAAGTCGATGTTTATTGTTGTTTTTATGTGGCCGGATTGTAAATGTGGAATGGTTATTCTGCTAGCAAAAATAATGACGACATTTTTTACTAAAAACTAGGTAAAAATCAGCGTATTGAGTGGTTTTTGGCGGTGGTTAGAGATGTTGACAAATTCTAAAGTCGCGACTTATTTTGTGATGATAATGGTCTACTTCAAATATTTGATGTGGAATGGTTTTTCTTTTTCATAAAAATGAGATTAGATTCAAATTGTTATCTTAAAATGTGGTGAGTTTTCGGTTAATTCACCATCACGCTTATTGGATGAATCGTGACGCGGAATGCTTTCGTTACTGCGCTGGTTTTATCTTAATAAGAGCGCAGACGCATAAAATAACGTCTACTATTTAACCATTGGCTAGGATGTATTACTTCCAAGGATGATAACAATGGTAATACTTACCCACTTCTCAATTAAGGCACGCTTGTTCTTACTCTGCCTCATTCCAACACTGGTTATTCTGGCTGTGGCATGGCGTCTATTCCTCCCATTTGAAAGCCGTTTAGACACATACCATGTGTTGAACCAAAAGATTGGAGCAATCAATCAGGTCACCACCAGTTCAGCCCTTTTTTATACCTTGCTCAGTGCGAAGTTGCGCAGCGAAAATAGCGAAGACTCTCGGCCGCAGCTCAAGCAGGAGCTAGCTGAATCGCTGGATAAAATTGTGCTGGATACAGGTTCTACAAATAGTCATTTTGGGAGTAAAAGCAACCGTACATTGATAGAAAACCGTGTGCTTGACCTTCACCATTTGTTGGATGAGTTGCCGTCGGCCTCACAAAGCGAGACCCTAGAATTAGGCCGCCAAGTATTTAATCTTTTGTATGAAGTGATGGCCGAGCTGCAAAAAACCAACAGTTTTCTTGCGCCTGTTGATATTCATACCTTGGATCTGGTGTATAGCGACCTGCATTGGTTTGCATTTTGGGTGCAAAAAGAGGCGTGGTTAATCAAAGAATTAACCATGGATCAAGAGGTGTTTCAATCTCGACAAACAGAATACTTTCAAGCTGTTGAGCGCCAGCAACAATACTTCGAACGTATCATTGATAACGGTGCTCAACTCGAACAACTGATGCTGTCGTTTACGCAACCTGAATTTCTCCAAGCCGCTTTGATTCGCGAAAAAATCGTTAGTAATGAAGCCGATCCTCAAGCATTAGCTTCTTATGTCAAAAATGTGGAAGAGCGTTACTTGGCGATAGATAAACTGGTGCAAAGTGTCAACCAACACTTATCGGCTCAACTGAATGTGCGTCTCCAGCAAGAAAAAATGGGTATGTTAAGTATATCGGCATCGCTGTTAGCCGTGTTGGCGCTGCTGTTTGTGCTAGGAGCAAGTACCTCATCTCGCATCTCGTCAAAGCTCAAGCGGATTATCAATACCATGAGTCGATTGCGTGAAAAGCAGAACGGCATTGAACAGATCCCGATTGATGGCAAAGATGAGTTTTCCCGCTTTACGATCAATCTCAATCATATTATTGAGAAACAGCAACAGTACGAGAGTGCTTTGGTGGAAACAAAGGAAGCGGCAATTGCCGCTAATCGAGCCAAAAGCGCGTTCTTAGCCAATATGTCGCATGAGATCCGAACGCCTCTTAATGGCATTATCGGTATGACTGAAATATTGTCACGCAGCGAGTTTACGGGGAATGAGCGTGAAATCCTGGCCGATATTGATACCTCTTCGCAAGCGTTGCTGATCTTGATTAACGATATTCTCGATTTATCTAAAATTGAATCAGGCAACTTGGAGCTTGCTCCGCATCGCTTTGAACTCGCTGAATTGGTATACGACACGGTGAACTTGGTGAACGCGAAAGCGTTGAGCCAGCATATCGAGCTTAATATTTATCTCGACCCTGCATTACCTCGTTTTATCATCGCGGATGAATATCGTCTGAAGCAGGTCTTGATGAACTTGTTGTCCAATGCGGTGAAATTTACCAAAGATGGTTATGTCAACACGGGTTTAACCTTAGAAACGGGCGATATAACCTCGATACGTTTTGCTGTATCCGATACGGGAAGTGGTATCGATAAAGAGATGTTGAACACGATTTTTGATCCATTTATTCAAGAAGATAGCAGTATTACCCGTCGTTTTGGTGGGACTGGGTTAGGGTTGGCTATCTGCCGTCAATTAGTCGATCTGATGCAGGGTGACATTCATGTACAGTCCACTAAAGGCTTAGGTAGCTGCTTTGAATTTGTCGTCCCGATTGAGGTTGCCGAAGACCAGCCGCAAGTTGAGCCTCTTGCCATGCAGGCGTTGTTAATTACCAATATGTCTAACTACTCATCCGCTATTCGGCGTGAATGCGTTCAATGGGGAATTCAACTCAATGAAGCGCGTGATGTTGAACAAGCAGTCAAGAGTGGGCTTAGCGCCGTATGTATTTTATATTGCCAAAGCTTAAGCCACAGCGTGCAATCTGATCTCATTGCGCTACGTGAGCATTTTTCCAGTGCAAAAATAGTGGTTCTGCAGCATCACTTGTTCGTCAACAAAGACGCAATTCATCTTGCGCAGGCAAGTATCACGTTGCCTTTTTTAGGGGCGCGTTTTGAACGTGCCCTCAAAGCATTAGTGGCCGATACAGAAACGCTTTTAACGCCAGTCGAGGAGAGTCAGTTAGACTACTTAGAGTGCAATCATAAGCGTATTTTGATCGTTGAAGACAATTTGATGAACCAAAAAATCGCCAGCTTCTTCCTTGAAAAAGCAGGGATTGGTTATGTGGTGGCCAACAACGGGCAAGAAGCGGTAGATGCCATCACCCAAGGGGGACATTTTGCTGCGGTGTTAATGGACTGCATGATGCCAGTGATGGATGGCTTAACCGCGACGAAGAAAATCCGCGAATGGGAAAAAGAGCAAGGCGTTGAAAAATTACCCATTATCGCCTTAACCGCCAGCGTTTTGGAGGAGGATATTAAAAGCTGCTTTGACGCGGGCATGGATGCGTATTTGCCCAAACCTTATAAATCCAAGCAACTTTTTGATATTTTTAGCGATCTGCAAGTGGCGAACTCTTGAGAAGATAGCCTAATCGCTATTTTTATCGATTTTCGAAATTTAAATTAATTGACCTTACCCCTAGGGCAAGCTTTAGTCTGTGAGAGTTTTCAGTCAGATAGTGATATTGGATATGCAACTTTCGCTGCATACAATTTGGGTTTCCATGTTGGTGATGATGACGCTGCTTGCTTCAAGCTTAGTGTCTAGCGCACCTTTAATGGCGATCACAATGTCACCGACTTCGGCTGTATCCCATTCAGTGACTGACGATGCAAACCCGCCGCAACACTGCTCAAATATGAACGCTGCGCACCATGATTCCGATGCAAGTGACATGACTTCATCAGCGATGAGTAACGATTGTATCGATCACAGCGACCAAGGTGTTGATTCCTGTTGTAGCGTCATGTGCATGACCACGTTAGCTTTCTTTATCACTGAACACCAACCCTTCACACCTCACGCGGTTTTATTGTTGATCAATGCAGAAGCAACGCGTGGCATTGTGATGGTCGCCCGCTCACTTTACCGTCCCCCTATCGTTTAATTTCCTTTTCATTACGCCTATGGCGTGTTTGTGCGGCCTTTAACTAGGTTAGTGACTCTCTGTTGCATCTCAACCTTTTGCGATGCATGAAAGATGGAATTTTATTGTGAACCTTAAACTCTCTGTGATCGCTTGGTCGATCAGTATAGTGGGCGTTTTGTCATTCCCCTTGATGGTGAATGCAGCCCCACAAGCCGCGATGGCTCAGCCAGATTCGCATGCAAAACAATTAGCTCAGCTGATTGACGCTGCATTAGCGAATGATGCCGTCCGCAAGCAATATTTTGCTCAATCTCAAGCAATACAAGAAACTGGAATGGCCAGTTCAACCCTGATGGATCCTAAGATCAAAGTTGGCTTTGGTGGTTTGCCCATTGATAGTTTTAAGTTTGATGAAGATCCTATGACTAACATTTCTGTGGGCTTAATGCAGCAGTTTGAACGGGGTTCAAGCTTGGCATTACAAGCGAAAAAAGCAAAGCAACAAGCCACTGGCGTTGCGCTTCAGGTTAATTTACGTGAGTTGGAAGTGGCAAACAGCATGACTCAATTATGGTTAGAGTTAGGCTACCAACAACGCGCTGAACGTATCGTGCGGGCAAACCAAACCTTAATGCGTGAGCTGGCTGGTTTTATTGAAACGAACTATTCATTAGGTAAAAGCGAAGCGCAAGATCTGCTGCAAGCGCAGTTACAAGTTTCCAAGTTGGACGAAAAATTACAAGCCAATCAACAAATGCAGCAACGCATTGTGTCGCAATTATCCGAATGGTTAGGTAGCGCTTGGTTGGTTGAACAGCCTATGTTAGCCGCTGAAGAGTCAGTGAACTGGTCCCGTTTAGATGCGCAATTGGTTACGGTTAACGACAGTACCACTCACTACGCTTTGTTGGTCACTCACCCGATGGTCGGCATGGCAGAAGCGGCAATTCACACCAACCAAACGCAAGTCGAAATAGCACAAACGGCCTATCAACCTCAGTTTGGTTTGGAAGTGATGTACGCCTATCGCCAAGCAAACAGCATGCAAGGCGGACCCGCAGCCGATATGGTCAGTGCTTATCTCACCATGGATATCCCGCTGTTTACG
Organism: Vibrio sp. B4-6; assembly: GCF_963888245.1. NCBI lineage: Bacteria > Pseudomonadati > Pseudomonadota > Gammaproteobacteria > Vibrionales > Vibrionaceae > Vibrio > Vibrio sp. B4-6. Next base: position 284,169 of record NZ_CAWPIM010000044.1, read on the forward strand.
GGGAACCGCCAAGATAGAAACCACGCTGCGGCGCAATATCAAGTGGGCGCGGCTAAATCACAGCGTGATGTTCTATTGGCGCAGATGAACGCCAAAGTGAATGCCTTATTGGTTGATAAAATGAACCTCGAACAGCGTTTATCGCGCTATCAAACCACCTTATTAACGCAAGCGAAAGCCCGCACTCAAGCGGTTGAGAGAGGCTATGAAAACAATACTTCCCAGTTTAATGATGTCGTCAGTGCCGCCAGCGATGAACTAGCGCTGCAATTAGAGCAAGTACGCCTAATGACCGATTTAAATCTAACCAAAAGTAACCTCGCTTATCTATTAAATGGGTTCGATTTTCAAGTTATTGCCCCTTCGCTTACGTCTGTAGAAAAGTAGGAGAACTCAATGAAATCATTAAACATAGCCGTACTTTCCTTAGCGATAGGTGGATTACTGGGGTTTAGCATCAATCAATACCTGTCTGGTCATTATATGGAGACAATGAACTCAACCAATGCGATGTCTGAACCGCTGTACTGGGTTGCGCCGATGGACCCAAACTATAAACGTGATAAACCGGGTAAGTCACCGATGGGGATGGACCTCATCCCTGTGTACACCGAATCGCCGACGCAAGCACAAGAGAAGAGTGGCACGGTGACCATCAGTGCTGCGGTCGAAAATAACTTGGGTGTGAAAACGGAACCCGTGGTGTTTACGCAGTTATCTCCACGTATTGAGACAGTGGGCTACATTGCATTTGATGACAGTTTATTGTGGCAAACGAACGTTCGCGTTGCCGGTTGGGTTGAAAAACTGAACATTAATGCGGTTGGAGAGCAGGTTCGTAAAGGCGATGTCTTATTTACGCTCTACTCACCGGAGCTGGTTAAAGCGCAGGAGGAGCTGTTAAATGCTCATCGAGCCAGCCGTGAAAGTTTACTGAAAGGCGCAACCGAGCGTTTGGTTTCACTGGGGGTTGATCGTGCACAGATCAGACAGATTATCGCTCGAGGCAAAGCCACTCAATCGATAGAGGTCAAAGCCATTGCTGATGGGGTGATTGCGAGTTTGAATATTCGCGAAGGGGGTTACTTATCGCCAGCGCAAGCGGTGATAAGCGCAGGTCCTTTAAACGAAGTGTGGGTTGATGCTGAGGTATTCGAGCGCCAAGCACATTGGATTACGTCGGGTAGTTTAGCGTCAATGACACTGGATGCTATTCCCGGCAAGGAGTGGCAAGGGAAGATAGATTACGTCTATCCCATTTTGGATCCGAAAACCCGAACGCTGCGTATGCGTTTGAAATTTCTCAATCCGAAGGGGGAGTTGAAGCCTAACATGTTCGCCAACATCGCTTTGCAGCCCGTATCGCAACAAGCGGTGCTCACCATTCCTAAATCAGCAGTCATTCATTCGGGCGGCATGACGCGAGTCGTACTTGCTGAAGGAAATGGCAAATACCGTTCAGCAAGGGTTGAAGTTGGCCGCGAAGCAGGCGAGCGCCTTGAAGTTTTACAAGGGTTAACGGAGCAAGACACGGTCGTCACGTCGGCACATTTTCTGTTGGATTCAGAGTCGAGTCAAAGTGCTGATTTATCACGTATTAATGGAGTGAAAGCTGCCAATGAAGCTTGGTTAACGGGAGACATCAGTACGCTTATGGCTGATTTCGGGATGCTCACACTTAACTATAAACCGGTAAGCAAATGGGGCTGGCAAGCGGGGCAGATGAACTTCACGGTTGAGGAGGAGTTTGATCTCAGCTTATTTGCTGAAGGGCAAAGGGTTCGATTTCTAGTGGCAAAGCAGGGTGACGAATATGTACTAAAAGCACTGGAAGCGAGTGAGCAGGCAAGTAGTGAGACGAACATTACCGCCGCAGAAACGTTAGGAGGTCAACAATGATTGGTGCGATTATTCGTTGGTCGATCAATAACCGTTTTTTGGTGTTGGTGGCGGCTCTGTTTCTCACTTTGGGCGGACTTTACAGTGTAAAGAACACACCTGTTGATGCTTTACCGGATCTCTCAGATGTGCAAGTGATCATCAAAACCAGCTATCCCGGCCAAGCGCCGCAGGTAGTGGAAGATCAGGTCACTTACCCGCTCACAACGGCGATGCTTGCCGTTCCGGGGGCAGAAACGGTCCGTGGCTATTCATTCTTCGGTGATTCCTACGTCTACATCATCTTTGATGATAAAACCGATATGTATTGGGCTCGCTCGCGGGTATTGGAATATCTAAGTCAAGTGACGCCAAAACTGCCACCCAATGCCAAACCAACCTTGGGGCCGGATGCGACAGGGGTTGGCTGGATCTACAGTTATGTACTGCAAGATAAAACCGGCCAACACGATCTTGCGCAGCTACGCAGTTTGCAAGATTGGTTTTTGAAGTACGAGCTGCAAACGGTGAATGGTGTCTCCGAAGTGGCTACCGTTGGCGGCATGGTTAAGCAGTATCAAGTGCAAATTGATCCGGCAAAGCTACGCGCTTATAACCTGACTTTGCAACAAATCAATGCGGCGATCCAAAATGGTAACCAGGAGTCGGGAGCGTCAGTGATTGAGGTTGCGGAAGCCGAACACATGGTACGCACCAGCGGCTATCTGACTAGCATTGATGACATTAAAGCGCTACCACTGAAAGTGACCGATAAAGGAACGCCATTATTGTTGGGTGATGTGGCGGATATTAACCTTGGCCCACAAATGCGTCGTGGTATTTCTGAATTTAACGGTGAAGGAGAAGCGGTTGGAGGTGTGATCGTGATGCGTTTTGGCGAAAATGCTAGCCAAGTGATTGATGACGTCAAATCGAAATTGACTGATCTTCAACGCAGTTTACCGGAAGGTGTCGAAATTGTTGCCACTTATGATCGTTCAACCTTGATCAATCAAGCCGTTGAAAACCTTTGGCATAAGCTAGCAGAAGAGTTCATTGTCGTTGCGGTCGTGTGTGCGCTGTTTTTATTCCATATCCGCTCATCACTAGTGATTGCTTTGAGTTTGCCCGTGGGCATTCTATCGGCGTTTATTGTGATGCACTGGCAAGGTATCAATGCCAACATCATGTCACTTGGGGGGATCGCCATTGCTATCGGTGCTATGGTCGACGGGGCGATTGTGATGATCGAAAATGTGCATAAACATATTGAACGCACCCCACTGACCGACAAAAATCGCTGGCAGGTGATTGGTAAAGCCGCTGAAGAAGTCGGTGCGCCACTATTTTTCTCACTACTTATCATTACGTTAAGTTTTGTGCCCGTCTTCGCACTCGAAGGCCAAGAAGGCAAGATGTTCTCGCCATTGGCGTTCACTAAAACCTATGCCATGGCCGCTGCGGCAGGTTTAGCGATCACGCTCGTCCCTGTTCTTATGGGCTATTTTGTGCGTGGCAATATTATTTCCGAGCACAAAAATCCTATCAATAAAGGGCTTGTAGCACTTTATCGTCCACTACTCAACCTGAGTTTGCGTTATCCCAAAAGCATGATTGTATTGGCTTTGGCATTAATGGCTTCCGCTTATTACCCAATGAGCAAATTAGGCAGTGAGTTTATTCCGCCATTAGATGAAGGCGATCTCATGTACATGCCGACAACCTATCCGGGGATCTCGATTGGTAAGGCGCGTGAGCTATTGCAGCAAACCAATAAACTCATCAAAACCGTACCAGAGGTCAAAACCGTGTGGGGCAAAATGGGGCGTGCAGAAACCGCAACCGATCCCGCGCCCTTAACCATGATTGAAACGGTGATCCAACTTAAACCTCGCGATCAATGGCGTGAAGGCGTAACCACAGAATCGCTACGTAAGGAATTTGACAGCTTAGTGCAATTTCCGGGGTTAACCAACGCGTGGGTGATGCCAATCAAAACACGCATCGATATGTTAGCTACAGGGATCAAAACGCCGATTGGTATCAAGATAGCGGGTCCCGATCTCAAACAGATTGAAACCATCGGTGCGCAACTTGAACCTATCCTTAACCGCGTTCAAGGCACGGCATCGGTTTATGCTGAACGTGTGGCTGGTGGACGTTATGTAACGATAGACATCAATCGGTTACAAGCGGCGCGCTATGGGCTAAGCATTAAAGATGTGCAACAAGTGGTTTCAACCGCAGTGGGGGGCATGAATGTAGGGGAAACCATTGAGGGGTTAGAGCGTTACCCGATCAATGTACGTTACCCGCAAGATTACCGTGATTCGGTAGTGAAGCTGCAAAACTTACCTTTGGTGACTCAAAACGGTGCACGTTTGGCCTTGGCCGATGTGGCTGATATTCGCTACGAAGACGGCCCGCCGATGATCAAAACCGAAAACGCACGGCCAAATGGCTGGGTCTTTGTCGATATTGATGGACGCGATCTCGGTTCATATGTGGCAGAGGCGCAACAAGCGGTAGCGGAGCAATTACAGCTGCCAGCGGGATATTCTCTCGTATGGTCTGGTCAATATGAATACATGGAGCGAGCAAAAGCACGCTTAAGTGTTGTCGCACCGATCACGATCGCAATCATTATGTTGCTACTCTATTTCAGTTTCCGGCGAATCGGAGAAGTGTTGATCATTATGGCGACATTACCGCTGGCGATGGTGGGTGGCGTGTGGTTGATGCACTACCTTGGCTACAACTTTTCAATCGCCGTGGGGGTGGGCTTTATTGCACTTTCAGGTGTTGCGGTAGAAATTGGTGTGATCATGCTGGTTTATTTAAACCAAGCTTGGCACTACAAAAAAATTGATGCGCAAGAAAATGGTGCGGTCATTGACAGCCAAGATCTCATCAATGCTATTGGCGAAGGAGCAGGGCAGCGCGTGCGCCCAGTCATGATGACGGTACTGACAGTTATTATTGGCCTGATCCCGATTATGTATGGCACGGGAACTGGTTCGGAGGTAATGCAGCGCATTGCCGCCCCCATGATTGGAGGCATGGCTTCAGCACTATTGCTCACATTATTGGTTCTACCTGCGGTATTCAAGTTATGGAAAAACCGTGAAATCGCAACACTCAAATAGCGTGCAGCTGGCAAAGTAAAAGCTAAGCACTAATCGGAAAATAAAGAGTAACTGAATGAATTTAAGGAAAATCAAAATGAAAAAAACACTAATCACACTTTCACTGGCGTTGTTCACTTCTTCTGTCATGGCTGAAATGGATCATAGCAAAATGGATCATGGCAGCATGGTGATGAAGCAAACAGACACGATGAACATGGCGATGGATGACATGTCAGAAGTCGGCATGCCTGCTAAAGGAGCAAAACCCGATAAAGTGGTGCATGTTTTACTCTCGGATGACATGAAAATCACCTTCAAAAAAGAGGTCAACATCGAACCGAATGACGTGGTGCAATTTGTTGTCATGAACACGGGCAAAATTGACCACGAATTTTCGATTGGTTCAGCCGCCGAGCAGCTAAAACACCGAGAAATGATGCGCCAAATGGGCAATCATAAACACGATGGCGGCAGTACCGTCACCGTGGCACCGGGTAAAGCGAAACAACTGTTATGGCACTTCCATGGTGATAATAATGTTGAGTTCGCCTGCAATATACCCGGCCATGCTGAAGCTGGGATGATTAAGAAAATTCAGCTGTAAGCCTGTAAGCCACCTTGTTGATTGCGACAAGGTGATCACGGACAAACAGTACTAGCTCGTTTTTGTAACTGGAAGCCAACGTTTGTTGATTCCAGTTCAAGTGTTTGTTCTTTGATTTGTTTTAATAAGCGCTCAGCGGCCAAAAGACCAAGCTGTTCATAATTGACATGAGCGGCACTAATGGCTGGAAAAGCATACTGACAAAGAGATGATCCATCCAAACAGATGATGGCCATTTCCGTAGGAACTTTAATCAGCCTACGCTGACACTCGAATAATACTCCCAGAGCTATTTCTTCGTGGCTACATACCACAGCATCAAGCGTTGGGTCCCTTAATAACAATTTAGAAATTCCTTCCTTACCTAAGTGTGCAGAGGGAGCTTCATGAGTTGTTAGAAAGTGATCAGGTGCTTGGTAGTTATCAATTAATGCGCTTTGCCAACCCCGCAGTTCATTTCTTAGAACGGAGTGGTGGCTACGTGCTCCAATAAACCCTATATTTTGATATCTATTTTCAATGAGATGTTGAGTACATTGTTTGCCAACCTTGTAGTAATCAACGCCGACATTCAGATACGTTGATGATTCATTCAACTCAGCAATTTCAATGACGGGAATGTTAGCGCGTTGAAGAAGTTGGTGACTTTTTGAACTGTGCTCACTCCCGAATAGCACAACAGCTGCTGGTTGACTTTCCAAGAAAGTGGCTAATAGTTTCTCTTCATTATCAATGGAATAATCACTATAACCGAGCAATAACTGGTATCCCTGACGGTTAAGCGAATGTTGGAAATTGGGTAAAAACACAGCGCAAGATTTTTCAATTAGCGATGGGATGATTAATGCTATTGAATAGTTTTCGCCAGATGCTAAAGCGCCAGCTGCTTTATTTGGGATATAACCTAGTTCTTCAACAACAAATTCTATTTTTTCTCTTAGTTTGCTAGAAACAAGCTCAGGTGTTCTTAATGCTCTTGATACCGTCATTGTGCCAACACCCGCCTTAGCTGCGACATCGGCAATGGTAACCTTTCCCGTGCTTCTACGTTTTCGCGATTCGCTCATATTTATCTTCATGTTATTAATAAGTTAGCGATGTGATTTTAACACACACACTCGGGCGTGTTGATATTACCGTATAACTATTGTTGCACCGATACATGAAATACTATGATTTCAATAAATGATAGCGCTATCACAAATCAAACCAACACATAAAGATAGCGCTACCATTTGTGATTTCGATCTGGTTTTCTATTTGGATAGACAGATAAATTGATGCTACCTATTCATATCAAGAACCTAAAAAATGTTACGTGAACTATTAACCGAAGACGTTATTCGAGTGCATAAATCGGCTGACGACTGGCAAGATGCAATTCGCAAAGCATGTCAACCATTGATTGAAAATAAGGCCATTAATCCAAGTTATGTTGAAGCTATATTTCGGTCACATAGGGAGCTCGGTCCTTATTATGTTGTTGGACCTGGAATGGCGATGCCTCATGCTCGACCTGAAGATGGGGTTAATCGTTTAGCATTTGGCCTAACGGTAATTCAAGATGGAGTTAACTTTAATTCGGATGGCAATGATCCTGTAAAAATGCTGGTTACTTTGGCTGCGACAGATAGTAATAGTCACGTAGATGCAATATCTAAATTGGCCGAATTATTTATGAATGAAGAAGACGTAGAATATATCTGCTCAGCCAAATCTGTTGAAGATATTCTGCGTGTTATCCAAGACTATTAATAGTAAAAACACGATAAATAATAGTAAAAATACAATAAAGCAGAGGGTGAATATAATGAAAATTATGGTAGTTTGCGGCCACGGCCTAGGTACAAGTTTGATGATGGAAATAAGCATCAAAAATATAGTGAAAGATCTAAATGTTGACGCTGAAATCGACCACATAGATTTAGGTTCCGCAAAGGGGACCGTTTGCGACATCTTTATTGGTACAAATGATATAACAGACCAACTAAAATCACTGGGTGTTGAGCCTAAGATTGTGAGTTTGGATAATATGGTCGATAAAAAAGCAATGAAAGAACGTTTGTCAGCGGCTCTTCAAGAACTTGGTGTGTTGTAGGAGGCACTATGGAATTCTTTAATTTTTTAATGAATGACGTGCTTTCTGAGCCAGCAATGTTAGTTGGCTTGATCGCATTAATAGGTTTGATCGCACAGAAAAAACCATTGACGGAATGCATTAAAGGTACCGTGAAAACTATTTTGGGCTTCATTATTCTTGGAGCTGGTGCGGGGCTAGTTGTTGGTTCGCTAGGAGATTTTGCGACCATATTTCAGCATGCTTTTGGCATTACTGGTGTCGTTCCAAATAATGAAGCCATCGTGTCTATTGCTCAAAAGTCATTTGGTAAAGAAATGGCGATGATCATGTTTTTCGCGATGCTGGTAAATATATTGATTGCACGCCTTACACCATGGAAATTTATATTCTTAACAGGGCACCACACTTTATTTATGTCGATGATGGTGGCTGCAATTTTGTCATCAAGCGGTATGTCCGGTATTCCATTGATTGCCCTAGGTTCCATTGTCGTTGGTAGTGTTATGGTGTTTTTCCCAGCAATTGCACATCGATATATGCGTCAAGTTACAGGTTCTGACGATGTTGCTATTGGTCACTTCTCTACACTTTCTTATGTATTAGCTGGTTTTATTGGTAGTAAATTTGGTAATAAAGAACATTCTACGGAAGATATGAATGTTCCTAAAAGTTTACTATTTTTACGTGATACACCCGTTGCGATCTCATTTACTATGGGCATCATCTTTATGGTGACCTGTCTATTTGCTGGTGGGGAATTTGTGCGTGAAGTGAGCGGTGGAAAACATTGGTTTATGTTTGCGCTGATGCAATCTATTACGTTTGCGGGGGGTGTGTATGTCATCTTACAAGGTGTACGTATGGTTATTGCTGAAATTGTTCCTGCGTTTAAAGGTATTTCAGACAAACTAGTTCCTAATGCTAAACCAGCATTAGATTGTCCTGTGGTATTCCCCTATGCCCCAAATGCTGTCTTGGTCGGCTTTCTATCTAGTTTTCTTGCTGGCTTATTAGGTATGTTCTTACTCTACATTATGGGTTTGACAGTGATTATTCCTGGGGTTGTTCCACACTTCTTTGTTGGTGCTGCCGCAGGGGTATTTGGTAATGCCACAGGTGGGCGTCGTGGTGCTATTTTGGGCGCATTTGCGCAAGGTTTATTGATCACGTTCTTACCTGTATTTTTAATGCCAGTGCTTGGAAACCTAGGTTTTGCTAACACAACGTTTAGTGATGCTGATTTTGGCGCAGTTGGTATTTTACTCGGCCTGATTGTTCGTTAATACTCCCAAACAAAAACCGCCCTTCCAATTTGGCAGGGCGGTTTTTTTGATCATTGATTAATTATTTCAAATCACTGAGCGGTAGCCAGTTTACTTTAACACCCGCTTGTAAAAACATATCTTGGCTGACTTTGATCTTATCACCCCAACGGGATAAAAAGTCTTCTGTTTGCTCTGGGCAGTGTACTGCGGAAATCCCAGTTTGAATGATTTTTGCTGCACAGTTTGGGCAAGGAAAATGTGTCACATAAATTTCGCAACCATCCAAATCACGCTTGGCGAATAGGATGGCATTTTCCTCAGCATGCAGTGTTTTGAGGTATTTCATATCACGATCATCGGTGCCTGCACTGTCTGAAATACCATGCGGGTAACCGTTAAATCCAACCGAAACGATGCGATTTTGCTTAGTGATCACTGCGCCGACTTGCGTGGAGGGATCTTTACTCCAAGAGCCAACAAGTTCTGCCATTTGGTAAAAGCGCTGTGCCCATTTCGAAATCATGTGTTGTTCCTCTGACGATTTTCTTGCATTTCCTCAGTAGCGAGGGAGATATGTGATTAAGATCGACATTAATATCCTAGTTTTCTCACACTTAGTCTAGAGCAATTCTCATTTCTAAACAGAATTCAGCCGTGCCAATCAGTATTAGAGTGAGAGCTCTATCTCATTTCGTGCGGGTATCTTAGCTGCGGTGATAGGCAATTATAGGATTAAGTTTGTGAGAGATCTCTCACACGTATCGTGAGACTTTAACGTTTCGCTATGCAATAAAAAGAGATTGAATTTCTGTAATTATTTGAATTTAAATGATAATTTTCATTCGGTGTCTTTCTGGTAGAGAAAAAACAACAGGTGGGGGATTGCTGAAAAAAGTGAAATCCGTAATCTGAAGTTGTCAGCAGGAAGCGGACACGGAACAGGAAAGACCCAAGGATAGGTCATCTTCAGGACGAAGATTCGATAATTCAGGAAGAATGATCGGCAAGGATAGCGAAGGACATTAGCTGGATGCTGAATAACTAGGATGGTTATCAAGGAAAGTTAATGGACGGTGCAAAGGAAAAGTGCACACATCTGTCGGGACGACGGAGTTAAGGACACCGCTAGGAAGGCGATGAAAGGGAATGTGCTGAGGGAATCAGCAGACTATCAAGGAATTGATGCAGGGAGCACTTATCAGTAGCTGGATTGCTGCGAGTAAGAACTGGAACCCCACTAAGCGAGAGCTTAGTGGGGTTTTCTTTATTTTGGTTACCTGAAAATAATGGCCACCTGAAAATAATAAGTGGTGAGGTTAACATTGCTTCCTGCGGAGTAACTCCAGATAATAGGTGAAAATAATGAAAGGATATGATGATGATTCGCTTAGCTGTTATTGGAACCAACTGGATTACTGACCAATTTATTGAAGGGGCATTAAAAACGGGGGAATTTCAGCTAGTAGCGGTTTATTCCCGTTCGCTGGACAGGGCGAAACAATTTGCCGAAAAATACGATGCTCCTGCTTTGTTTACTGACCTTAAGAGCCTAGGTGAGAGTGACAATGTGGATGCCGTGTACATCGCCAGCCCGAATGTACTGCATGGTCCACAGTCGATTCAAATGATGCAAGCGGGCAAACATGTTATCTGTGAGAAGCCGCTGGCTTCTGATTTCTCATTAGCACAGCAGATGTATCAAGTTGCCAAACAGCATGGCGTAGTATTATTCGAGGCCTTTATAACCCCACATTTGCCCAATTTTTCCGTTCTCAAACAAGAGCTATCGCAGATTGGCGCTATCCGTAAAGTGGTGCTCAGCTACTGCCAGTATTCCTCTCGTTACCCTAAATATCTTAAGGGTGAGATGCCCAATACCTTTTTGCCCGAGTTCTCCAATGGTTCGATCATGGATATTGGTTATTACTGTTTGGGCTCAGCCATTGAACTGTTTGGTGAGCCTAAATCGGTACAAGCCCAAGCGCATTTACTGGAGACGGGGGTTGATGGTAACGGCAGTGTGATCTTAGGATATGACGGTTTTGATGTGCTATTAATGCATTCAAAAACCAGTGACTCCTATTTGCCGAGCGAAATTCAAGGTGAAGAGGCCGCACTGCACGTTGAGATGATCTCTACCTGCAACCGCATCACGAGAATTAACCGTGGTGGTCAAACCCAAGATCTGAGTATTGAGCAACACGCCAACCGCATGTTCTACGAAGCACACAAATTTGCAGATCAGATACAGAACAAGAGAATAGATGAGCAATGCAAATTACGCTCACTCACCGTTTCCAAATTATTGACAGAAATACGCCGCCAAACGGGCGTGATTTTTCCAACCGATAACCTGTAGTTTCATCGCACAGAGAAGAGAGCAAAAATAATGCAAGCTGAAGTAAAGTGGGTCGAAAATTTCAAGTTCTTGGGCCAATCCCAATCTGGTCATTCGGTGGTGATGGATGGCAGTGGTGGTGCAACCGCGCCTAGCCCGATGGAGATGGTTCTTATGGCCGCGGGAGGTTGTAGCTCTGTGGATGTGGTTGATGGCTTAAAATCGGCCAATCAACAGGTCACTGCATGTAACGCCAAATTGACGGCTGAGCGCCGTGAAACCGCACCGCGGATTTTTACGCTAGTCAATATCCATTTCGACGTATCAGGCGTTGATCTTGACCCTAGTGTCGTTGAAAAAGTGACGACCGATTCATTAGAAAAGTACTGTTCTGTCTGCTTAATGTTAGGCAATGGTGTCACAATGACTCACAGTTGGGCGATTGTTTAAGCCAGTCAATCAATAAAACTAGGAAAAAGCAATATGCTCTGATCTTGCCTTTTCCTGTGCGTTACAGGTTGGTTGAAATTAAAGAGGAAAGTGAAACAGTGAGCTTTTCTCTTTTTTCTTTTGTTTATCCAAGTAGTCTAAATAAACTAGATGCATAAGGAGGAACGGCTCATGACCGAAATGGAAAAAATGATGAATGGTATGGTGTTTGACGGTGCAGACCCAGAAATGGAAGCCATTCGTAGCAAAGCAGGACATTTACTGTTGCAGATCAACCAATGCGCCGATGCTACAGCCCGCCATCAATTGCAAACTCAGCTATATCGTCAAATTGGCCAACAAAGTGTGGTGCAGCCTCCTTTCTATTGTGAATTCGGTGAAACAATTTCCATTGGTGATGAAACCTTTATCAACATGAATGTCACTATGCTTGATGGCGCTAAAATCACGATTGGTAATCATGTTTTGATTGGCCCTAACACCCAGTTTTATACACCAGCGCATGCTTTGGATTATCGCAGCCGCCGCTTGTGGGAAACATTTTGTAAGCCGATTACGGTTGAAGATGACGTATGGATTGGTGGCAACGTTGTTATTAATCAAGGAGTCACGATTGGTGCCCGTTCGGTTGTCGCGGCAAATTCAGTGGTCAATCAGGATGTGCCAGCTGATAGCCTAGTCGGAGGCACACCAGCGAGAGTGCTCCGTTCATTAAAAGAAATGAATGGAACATCTGACCTGCATAGTTCAGTTAAGGAAGGGCATCATTGAAGCAGCATAAATATACACTATTTGGTGTTGCGGCTATCTTGCTGTGGAGCTGTCTCATGGGGCTAATCAGAACGGTCACCGAGCAATTTAGCCCAATTGGTGGGGCGGCGCTGATTTACACTGTGAGCTCAGTATTTCTGATGCTTGTCATGGGTGTGCCTAAATTCAAACACTTTTCTCTGCGTTATGTTCTGATCGGTGGCGCGCTTTTTGTGAGCTACGAAATCTGCTTAGCATTAGCGTTAGGTATGGCCAATGATCGCCATCAAGCGCTCGAGATGGCGGTGATTAACTATTTGTGGCCAGCCTTGACGGTGTTGTTTGCGGTATTTCTCAGCCGTAAACCCGTCCATATTCTTGTGTATCCAAGCGTTGCGCTCGCATTTGTCGGGGTTGCTTGGACCATTACTGGTGATAGTGGGTTTTCGGTGATGCAAATATCAGCCAATATTGCGACTAATCCCTTAACCTATAGCATGGCGTTTGGCGGGGCGATTATTTGGGCTGTTTATTGCAATATCACCAAACAATTAGCCAATGGACAAAATGCCATTATCCTGTTCTTTATGGCTACTGCTATCGCCCTCTGGATTAAGTATTTTCTTAGCAGCGAAAGCACTTTAGTGTTTACCGTTCCAGCAACCTTGAATTTAGCGTTAACGGGTGTGGTGATGGGCAGCGGTTATGCACTTTGGAATGTGGCAATCTTGCGTGGCAATATGGTTCTATTGGCGACTCTTTCTTATTTCACGCCAGTGATTTCAACCTTGCTTTCATCGCTAATCTTAGGTGTAGCGCTTGGGCTAAGCTTTTGGCAAGGTGTGATTATGGTAACGATGGGTTCTTTAATTTGTTGGTGGGCGACCAGAGAACGTCAATCGACGGTGCAAGAGAAAATGCCAATAGCCTGACCTGACATCGCAACAGCTTTGCTATGTATAAAAAAAGCCCTCTCGGGAACGAGAGGGCTTTTTCCGTTTAATTGAGACTGATTAACGAGCTACGTTCATGGTTAATTGCAGTACGAATGGCAGCTTTGATAAACGCTTATGTAGCGAGCGACGAGTACTTTCGATATCTTCAAGTGCAATCATTTCATTCTCATCAGGACGAATGTCGACATTGACCCACAGCTCATGACCGACTTTAGTCACCGCAGTTAACTCAATATCTTGCTCTGATTCTTCACCTACGGCAATGACACCTTGATCCACGGTTTTACAAATCTCTTTGCTTGGTGACATCATCAACAATTCACGTGTTGCCGATTTAAGCATGTCATAAGGCACTTTGATAAAGTAAAACGACATTAATAGCATCATGATTGGGTCTGCATAGACGGCATATTTTGCCCAAGGAGATAAGGTCATCAACCAAGCGGCAATGAAACCGACCGTTACCGCGACGCTTAATAGCGTGTCCATTTGCCACTGTTTTACTTCAGCGTCAATCAAACCAGAAGAGTAACGTTTACTCTTGTTGACCATGAACCACCACGCAATCGCACAACCAATCACGTTCACTGTGCCAAAAACAGTTGCGATAGAAGCATCCACTTCTCGACCACCGCTAAACAATGCCATGACAGCCGAGTACAACGAATAACTCACGACTAACAAAATAACGCTGGCTTTGATAGCAATAACCGCAGGTTCTAGCACCGCGCGTCCAAAGGGAAAAGTCGAGTCAGAAGGTTTACGAATGTAGCGTGACGCCACCAGCGACAATAATGTTAACAGCAAACTAACCAGTGAATACACACCGTCAAACACGATAACCAGTGAACCGACAAGCATACCAACCACAAGTCCGCCACCAGCAAAGCCAGAAGCTAAAAGGGCCGAAATCGTCAAAATGCGATTTTCATTATTTCTTGTTCGAGCACACATAAAAGACTACCTGTTGAAAACATGCTGTTATTTTGGCTTAAAGCACGGTTTTGACAATCTCTAAGTGCATTGGTCGTTGGCTTGAATATTGGGGGTTAAGTTTATTTTTAATTAAAACAACTAGTTATGTTGTTATTTGTCTGTCAGGATAATTGACGCTGACTGTCTTCGCTTTAGATTGTTTGAAATGTGGGCATCTTGAAAGCTAAACAACGGAAATTAAAAATCAAACAAATAGTCACGCAACTTATCGGCTAACCAGTTCATGCCAGGGTGTTCGGCCATGCCCGTGGCCGTAAACATGCAGTAATCTTCTTGAGTGAGACCGTAGGTGTGCTTAATCACCGTTAGTTTTTGTTCACGTAGGAAGTGGCGAATTAAAGGTTCTGGCAATACGCCCCATGCATTCTCAGTCAAGATGGTATTGAGCATGTAATCGAAACTGGAGAAGCCAATGTAGCGACGAGAGAAAGGTTGTAATTCGGGGTTATCTTTTTCGTTTAAATAGACCATCACGGCTTGCATTGCTCTGCGCAGTTCTTCGTCGGTGACTCGCGAAATTTTAGTTAGCGGGTGGTCACTTTTGCACACCGACATCATCCGGATTTTACCCAAAGGTTGATAAGTGATCCGCGGGTCATTGATCCTTTCGTAATCGACGCCAAAAGCAAAATCGACTTGATGGGTGGCAATCAAGTTGGCTAAGTCGCCGCTTGAAGCCAATACAAGGTTAAACGAGGTCGCGGGAAAACGATTATTCAGCTGGTGTGCAAAATCTTGCCACAAGGCATCAGGAAGAGAATCATCACGGGCAATCCACATCTCGGCGTTGAAGCCCCGTGATATTTGCGTACAGGTGTGTTTTATTCGCGCAATGGTCACCAAAACACTTTCACAATCTTTATAAATTGCTTTCCCCGCTTCAGATAAAGTCAGGTTGTTGCCGGTGCGCACAAAAAGAGCGGTATCGAGCTCTTTCTCCAACGCTTTAATCGCCATACTGAGTTTGGTTCGGTTACATTCTAATTGTCGCGCCGCTTCGGAGACTGAGCCCGTGTCCGCGACAGAGAAAAATGCTTCAATTTGAGAAAGGTTCATAACGTTCTCTAAGGCACAATAATGGGTTGATCATAAACAATTTTAGTACCACTGCCTATCTGATGTTCTTCTACCAACTGACGGTTTTCTCGCCAATCAAAGCCAGTTCATCATTTCTTAGTCAAGATTGAGCTGTAACTCTATGAACGTAACACAGTTTTGGTTTATTCTTGGGAAAATTTCCCCAATACAAGAAGTAACACGGAGGCCATGATGGCGAACGAATGGGATGAGTGTGCGGCTCAGTGGGAGCAGGACGAATCCACAACGCTTTTTGCTCAAAATGTGTTTCAGCAATTGCAGAAACGGGTCACTCTCGAAGGTAAACATGTTCTTGATTTCGGGTGTGGTACGGGTTTGCTGAGCCAAATGATGTCTCGCCATGCCAGAGATATTGTCGCGCTCGATGGCTCTGAGGCCATGATTGAAGAGTTGGATAAAAAAGAGTTGGTCAACGTTGAACCCGTGGTGGATTTTCTGACCCGTGGTCTAGTCGCGCAACATCCGGCCTTTCGCAAACAATTCGATCTTGTTGTGGCGTCATCTGTGTGCGCGTTTGTGCCGAATCTTAATGAAGTATTTACCATCATTCATTCTCTATTAGATGAGCATGGCGTTTTTATTCATTGGGACTGGTTGGTTGAAGAAGATGATCCTGACTATGGTCTTAGCCAAAACCAAATTGAGACACAACTGAAAAGCGCAGGTTTTAGCCAAGTGGAAACCGCAGTTGCGTTCGAGATTAAAAATTCAAAAGGTCTAGCGCCAGTAGTGATGGGCATTGGTAGGAAATAACATCATAAAGTCGATGGTTTTCCAGATTGAGAATGGCTTATTTACATTATTTCACTGTTCCATAATGATCAACTTGCGTAAGCTCTAGCTTGTTGATAAGTGTCATGATAGTCACTCCACAGAAGACTATAAGGCATTGATCACGAATAATTCTGTTTGTTGACTGATAACTCATGGCTAGGGTTAAGCAAAAATAAAAGCACATCAGAAGATAAATAAAGAAGGCCAGCGCAAAATAGTGCTGGCCTTCTTTATTTTAAGCATTGAGCTAAATTTTCAATGTTGATTCACAAACATCAGTGTGGTTTTTTGAGCTGATCACACAACCATTTCAAAGCTTGGTCGTTCATACTGGGCTTGTTCCACACTAAGCTGTAAGCCACTTTCCCATAATTGAAAGGTAACGGTTTGATGAGCAACTCCCTAGCTTGCATCGCTTGTTCCGCCCAGCGTTTGGAGCAAGTAAAGAGTGAGTCAGTATGCTTGCATAAGATGGCGGCCGCACCAAAGTCAGCAACAACAACCGGAACATGACGAGCTCGATGAGATTGAGCCAAACTCTGTTCAAAAAAAGGTTCAGCCAGCTCTTTATCCATAATGCCGATATGCGATTGAGCAAGGTAGTGATCGATAGTGAGTACTTCATTGGCTAAAGCATGATCACTACGCATTAAGCAGACCATTTCATCGTGAGCAATCACTTCCCACACGAGTTCTTTATCTCGCGTTGGGGGTTGGCTGATATCGTGTGGCAAAATGACGAAATCAATCAGCCCGCTTTGCAGGGCGTCGAAGCCATAGTGATCTTTCGAGTAGATAGTAAAGGAAGCTTGCGGTGCATGATTTTTTATTACGTTTGTCAAAATAGGAGCAAACAACTCAAAGGCACTTTCTCGCATCGCAAGGCGGTATTTCCCCTGATAATGTTGAGGTTCGAAATTTGAGTGATGCAGCAATCCATTCATGCTAGAGAGGATTGAATGGACAGTGGGGCCCATTTGTAGCGCGAAAGGGGTAGGTATCAAATGTGTACCGTCACGATAAAATAGTTCATCTTCCAAGAGAATGCGCAATTGCGACAAGTTTTTACTGATGCTTGAAGGGCTAATGCAGAGCTGGGCCGCTGTTTGCGTGACGCTGCGGGTACTGAGCATGACGTGTAGCGCTGTTAGGTGTTTTAAACTGATTCTTGAAAGGTGAATATAATCCATAAATAAAGGCGGTTCCTCCAAACTTTTTCAAAAGCATATCACTGACATACTGACAAATTACACGAAAAGATGCGGGTTATTTGACAAGCTGCCGAAATATTTACCGCTGTGCCTACATCAACTTCCATCGCCTTTATTTCAAGAATAATGTTTATGTAAACAGCGCGTGGATTTCTTCTAATACATGAGGATTGGCAATTGCACCTAAGTTTTTGACTGTCTCGCCATGCAGTACTTGCTTCACCGCGAGTTCTACTAGTTTTCCTGATTTGGTGCGCGGGACATCACTGATGGAATGGATCTGCGCAGGAACATGACGAGGGGAGCAGTTTTCTCTTAGGCGCTGTTTGATGGTGTTCACCAGTAGGGTGTTGAGTTCGCAATGTGGAGCCAGTTGTACAAAAAGGATGATCTGCTCATCATTATCGATTTTCTGACCCACTGCGACCGAATCTTGTATTTCAGGCAAGCTATTCACTTGCTGATAAATTTCCGCCGTGCCGATACGCACGCCTCCGGGATTTAAGGTGGTGTCACTGCGCCCATAAAAACGTATTCCCCCATTGTCGGTCCACTCAACTTCATCACCGTGGTGCCATACACCAGAGAACTTGCTCCAATACGCATTGTGATAACGTTGGCCATCGTCATGCCAAAACCCGATGGGTTGATTAGGGAAACTGTTGCAGCAGACTAACTCTCCCCGTTGTTGTATCACGGGTTGGCCAAGGTCGTTAAATACGGCGACATCAAGTCCTAAGCCTGCGCCTTGGCATTCTCCTCGATACACCGGCGATATGGGGTTGCCAAGCACGAAGCAGCCACAAATATCGGTTCCACCCGAGATAGAGGCGAGGTGTAAGTCCGCTTTTATGTTGGCGTATACATAATCAAACTGTTTTGGGTACAAAACCGAACCTGTTGAACATAATGTTTTCAGTGAGGAGAGAGGGTAGTAATCGCTCGGTGAATACGCGGTTTTTTGCAGTGCCTCTAAATATTTGGCCGATGTACCGAACAAAGTGATGTTGGCTTCTTCTGCCAAATCCCACAATACACCCGGTTGCGGATACATTGGGCTACCATCATAAATAACTAACGTAGCACCGCTAGCGAGCGCCGAAACATGCCAGTTCCACATCATCCACCCACAAGTGGTGTAATAAAACACACGATCGCCCGGTTGAATATCACAGTGTAATTGATGCTCTTTGAGATGATTTAAAATCGTACCGCCAACCGAATGGGCGATGCATTTGGGTTTACCTGTCGTACCTGATGAGTACAAGATAAACAGTGGGTCATTGAAGCCAATGCGTTCATAGCGTAGCCCACGTGGAAGGTAACTTGCGAGAATCGCATTCCAATCAGAAAAAGCGTCGTTAAAATCAGCCGTGAGTGAGCGTTGCTGTAAATATTCGATCTGACAAATGTTGTGTAGGCTCGAAATAGCATCGGCAATCTGACCATTTTTTTCTTCCATGAGATGGGTTTTGCCATTAAACGTATACCCATTGCAGCAGAATAAAATTTTGGGTTGTACTTGGCCGAAACGTTCTACTACGCTGTCGACACCGAAATCAGGAGAGGTTGATGTCCAAACGGCTCCTAAGCTAGTAGTCGCTAACATAGCCACTAAAGTTTCGGTCATATAGGGTAAGTAACCGGCGACAACATCACCTTTTTCAACTCCATTTTGTTTTAACCACTGCTGGATAATAGAAACCTGATCACTGAGTTGCTGCCATGTTAGCTTCTTGTTTTGCCCATTTTCATTTTTAAACCAAACGGCAATGCCTTCCGGTTGTTGAAACGCATAAGAGAGCAGATTTTCCGCGTAGTTCAATTGTGCTTGGGGAAACCAAATTGTGTCTCTGGCGGCGGTGAAGTCGTCCCATCTCGCAATCCCCTCACCGTAAATGCAGTTACCACGAAAGCCGATCACATCGCAAAATTGCCACACTTCTAACCAAAATTGTTTTCTCTCGGCAACGGACCAGAGATGCAGTTGTGAGTAGCTTTCTATCGCCTCACCTTGCATATTAATGTGCTCAATAAACTGGTTTAAATTGGACGCTTTGATGCGGTCTTGGCTAGGGACCCAAAGCGGTGTGTGCGGCGTCAAATTTTCTTCAAACATAATCGCGTTCCCTACAACCACTACAAGTGGGTATATATCCGTTTATTTTCTGATCTGTTGGCACTGTTTAGTGTTGTCGGCGAACGCCGTAAAGTCAAACGGGTTGGCCATAATCATATCCATGATATCTAAGTAAAAAAACCATAAATGTAAAATATTTGTTACGCGTGAGCGTCGTCAGATGTCGAGCCTAAGATTGGCAGACTTTTCACGAGGCGATAGGCTTAATGTAATCGGTTTGTTAAAAGGTTGTGGTATGACGCAGTATCATTCTAAGCCATTAAATAGCAAAGGTTTCATTGACTGGAGTAACGAAGAGGATCGGATTTGGTATGATCTGATCGCACGTCAAGAGACCGTCGTTGAGCAGCGAGCATGCCAAGCCTATTTGGATGGGTTAGCGATGCTGCAACTCTCTAAAGATCAGGTTCCTCAGTTGCCCGATATCAACCGTATTTTGCAACGTGAAACCGGATGGCAAGTCGAGCCGGTGCCCGCTTTAATTAATTTCGATCGATTTTTCGCCTTATTGGCAGAGAAAAAATTTCCAGTTGCCACGTTTTTGCGTAGCCGTGAAGAGTTTGACTATTTGCAAGAACCGGATTTTTTTCATGAGATTTTTGGTCATTGCGCGATGCTTACTCATCCTGATTTTGCATCATTTACTCAGGTTTACGGCAAGCTTGGGGCTAACGCGAGCCCAAAACAGAGAGCTTATTTGGCGCGGCTCTATTGGTTTACGGTCGAATTTGGTTTAGTGCAAGAAAGTGACGGTGTAAAAATCTATGGCGGAGGTATTTTATCCTCTCCCGCTGAAACCGTGTATAGCCTTGATAATCAAACGGCCATACGTGAAAAATTTGACATCCAACAAGTGCTGAGAACGCCATATCGTATTGATATCATGCAACCCATTTACTATGTGTTGGATGATCTACGAGATCTGTACCATTTGAGCCAAGAAAATCTTGTACAGCAGGTAGAAAGTGCCATGCAGGCAGGCTTGTTGGCCCCCTTATTTCAACCCAAGGAAGAGACCCATGCTTGAAGAATTACGTTGTGAAGCTTGTAGCCTTGATGCGCTAGCATTATCGATCCCCGAGCAGCAGCAACTACTCACTGAACTTGAGGGGTGGTCTATTGTTGTACGTGATGGCATCCCCCAGTTGGAAAAAGTGTATGTGTTCAAAAACTTCAAGTTGGCGTGGGCATTTTCTAACCAAGTTGCTCAATTAGCTGAAGCGGAATTCCACCACCCCAGTTTGTTATTAGAGTGGGGCAAAGTGACCGTGACTTGGTGGAGCCATTCCATCAAAGGATTGCACAAAAACGATTTTATCTGCGCCGCAAAATGTGATGGATTAATCGATTAAAACCAATACTATCAATGTGTTAGTTTTAGATCTCGACCTGGTGGTTATTTTCCCTTCGTTGTGCACTTGAAGCTGCAGCAGTGCTGGCTACGTTTGCTCAACCCAGCATAGAGTTTACTTGTGCTCATGGGGATGAGCTCACTTACCGCCTACCTGCAACTTCAACAAGTTGTTTGGATGTATCCGGTCGTTTTTCTACGCAAAAGCCAAACCGTGACCTACACTTTGAAAAGCTCATAATACAAATTTCATATAAACCCAGTGGCTGGGGGCGACGATGGCTTTACAAAAAGTTGTTCATTTCTATGCGTAGGGTTTGACTATGAAAATATCAACGAAAATCATTGCGGCATGTACTATCTTGTGTTCAGTTGGCGTGGTAATCAGCGGTGGTTTTGTTGGGTGGCGAGCATCAGAGCTCTCAAGCCAAGCACTTTATGACCGAGCCGCAAATCAACTTACCTCCGTACGCGAAATCAAAAAGAGTGAAATAACTAACTATTTCAAACAGATCCGTCTGCAAATTGAGACCTTGTCTTCCGAGGTATCGACTCAAGAAGCAATGGATTCTTTTACTCGTTCGTTCTCTCGTTATCCTGCCCACCGTATAACGCCCCAAGATATGGATGCGCTAGAACGGTATTATCGTGATCAGTTTGGTCGTACTTACCGTCAGGAAAACAATGGCAGTCAGCCAAATGAACTTGGTGCATTTGCACAGCTTTCAGAGCAGGGAAAAGCACTGCAGGCTCGCTACATCGGCGTAAACCCTAACGAGCTTGGATCCAAACATCACTTGGATTTTGATTCATTGGGCAGCAGCTATGATGAAGCTCACCGGCGTTATCACGCCTCATTTAGGCGATTTTTAGAAGCGTTTGGCTATTACGATATTTTCCTTGTCGATTTGTCAGGCAACGTGGTTTATACCGTGTTTAAAGAACTGGATTTTGCGACCAATTTATCAACTGGCGCATATCAAAATTCGGGGCTAGGCCATGCATTTGCTAAGGCAAAAAACTTGCAAGAGGGGCAATCCTACCTCGAAGATTTTGCACCTTATTATCCTTCCTATGAGGCAGCGGCTTCGTTTATTTCGGCCCCAATTTTCAAAGAACAGCAGCGGGTAGGCACGCTGATCTTTCAGATGCCGATCGATGTGATCAACAACATCATGACATTTGGCGGTAGCTGGGCTGATGCGGGGCTCGGTAAAAGTGGAGAAACTTACCTTGTGGGGCAAGATGGTTTATTGCGCAGTCAATCACGGTTTTTATTAGAAGATCCTGAGCAATACTTTCAAACCTTAACTGATATTGGTGTTGAGCCAGCCACCATTGATCAAATCAAAACCAAGGGTTCGGCCATTGGGCGTCAACGCATCAAGACCGATGCGGTACGACAGGCATTGGCGGGTGGACAAGGCCTAGAAACCATCAAAGACTATCGTAATGTTGAAGTACTTTCGGCTTACGCACCTCTGGATGTTTTAGGACAAAAATGGGCTATATTAACTGAAATCGATCAATCTGAGGCGTTGCAAGATGTCTCGACTTTAGAGCGTTCAGTATTGCAGACGGTGTTTATTAGTATTGCTGTTCTTGTGGTGCTTTCACTCTTTATTTCTTACATCGTGGGAAGTGGTATATCCAAACCTATCCGCAGTGCGTCGTTAGAGCTGCATCGGATTAATCAGGAGAATGATTTAACCGCGCGTTTAAGTGAAAAGGGTAAAGATGAAATGGCGGAAGTTGCGGTTGCCTTTAACCAGCTATTTAGCAGCTTACAGAAAACCATTGAGCAGTTTGCGCGGGCGACGGAGTCACTCAACGGCAGCACTCATCGTATGTCTTCCAATATGGAGAGCACGCGAGGCGCTGTTGCCGAGCAGAGTATGAGAACAGAATCGGTCGCGGCGGCGGTAAATCAAATGAGTGCTTCAATTGGCGAGGTAGCGCAGTTTGCTAGCCGAGCTGCCGATTATGTGAAATCAGCTAATGATACAGGGTCACAAAGTGTCGACGTCGGGGAAGCGTTGGGAAATGAAATCAGTTTGTTGAGCGATGAGATGAAGATGGCGGTGGAAGCTATTGAGCGGCTCCATAGTGAAAGTAATTCTATTGCTGAAGTGCTTGATGTTATCCAAGGTATCGCCGAGCAGACCAACTTACTGGCCCTTAATGCGGCGATTGAAGCAGCACGTGCTGGCGAGCAGGGTCGTGGTTTTGCGGTCGTTGCCGATGAAGTGCGATCATTAGCAGGGCGCACGCAGACTTCTACTGAAGAGATCCGTAAAAAAATCGATTCGCTACAACATGAAATAAACAGTGTGTCGCAGGGAATTGAAAAGGCCAATAAAACCGTGGTGAAAGGGGTTGAAACCTGCCATTTGAATACGGATATGCTTGCTCAAATCATGTCAATGTTAACCGAACTGAATGACATGAATGTGCAAATTGCTGCCGCGACAGAAGAGCAAAAATCAGTAACGGATGAAATCAGCAGTAGCATTACTTCGATTGCCGATGCTTCACTGTCGGTTTCTGGACAAGTGAATGATGTTGATGGAGTGCTTACCGACCTTTCTGGGCAAGCAGAGACACTAAATAGTGAGATTGCTCAGTTCAAATATAAGGCGTAACACTAAGACATTTCCTACTTAATCAGCAACTGTGTTGGTTACATTCGCTCCAAGCATAGAGTTATACTCGGTTTAACTATGCTTGGAGCGTTGAAGGCTCTGTCTCGTTGACCAAGTTATTGATCCAACGTTTGGAATAGATCCGTTGTGTTGTAAGGATAATTTTGACGGCCTCTTCAAGCATAATAACCATCATAACCCAATGCAAAGGCCAGCCAAGAACCAACCCTGTGTAATAAGCCAACGGAATGCCAATCGCCCATTGGCCAAATAAGTCAATGAAAATACTGTAGTTAATATCGCCGCCACTTTTTAACACGCCACCGATACCGACCATATTAAATACCCGTAGTACCATCCCAAACGCCATTACTAAGCAAACATTCACGGCCATTTGTGTATCATGCAGTGGACTTTTTTCGATCAAAGCGTAAATCCAAGGTTCAGCCAAAAAGCAGAACAATGCCAGCAGCAACGCCAGCCCGCAGCTAGTAAGTACATACCACCAAGAAGTCTGCGCGGCACGTTCGTAACGCTGTGCACCAATTTCATGTCCAAGCAAGATAGAGGCGGCCACGGCAAATCCAAGAAAGGCGGAAATGAGTACACTTTCAATGGGGGAAAGCAGTGAGATAATCGCAAGTTCAGAAACGCCCAACTGGCCGACAATAACGTTGTAAATCAAAATGCCAGCCGCCCATGCTGAATCGTGAATAATCATTGGCCTTGCGACTTTAAAATAGCGCTGTCTATGGTGTTTCATTTTTGCTTGCTGCCAGTTTTCGCGATTGGGCAATAGATGAGCGTAATGTCGCTTTACTTGCCAAAAAAGAAGCATGGTTTGACAGCCGCGTGAGATGCTTGTGCCAATCGCTGCACCCACAACCCCCAATTCTGGAAAGCCGAACAGGCCAAAGATGAGTAAAGCGTTTAAGACAGCGTTAATAATGATGGCCAGAATACTTACTTGAGTTGGCAACTTTGCCACGCCGACAGAACGTAGTGCGCTCTCTAGTGGCACTACTAATGCGGTACAAAATAAGCTAAGTGCTGTGATCCATAAATAATCCGTGGCTAGTGTGACGTATTGAGCATCATTGGCCACTAAAGAAACAACAGACTGAGGTATCCACAAATAGAGCAGCATAAAGGGGAGTGTAAACAGCAGAGCCACTATCCAAGATTGAGCCAATGTCCGTTTTATGCCCTCGATGTTACCTGCACCAAAATATTGCGAAGCTAACACGCTTACTGCACCGCTAGCACCAACAATAACGATGAGATTAAAGAAAAATATTCGGTTGCCAACACCAACGGCCGCCGTAGCGGATTCACCTAATTGGCTGACCATAAAAATATCTACTACACCTAACAGTGAAAACAGCATTGACTGGAGGGATACTGGTACACCAATATCGATCAATTTGCGCCAAAATTGACGGTCTAGCTGATGAAAGGGAGTCATAAACATGGTGCATTACCTCATTTTGATATGCGGCAAGTGTAAATCGAATCGTAATTTTTGTATTCTCTCAATACCTCTATAACTTTTGCCAAACTCTCATATGTCAGACAAGCAAGAACGGTATTCCATCTCAGATAAAACACATCAAGAATTTATTGACCAAAGTCGCGTCTTAGCATTGGAGCAAAGCGGCATTGTGCAATGCGGAATTGCAACCTGCCGCGAAATGTTTTCTGTTTATCGGAAAAATCAGAGCGTGCATATGCTGTTATACACGGTGAAGGGAAAAGGTTGGCTAACGAGTGGAACTGACCGTTACTTACTGGAACCGAGCTCATTAATTGTGGTACCAGCGGGTGTCGAAAATGGTTTTGGAATTGAAGAAGAAGAGTGGCAAGTGGTGTGGATCTTTCTTGCACCACAGCGTCATTGGAAAAACACCGTAAAAGAAGAAATACATTACACATTAACGCCTATCGCTGCGGTCATGTATGCGAGTATTCAAGCGCTACTGCGAACCTTAATATTGCCTGCTGAGCTTGGTGAGCAGGTCGGGCAACGCATTGTTGAACAGATAGAAATCATTCTCCGAGCACCGATTGAACTACCGCTCTCGCGTACTTCGTTGCGTTTAAATCGCGTCTTTCAGCGAGTCCAGAGCCAGCTGCATAAAGATTGGACAATAGAAAATCTCGCCGCATTATTTCCTTGCTCGCAAGCTCATTTACATCGTTTATGTCAGCAGCACTTTGGCCACAGTCCTAAAGCCCACTTAACGCGAATGCGTATGGAGTACGCCGCTCGTTTGCTTGTTTCTACCGACTGGCCAATCCAACATGTCGGTGACATTGTCGGCTATCCTAACCCAGCAAACTTTAGTACTCGTTTTAAGGTATGGAGCCATTGCACACCACGAGAATTTCGTAAAAAACGAAATGATTAATTCCACGGCATTGGTAAATGGCACTCTTCATTCATAA
The DNA here is from genome assembly GCF_963888245.1 of Vibrio sp. B4-6. Lineage (NCBI taxonomy): Bacteria > Pseudomonadati > Pseudomonadota > Gammaproteobacteria > Vibrionales > Vibrionaceae > Vibrio > Vibrio sp. B4-6. The sequence goes on from NZ_CAWPIM010000044.1 coordinate 310,275, forward strand.
ACTTTTTTATCTACTAAACGCGATGAAATTATTGCACCTCGAGCACGGCTTATGAAGGTGATTGAAATATCAATATCATTGAGTATATGGCTTGTAAAAATCAATTTATTCATCACATTAATTAGATTCTAACCACCAACAAAACGGTTATGTGCTAAACCTATAAGAGTAGGAATATTGTCAATATAGAGAGATAAGCGATGGATCTGTTTGCGGATTTTCGACAAGAGGCTCAACCAAAGAGCCAGGAGAGTCATGAACTTAGTGTTGAAAATAAACCATGGCGAGTACTGCTAGTCGATGATGATGAGCAGATGCACCAGATCACTCGTTTAGCGCTAAGAGGGTTTTCATTTCAAGGACGGCCACTAGAGCTACTGTCTGCTATGTCTGGTCTTGAAGCCAGAGAAGTGCTGAATACTCAGCCCGATATAGCTTTAGCGCTCGTTGATGTAGTTATGGAGACGGAACACGCGGGGTTAGATTTAGTTAGGCATATCCGTGAAGAGTGTAAGAATAGAATTATTCGTTTGGTATTACGTACCGGGCAAGCAGGGCAAGCCCCCGAAGATACGGTCATCCAAGAGTATGAAATTGATGACTATAAAGAGAAAACAGAACTTACCACACAAAAACTCAGAACCCTGCTCTATTCGATGTTGCGATCTTATCGGGATCTTTGTTTGATAGAAGAGCAAAAAGAGGGGCTTAAACGCGTGATTGAAGCCTCAGCGAAGGTACAAAATACCACAACCTTACAAACCTATGCTGAATCGGTACTGAGCCAGCTCACTTCTTTACTTAAACTCCATGCATCGGCATTTTATTGTATCGTTCAGCCTAAATCTGAAGGCGAAGGTTCGTGTGCTTTAACGTTGGCGGCTATTGGAGGATTTGTCGATTTTTATTCTGACTGTGATTTTTCGCGCTTACCTTCGGAAGTGGCTAAGCGCTGCCAGCTTGCACTGCAAAGCAAAATGTCTCATAGCTACGATGATGCCTCTGTACTTTATATGACAGACAGTCGTGGTGTAGAAAATTTACTCTATATTAATTTGCTTGAGCGCTTATCTGAAAATGACGAACGTTTGCTTGAAATCTATATGTATAACATAGGGTTAACTTTTGAAAACTTAAATTTACAGCTTGATTTACGCGAAACATCGAGGGAGCTTGTTTATAACTTAGCCAATGCCGTCGAAGCCAGAAGCAAAGAAACAGGGGCTCACGTACAGCGGGTTTCTCTGATCTGTGAAAAATTAGCCACATTAATGACCTTACCTGAGCAGGATATTTATATGATTAAAAATGCGTCACCCCTACATGATGTAGGTAAAGTGGCGATCCCTGACAGTATTCTTCATAAACCAGGGAAATTGGACGCTCAAGAATGGGCGATCATGCAAAAACACGTTGAATACGGTGTTGATATCTTAAGTCGTTCAAAACGCAGTTTAATTATCAAAGCGAAAGAGATTGCCGGTTCTCACCATGAAAAATGGGATGGAAGCGGTTACCCAAACCAATTAGCCGGTGAAGGCATTCCTATCAGTGGCAGAATCACAGCATTAGCTGATGTGTTTGATGCTCTTGGTTCTAAACGCAGTTATAAAGATGCTTGGCCGGAAGAGACAATCAAACAAGAAATTGTCGCGCAAAAAGGAAAACATTTTGATCCGATGTTGGTCGATCTGATGCTGGCGCATTGGGATGATTTCATCACTATTCGTGAACAGTATCCTGATTAAGTTTATTTACTTATTAACTATAGGTGTTGTTATGAGTGTTTTAATGGATTGCAATCGATTTTTTATATATGCATCATTTATTTTCTTTCCTATTTTATTTTCTATTAATGCAGAAGAAAAAGAACAATCTAGGAATGAAATTATTGCCCATTTGGGTGAAATTCCTGGGTTGATTAATGCTGATGGTACTGGGCCTTTTGTTGATTTAGTACGACGTATTGATGTAATTGATCCTAATGTAAATATTATTATTCATGTTTATCCACTCCATCGTGCTATCTATGGTGTTGTGAATGGTCAAGCTGATTTTGCTTTGCCAGCGGTTAGAGTGGATGATCAGGATGACAAACTGGCTTACCGGTTTAGTAGTCGTTCTTTTGGTTTAGTCGCCTCTGTTCTTTACACTAATAAGGATAAACCATTTAGCGTCGATCAGCTTTGGACGAACCCTAATCATTATATAATCGAAGCATTTCCTGATGATATGCCTTTTCCAGTGATGCGTTCTAATAGTATCAATACATCATTACTTAAACTATCTTCTGGTCGTATTGATGGATTTGTTTGGGCACAAGAAGAAGCCGACATTGCTCTAAGAAGTCTAAACCTGACAAATATTTATCGCCAGTATTTTTATGACCATGAGGATGTGTTTATCATTCCCAAAGGGCCTAAAGGTGATTGGATTGATGATTATTTAACAAGAATGATTGATAAACTTAAAGAGAGTGGTGAGTTGCAAATACTCTATGATTCTATTCACCTTCCTTACGATGATTGGCAACCTTGACCCTTTTACTTTCTATCCATTATTACTGCACATTTATTGCAGCATCATTATTAACAAGTTCAAGGGCCTTAGGCAGGGTAAAAACGTAATGAACACCTTGGCCAACATTAGAATTAAAATCTAGTTTTCCTTGTAGTTTTTGAGTCGCTAGATTAAAGACAAGATTCAAACCAAGCCCTGATCCGCCACGGCCTCTTTTGCTGGTAAAAAAGGGTTCAAAGATTTTATGGTGCAGTTTTGGTTCGACGCCACAGCCATTATCTTTATATTCTAAGAGAATATTCTGCCCTTCTTGTCGGAATGTAATGATTATTATCGGATTTTTCTCCTCACTGAAAGCGTGGTTAACGCTATTCATGACTAAGTTCGAGACAATTTGAGTGAGGACGCCAGGTAAGCTATTCATTGTGAGCCCGACATCTCCCTCTAGTTGTGGGATGACTGGAATTTTCCTAGTTTCCGGATGTAGGCTAGCAATCAACGCGCTTAATACTTGGTGGACCGAGAATTGACTGCGACTCTCAGATACCTGATCGACCGCTGTTTGTTTAAAGTCTCGGATCAGTTTGGCAGCACGATTTAAGTTGCTCTCAAGCATAGTGTTGGTTTCATTCATTCTCTGCATCAATTCAGAAAACTGCTGGCTTGTAAGCGTTTGATTGGCGAAGGCGGTATTTAGCTCTTGTGTGACCTCAATGATTACCGAACTTGCGGTCACCGCGATGCCTAATGGCGTATTGACTTCATGCGCGACCCCCGCGACTAAACCACCTAAAGCCGCTAATTTCTCAGATTCAATCAACTGTGTTTGCGTGGCTTTTAATTCTTCTATGCTATTTTCCAAATCACGAGTTCGCTCTGTGACTTGACGCTCTAAGTTTTGGTTGAGTTTTTGTAGTTCAAGCTGAACCAGTTTTAGCTCGGTGATATTAATGGCTGTGCCCCGTAACCCGAGAAACATATCCTCCTCATACCGTGCTACCGCTTGAAACATCAAATAATGCTTACAATCATTGATGATAATCGTCTCTTCACACATTGAAAACGAGCAGTGTTTAGTAATGGATTGGAGTAATTTCTTCATATCTCTCAGTGAGTCAATCTCTGAAAGTAGTGGCTTGCTATTTTCACTGATCTCTAAAGCTTGACGCATGGGTTCGGAAGTGTAAATCAACCTATCAGAACTATCCGTCTCCCATAACCAGTCGGATGAGACGTCCGTAAAATCGGCTAATCGTTCTTGTTCAAGTTTTATATTACTGTACAACGTAGTTACATTTCCGGTAATTTTATTAGTCTCATCGGCCAGCCAAGTGAGTTCATCGTTATGCCCCATAATCCATTTCTTATGGGGAAGTTTTAGTGGTTTTGGTGGATGGCGAGGGTTGTATTTGCGTAAGTATTGAGCAATGGCGAAGACTCGTCGGTTTACGCTCTCATGGAAAATCATCAAAATAGCGTAACAAATAAAGGCAGTCTTAATCGAGTTCACAACCAATATCAGTAGAAACTGCTTGATTAAGTAGTTGTAGATTTCTTGGGCATTAGACTCAACGTAGAGCTCACCAATCTGCTCTTTGGCTTGCGTTTTTGGGTTGATATAAAGCATGGGATAACGGTGTGCGACTAATTGCCCCGTCACTTTTTCTCCGGCACTGAATTGATAACCGCCAGACGTGATTTCCAAATAATCAATTTTAGGCAAATTGACTAAGCTATCTAAGCGCTGTTGAAGTGCTACCAGATCATAATTCCATAAAGAAGCGGCAAGCAGTTCGGCATGAACGAATTCTATTTCGTGATGACGTTGAGCCACATCATCGAACTCTCTGTCATAGTCGAAATACGTTTGTGCTAACGTTGTCATCAGGGTGACAGCGCCACTCAAGATGATGAGGAAAAAAATGATCCTGCGACCAATACGACTCGATAGTGGGTTATCAATGCTTTCATTAAATGTTCGGCTTTTGTTCATCCTGCTTCTCATTTTTTTGAGTGATAATTTGAGTATAGATGCCACATGGGAAGTGTGAATGACATCTTATTGACTACACTTAAAAAATAGTCGAGTCATTGGCGGCAGTTCATGCGTTGGGTATGGATATGGATATGGATATTGTGTGTGATAAGTGCGCCCGTGATGGCGGGAAACGTACTTTTAATAGAGAGCTACGAGCAAGGTTATGAATGGGACGCTAGCTATGTATCCGCCCTTAAGCAGTCGTTAACGCCTGTGCATGAACTGCATACCTTTGAGATGGACACCAAACGTGTACCAGCGAGCCGTTATTCACAAATCGCCGAACAAGCCTTTAGCCAATATCAGCAACTGAAACCACAGGTGGTGGTTTTAGGTGACGACAATGCGTTGGTTTATATGCTGCCGAAACTCTACAACGAGCCAATCTCAATCGTGTTTCTGGGGATTAATTCAAACCCATGAAAATTCATGGCTCAATACCAAGGGCAAGCCAAAGTGACCGGTATTTTAGAGCGCCCTCTCTATGTGAAAACCATGGGAGAAATTGGCCGGATGCTCGATAAAGATAAGCGTAAAGTACTGGTGTTATTTGACTCGGGTAGTACGGCGAGTATTGCGTTGGAATTTATGCAAACCCAAGCGAGTATGATTGAAAAGAATTTAGGCATTGCGACAGAGATAGCTTCAGTGGCGACAGAGAAAGAATGGCAGACAAGAATAAGCACAGCTAAAGAGCAAGGATTTGGCGCCATAGTCGTGGGGCTTTACCAAACCTTGGTCGATGAGAGCGAAAAAAATGTGCCAGCGGATACTGTATTAACGTGGACAAACCAACATACAGAGGTTCCTTTATTTGGTTTTTGGGATTTTTCGATCGGTGCGGGCAAAGCGGCTGGGGGTGTTGTGTTAGCGGGTCGTGATCAAGGCGAAATGGCGGGCAAAACGGTGTTACGCATTTTAAATAATAATGAAGACGCAAGCCGCATTCCTATCCAAATCGGCCAACAAGGGCGTGCTATTTACCATCAGGGAGAAATGTCCCGTTGGGGGTTAAGCGTGCCGGAAGGATGGATGAAGATTGACTGACTTTGATGGGACTGTATTGAATTGTCGAATTCAGCATTACGTCTAAAATAAAAAAGCAGAGAGGCGGTGACCTGTCTGCTTTTTCTTCATTACAGTTTATTAAACAGCCAATGGCATTTCATTTGATGGATCATGTTTACTGTAAACACGAATCAAACCAACCACAGCAAACACAGACATCAACAGCATCAATGCGCCAAGTGGCATCTGGTCATGAGCTGGAATAGCCGACGCTAAAAGGGTAGCTAAACCAGCCCCAAGGTTTTGCATACCGCCTAACACAGCACCTCCTGTTCCTGCATGGTAAGGCAGTGGTGTTAACGCTCCAGTGGTCGCTGCGGGAAAGAGAATGCCTGCACCGAGAAAATAGACAGTGGCACCACCAATTAGGGTCAATGCGCTGGTTTGCCCCAACACTCCAGGAACAAACACCACCAATGAACCTAATGCTATCGCTACCAAGCCCACATACAAGGCGCTTTTTTCGTTGAAGTTCAACGCAATAACACTCGATAGCGTCGCACCAACTAAATAACCAGGGATCGGTAAGACAAACAATAAGCTGACGGTGGTGGCAGGCAGTTGCAAAACGCCACCAAGTAATACACCTGCAGCGGCTTCAAACACCGCGACGCCAGAGAAAGTCGCCACGAGACAAATTAAATACCCTTGGAAACGTTTGTCACTCAGCACATAGCGATAGCTGTTTGCAACCGATTCGTGTCTGCGAGCCGCTTTAGGCAATGTTTCTACCATACTCGTCATCATAGTGATCACCACGGCAATCGCGAATAGGGATAAAAATAAGTAACTAGAGCGCCAGCCAAAACTTTCTGTTAAGTACCCACCAAGAACAGGAGCAATGAGTGGCGAAAAAATAACGCACATGCTGATAAGGCTATTGGCCTTATGCAATTCTGCTCCTGAGAAACAGTCTCGAGTAAGGGTTCGAGACATTGCGCCACCACACCCAATGCCAAGCCCTTGAATAAAACTACCGACCAAAAACCAATCGTATTGGTGAGCAAATAATGCGAGTAGCGATCCTGCAATATAAATCAGCAACCCAGCGATAATAATCGGTTTGCGTCCTAGACGGTCTGACAATGGACCATAGACAAATTGTGATAGTCCATAAGGGATTAAATAACATGCCATGACCGCCTGCAGTGATGCAGGAGAAACTAAAAATTCTCCCGCCATATGGCCAATGGAAGGGACGTACATCGTTTGTGTCATTTGGCCGACAGCGGTCAAAATCGCAATTAAAAATGTGAGTTTCACTAACGGAAACGATGCGGACATGGTCTATCTCCTGCACAATGGTGCAACTACGAAATATAATTAATATGAATAATGAAACTAATGGCCAGCGTTAAAAGTATCGCTCTTTCAGCGCGAGATATTAGTGAGGCTAGGCGCTTTTATCAATCTAAAAGTGTGAAGTTGAGCAAGATAAAAATCTATGATTTGAATTAGAAAAACTAATCATTATTCGGGTGGTTAAAGAGAAATGAAAGACGGTTCCAATGCCTGTGTTGAGTATGGCTCTTGGTGCCTGATAATGTACTTAGTTTTTCTATTGCTTTTGCGCTGAACAGTGACTAATATTTGATGTAAATGAGAATTAATATCATAAAGGTGTGATTAATGATGTTACCTTTACTTGCTGCATTATTATTTATAGTGGGACTTGGCAAAAAGTTGTCGGTTCCAAATTCGTGGCTCTTCTACTATGCACTTTCTGTTGTATTGTTAAGCTGGCTATTCAGTATGAACCCCATTTTTGTCCTGATCCCGTTGTTTATCTTGTCACCTTGTCTTATCCACTATCGACATATCAAGGCGATTAAAATGGCTTATGTGGGCTGTCTGCTGCTGTCTTTTTTCGTCTCTTGGCTTGTGTAAACCAATCCATGTCTTTTCTCGCCAGACATTCCAAGTAGTTTGGGGATAGTATTTGTGAAAATCATAAGGTAGGATCGCCGGCCTTTTTCTGATGCTAGGAGGTAGCGATGTTTATTGGTTTTGACTATGGAACGGCGAACTGTTCTGTCGCGATGATGCAAGATGGGCAGCCAACATTGTTACCCATAGAAGGTAAAAGCCACTACATTCCTTCGACAATATGCGCCCCGACGCGAGAGTCCATTTCTGAGCATCTGTTCCGTCATCACAATATTACGCCAAGCGATAAAATTGGTGAGCAAGTACTTCGCCGCGCGATCAATGTGAATAGAGAAGAGAGTATTGAACTTGCCGCGCAAGACATTGCCTTTGGCCAAGCGGCGCTCGATCTCTATCTGCAGGATCCGCGCGATATTTATTACGTTAAATCCCCTAAATCATTTCTAGGCGCGGCAGGTTTACGTGATGTGCAGGTCAGTTTTTTCGAAGACTTGGTGTGCGCCATGATGGTCAATATTAAGCATAATGCAGAGCAGCACCTTCAGCGCACCATCCAAGATACTGTGATTGGTCGTCCTATTAACTTTCATGGCCGAGGTGGTGAAGAGGCCAATCGACAAGCGGAATCTATTTTACAACGTGCGGCGAAACGCGCCGGTTTTCAGCACATCAGTTTTCAGTTTGAACCCGTTGCGGCGGGTTTAGAATATGAAGCGACTCTGGTGCAAGATCAAACCGTACTGGTGGTTGATATCGGTGGTGGAACCACCGACTGTTCATTGCTAAAAATGGGGCCGAGTTGGCGAGGGCGTGACGACCGCACCGCGAGTTTGCTTGCGCATAGTGGCCAACGGGTCGGAGGCAATGATCTTGATATCTATATTGCTTTCAAACAGTTGATGTCTTCTTTTGGATTAGGAAGTAAAGCCATTTCTGGCATTGATATGCCGATCACGCAGTTTTGGAACCCGATTGCAATTAACAACGTGGAAGCGCAACGTGACTTCTATGCTCAGCAAAACTTGGCAGCATTGAAATTGCTACACAAAGAGGCGCAGCAACCAGAAAAGTTGGCGCGTTTGCTGAAAGTCTATTTTGAAACGCTCGGCTATCAAATTGTACGCCGTGCAGAAGAGGCAAAAATTGCTCTATCTGATCTTACGCAATGTCAGGTGGTGCTCGATCTTCTTTCTGAGCAGATCGAAGTGCAAATTGAGCGTGAGCAAATGATCGACGCCATTGAATCCCCTAAAGCGAAAATGGTGGAATTGGTCAAAGAAGCGGTTGAACAAGGTGGCGTAAAGCCGGATGTTATCTTTATGACGGGCGGATCTGCTCGTTCTCCAATATTACGCCAAGCGGTAGAGCAGCAACTTCCCCACGTACCCGTTGTCAGCGGTAACTACTTTGGTTCAGTGACTGCTGGTTTGGCTCGTTGGGCAGAGATTTGCTATCGCTGATATGAGCGCTTAGCGCTTCGTTTTTGATGCGTAGGGGGCCGGTAATATTGCGAATGATCGTGTTTCATTAAAACATTACTGGCAACCAAGCTACCTAAGCTTATCAACCCTAATCCGATCCAAGTCAAAGGCGTTGGCATCTCACCAAAAACGGGAATCGCCAACAAGGTTGCCACGACTGGTGTTGCAGAGCCAAAGGCCGCGGAGCGTTCTGCGCCGAGTGTTGAAACTGCATATAAATAGGTAAATGCTGCAATGAGCCCCGCCCCGACACCTTGCAGCAGTGTGTGTCCCGCCAGTTCTTTCCACGGCCAGTGTGCAAAAGAGTGTGTGGCTAAGTAGCTATCGACGATGCCTAAAGCGATTAGAACGGCCAATAAAATAGTAGAAAGTAAAGCAACCCATCCCGCGCTGACGAGCGCATGCAAATTTGCTACCCGCGCACAAATTGTAAACATCGCCCACATCAGGCTGCCGGTTAAAAACATCAAATGCCCGGTCAAACGGTTTGACTCAAAATCAGTGGCACTTGAATAGAGGAAAATACCAACCCCTGCCACCACTAAAGTCAGCCCAGCTATTCGATGGCGACTTAACGGCTGTTTAAACAGCAACACCGCGATACCCGAGACAAACAGCGGCAGCACGCCCGGAACAAGCGCGCTACCATCAGAAACCGGAACGTAGTGCATCGCATGGCTTGTCATTAGTAAATAGGGCAATCCACAGCCAATAAATAGACCAATTAAGTAACGTATAGGTACATTTTGCAATTGATGTCGAGTTCTCCAAACCAATGGAGAGAGCAACAAAGCGGGCAGTAAAAAGCGCGTTAATGCAATATCCGCAGGGGTTAATAGGCCGCTCGCCCCTGCCTTTAAAGAGAGGAAAAAGCCGGACCATAATAACAGTGTGGTGCCTATCGCGAGGTAGCCATAAATCATAATTTCATTCACATCAATGGATGGTTTCTCACCATTATCTATGGTTCGGCTTACTTTTATCCGGCAAGTTCACCCTTATTGCTAGATGGTTTAGCACTTATCCGCTATAAATTAGCAAAATGTTAGTGGATTTCATCAAGGATCGAGTAATGGATAGAATAGACCGCCGCATGTTGACCTTATTACAAACAGAGGGACGCTTAAGCACCGCAGAGCTTGCAGAAAAGGTTGGATTATCACCTTCTCCCTGCGCAAGACGCTTGAAACGATTAGAGGAGAGCGGGATCATTGATGGCTATCAAGCTCGCTTAAGCCGGCAAGCTGTCGGAGTTGGTATGACGGTTTTTGTTGAAGTTAGCCTGAATAATCATCAAGCCGCTTCCATTGATAGTTTTGAAGAGGCAATCAAAGAGATGGAGGAGGTGATCAGCTGCCATGTGGTTTCAGGTGCGTATGATTACTTGCTGGAAGTCGTTAGTGCCAATTTATCAGGGTACGAAGCATTTACGCGTCAGTTACAGCGGCTCAACAATGTAAAAGATATGCATACCCACCTCGCCATGCGTCAAGTGAAAGCCGCTACCGCGATGCCTATTTGGGTTTAGAGACAGCACTTGCGTGCTGTCTTCAGGGTCAGACGTGCTTATTCAAATTGAAATGACGCGAGAGAGTTTTTACTGATTTCGTTGGCAATCAATTGATGGATGGCCGTGGTAGGGTGCGTGACGCCCCAAAATACGTATTTGTCAGAGCTATGGTAAGCGCAATCATTGGTTAAGCTATGACGGTATAAGTAATCTAAAGCTGAATTGCGATTGATGTTGAGGCATGCATCGGTCGCATTTTCAAAGCCGTATTGCTGTGGATTGGCTGTGAGGTTTTCAAACAAGCTATGGGCATCAAACAGGATGATATTTACCCCTTGCATCTGATAATACAGTGCTTGTTGCTGAATAAACGCATTGAAGGTGGTGATCTTAGCGCTGACTTTCGCTATCTCTTCTGCTGTTGAATATTTAAATTGCGGGGCTTTGGTTGCATCGGGTAGGGTGAGTAGAATAATATTTTTGGCCCCTGAATCCACAAGACGAATCATCGCGCTGCTAAAATCTGCTTTGACTTCATATACTTCACGGTTGTAATTCATAAAGTCATTCAAGCCAAATTCAAGGGTAAAGAGCGTATTTTCTGGCTGGTAGTTTTTGGCCATTGTCATGTAATTTAGATAAGAGCGGACTTGATCATTCACACCCGTCAGCGCGATATATTGATTACGCCCTGCGGCACCGCCAATCGCCCAGTTATATACAGGCAAATTGTGCATTTTTGCTAAATACTCTGTCCACACCAAACCATTGGAAAAGTGTCCTAAAAACCAAGAGTTAGGATTGGGAAATTTCCATTGTGACGCATTGAATATATTTCCTGTATCCGAAAGGCTGTCACCTATGGTCACCATTTTATTAATGACGGGTTTGGCATTTTGTTTATCGTTAGTCCAGATCGAATGATTGTATGAGAACCTATTGTCTGCTGCGAAATAAGTAATATCTGCAGAATCGTGACTGACGCCGAGCGTCTCTTCACAACGCTGTTTTATTTCATATTGTGAGGTGTCGGTATAAAACATATTTTTAAAGCGCACAGACGACCACCAGTAACCACTAATGGTGTAGTCATTTCCTTGTTCATCCAATGCCCACTCCCAATCTGTTGCTGGGTCATCATGATTGCCAGCGGGCCGATACCAACAGCGTACATAAGTGTAGGTTTGCTTATTTTGCGTATTCATTACGCCATAAGCGGTAACTGGTTCTGAGGTGGTATCCGTATTTTCTGCAATCGCCATGGAGAGTGGCAATATTGCGGTCATCAATAACGTCATTAGTTTCATATTTTTTTCTTATTGGTTTAGGCACGTATCTAATAAAGAATAAGTGCAAAAGTGAAATTAACAAACTGGTCAGACCTATTTTGGATTTATGGTGTTAAGCGTCAATCAATAAACGACTATGTTGAACATTATTTGGTATTAAGATCAAACAATGAACTGTCAGTGAAGAAAATACGAAGGGGTTTTTATAAATCCTAATTTAGATAAATAACAATAAGGTTTTACTTTATTAATTTATCCTAATGTTAAATCTTAGTGACTTAATAAAAATATCAATAAAATTAGAGCCAGTCAATGTGTGTAAAAATCAAACAGTTTTATTGTGATTTTAAGCCACATTAAAAATCATTTCTCTTTGTGTTTGTTATTTTAAGATCTATTAATAATTCGCCACAAAGGTTCCAAAAAACCAATACCCTTTTATTTTGTGGCCTGAAAAAATAAAAATGGGTATTTATTTTCTTTTAAATACCGTGATAACAATAAAATGCTTACGAGGTTTATATGTTAATAAACAGAAGAAAAGCACTTAGCGCTATTGCCATTATGTCAGGTTTGGTATGGAACACCGCTCAAGCTGACGTGAATCAGCCGCAAGGTTTGGCCATTGAAATGTTCAGTGAGCTTCAGGATGACAGCCAAATCAATTACTTCAATGCGAGCTATTGGTTACAAGGAGAGGTTGAGCCCCCGACACTAATGCAGATGCGTGACGATGTACTGAACCAACATATGCGCTATTTTGTCGATTTCAGTACGATTGAAGGTGAGTCGCAAAAGACAGAGGCGAAAGCATTGCTCAGGAAAAAACTGGGCTTAGCGTTTGCCAGTGACTTTTTGATCATCAGTGAACACAAAGGAGAATTGTTGTTCACACCGTTAGATGACGAGAATGATGCCAACATTCGTCTACTGGAAGCCGCCCCAATTGCCCATTCTCGTCAGCGCCGTAGTACGGCCAGTATGGTGTCAAATAGTGGTTCGGAAACGAACTCTTTGCCACACGTCGCGTTTTATTTGAATGTCAATCGGCCTATTACTGATAATGAATGTACGTTTAATAACTCACATCTTTGGGATCGAGGTACGCGAGTGTTTTGCGATAACCCGAATATCTCTTTGATCTATAGAGTTAATTTAGAGCGTTCATTACAATATGGCACCATTGGCTCTGCGACACCGGACGCGAAAATTGTTCGCATCAGCTTAGATGATGATACAACGGGTGCGGGGATCCATCTCAATGACCGTCTTGATTATCGTCAATCAGGTGCTGATTACGTGACATTAGATGCTTATTTCCGAGACTGGTCGACTGATGCCATCGCTCAAGACTACCAATTTGTATTTAACTCTTCGAACAACAAAGCGCAGATCTTAAAAACGTTCCCGAGAGAAAACCTCAATGCGGAGTATGAAGTCAAAGAGGTATCCGGCTTCCAGCTAGGAGTGAGTGGTGGTGTAGAGGTTAGTGCTGATGGACCTAAAGGCAAGCTAGAAGCCAATGCCAGCTACAACCAAAGCCGTTGGTTAACCTTTAAAACGCACGATTATCGTGTTGAACGTAGCACCAATAATGCACAAAACGTCAGCTTTAAATGGAATCGTAGCCAATACGCGACTGCCGAATCGATGATGAATCGCTCTACGGATGCGCTGTGGGTCAATACTTATCCTGTGGATACCAACCGCATTAACCCGATTGGTTACGCGAGCTTCGTACCCAAAATGGATGTGATCTATAAAGCCGCTCCTAATGCAACAGGGACAACGGAATTTACCATTGATTCTTCGGTCAATATTCGTCCCATTTATAACGGTGCTTATAAGCATTATTATGTTGTAGGTGCGCATCAGTCCTACCATGGTTTTGAAAATACGACGCGCCGCAGAGTGAGCAAAAGTGCTAGCTTTACTGTCGATTGGGAGCACCCAGTATTCACGGGCGGTCGTCCAGTGAATTTGCAATTGGGCAGCTTTAATAATCGTTGCGTTGATGTGGCTGATAATGGCGCGCTCTCTGCCTCAAGCTGTGATGAAACCAAAAACTCACAATCTTTTATTTATGATCAGTTAGGTCGCTATGTGAGTGCAAACGACATCCATCAATGTTTGGATGGACAATCACTGGGTCAATTACAAACCTGTAGTTCGAGTTTAAGTCAGCGTTGGGAATGGATAGAAAACAGCGATAAGCTGAGTAATGTTTTCTCTCATGAGTTACTTGGTCATGATAAAACCAGCGGTGAGTTAGGTTTGTATGCTGATGGCAATGATCAGGTAAGTGTGCGCACCATTACCGCTTACACCAACGTATTTCATTCAGATAGTGAATCGGCCGTATTTGGGTTTACATCGGGTTCATTGGCCTTACAAGATGTTGGTCAATCGGGGACACTGTATATTCGCCATGGTGCTGCGATTGATGCAATTGGTACGCAAGCCAATGCGATGCAAGGCGGTGAAAGTGGTAGTTTGACTGAAATTGATCTGAAACGCGTTACGCAAATAACCGTTACTTCCGGTGAGTTCAAGTACGGTGGCAGCCATTTACTCCGTATGACTTTTAAGCTTGATGATGGTTCAACCAAAGTAGTGGGGTCAAAAGACTACGCAATCAGTACCCACGATGAAGTGTTTGAGCTGCCAGCCGGATCGGCAATTCGGCAAGTCAAGGTTTGGTCTGAAGGTTGGTTAGCCGATGGTATTCAATTTATTATAAAATAGCGCAATCAGTTCATGATTGAGTAGTAAAGAGCGCTCATGCTTTTGGCTTAATTAGCTAAAACGTGAGTGCTCTTTTTGTTAATGCGATGTTAATTTTATCTGTTGTTTTTTTTAGTTCATTCACGAAGCTGGTAAGCCGACATGAAATAAAGTGCTTTTCTTCTAAAGTTAGGGTGCTCCTCAGAGGTCTAATCTCTGGTGTGGTAACGGTAGGCTAGATGTATGCCGTGCCTAAACCAGACACTACAATAAAAAGGAATTTACTTTGAAAAGAACGATTATTATTGCTGTTTTTTGTCTGCTGAGTACCACGGCGCTGGCGGCAACCAGCACGGTGGCGTTAAGTAAGACAGGCTATACCCAAACCCAGTACCCTATTGTGTTAGTTCATGGCTTATTTGGTTTTGATACGCTGGCCGGAGTCGATTATTTCTACGGCATTCCGCAATCACTGACGAAAGATGGTGCAGAGGTCTACGTGGCTCAAGTCTCTGCAACCAACAGCTCTGAGCTAAGAGGTGAACAACTATTGCAACAAGTGGAGTCGCTTTTAGCTGCCACGGGCGCTCAAAAAGTTAACTTGATTGGCCATAGTCATGGCGGACCAACGGCTCGCTATGTTGCATCAGTTCGGCCCGATCTTGTGGCGTCTGTGACTAGCATTGGTGGCGTGAATAAAGGCTCAATCGTGGCAGATTTAGTGCGTGGGCACATCAAAGAGGGCTCCATTTCTGAAGCGATTGCCGTCAAAATGGCGCAAGGATTGGCGGGTTTGGTTGGCCTTCTTTCTGGGGGAAGTAACCTGGATCAAGATCCTTTAGCCTCCTTAGAAGCTTTAACTACCCAAGGTTCGCTAGCGTTTAATCAACACTACCCAGAAGGCGTTCCAAGCAGTGAATGTGGTGATGGTGAATTACTGGCTGACAATGGTGTTTATTACTATTCGTGGACAGGATCTTCGACCTTTACCAACCTCCTTGACCCAACTGATGCTGCGATGATGTTGACTGGGCTTGTCTTTAATGGCCCTAATGATGGTTTAGTCGGCGTATGCAGTACTCACTTGGGTAAGGTGATCCGCGATGATTACCAAATGAACCACTTAGATGAAATCAACGGCTTGCTTGGGATACACCACCTTTTTGAAACTGACCCCGTTACCTTGTATCGCCAGCACGCTAATCGATTGAAGCTTCAAGGTTTATAACCTCGAGGTCTATAGTTTCGAGGTTTATAACTTCAAGTTTTGTAACATCAAACTTTATAAGGATTGGCTATGAAAAAGCCCGCACTATTTGGTTTTATCGTGATCATCTTGGGGAGCATCGGTGCGGTGCTTTTTCTGCAAAAGCCAGTATCACCACAGAGCGCGTTACAAACGTCATCTCAACAAGATACGGAGATAGACAGCGCATCGAGTCTTGATTTAATTCACTATTTTATCTCTACATTAGGAGAGAGTTCATTACCTGAGGTTGAGCTGCGCATTGCCCAGCATGCTGAGCAGGATGAGGGCGTGGTGATCGATCCAATGCTTTTTGAACAGTTTATCCAATACAAACAAGCATTAGCTGAGTTAGAGGCTAATGCTTCCATCGCCAATCTCGATCTTGCTACCTTAGCTGAGATCAATCAGCAGTTACTGAAAATACAAAGTCAATTTTTTAACGTTGATCAGCAAAGTATGCTGTTTGCTGAAGAGAATGCGTTGCGAAATTTAGCATTAGAAAAGCTGCGCATTAAAGCTCAAGCAGTCGATTCATATGATGAGCAGTTGCAGTGGCAAACGTTATTAGCGCAGCAGCCAGAATACATTCAGCGCAGTGAACGCAATGTACAACTACTGCCAGCACTCAACGCGAGTCGCCATTTGTCCACGCAAGAGCAATACTTAGCTTGGAACGAGTTGGTTGGCGAACAAGGAGCACAGCGGTTAACGCAGCTTAGTGAACAACGAGAGCAGTTTTCTCAGCATCTCGAAAACTATCTACAACAGCGTTCGGCGGTGCTTGAAAATACGCGTTTGAGCCAAGATGAAAAAAATCAGCAAATTACGCAACTGCGTACCCAAACGTTTGAGGTCAAACAACTCAAACGCGTCGAGGCGTTGGAAAGGTTACGTGATCAATCGCTTTAATTCTGTTTATCCAATAAAGAAGAGCGCGACCGAAGTCGCGCTCAAGTTCTCTAAGAGAAAATAGAATAGGTGGTTACAAATTCACCACAATGGTGTTAGTCACTGTTGCACCTTTGTCATCCATCACTTTAATTTTCACTTCATGTTTTCCAGAGCTTGGGAAAATGGCGGTGAAGAGTTTGCCACGTTTTATTTTTCCATTCGGCAGGGTCCATTCCGTATCGACAATACGCCCATCGCTATCGCTGCTGGTTGACCACATCGTTACCCAGCGTCCAAGGTGGATGTACTTAGCACTGGCTTGCGGTAATGCGTTAGGCACTTCAACCTGTGTTGTACGCGTAGTGGTGTTGGTTGCGCCTTTATCATCCGTTACGGTTAGGCTTACTGTGTATTGCCCTGCTTTGGTGTAGCTCCAGCTTGGCGCCATTTCGCTGCTCATTTGGCCGTTACCAAAATCCCATGCGTAACTGACTAGCTCGCCATCTTCATCATGGCTGTAGTTGAGAGCACTGACAGATAAACCGTCGGTTTTAAGCTCAAAGTTGGCGACAGGAGCTTGGTTTTGTTCGCTGACTTTTGATAAGCGAATTACGCCGTACTCATTGTCTTGGCCTTGGTTGAGGATGTCGATCATCAAGCCAAATTCCGTTAACTTACGCCCAGCATCTGGTACTAATGGTGAGCTGTAATCCGCGCCATCAGAGAAATTACCATTACCGATTAAGCTTGTGTCTTCGAGCACATCACCATCGGCAGCGACTAAACGTAGAGGTGTTTGATCTTGCAATGAGAAGGTTGCATCTCGCACTTGGAAGCGCGTTTGTGCGGCCTCACCGGTTTTTGACCAAACCAATGCGTTTTGATCCGCATCGACGACACCTAACCAACCTTCACCTGGGTGGTTACCTACCCAGTTATCCGTGTAAGATTCATCCACATACCAAACCAGTAGGCCGGGTTCGAAAGTCATCAACTGGCCCATGCGTTTGATATTGGCTAAGCCTTGGTCGACGTCATTGTGGCTACGCCATTGCAGTAAATAATAGTGTGGCGCTTCATGGAAGCCATTGTTGGTGGTGTAACCTTTAAAGGCGAAGGTGGATGTTCCTTCGGCATCATCAATAAGGGTTTGCTGCCCGTCGACCTCTAACTGTAGGTTATCAAGGTAAAGACCTTCCATGGCTAAGCCGCCATCAGTGACATAGTCAAAGCTGAGTGTCACTTCTTGGCCTGCCCACTGGGAGACGTCAAATATCGCATCAACCCAGCCATCCGACTGACCAGCAATAGCAGGTACAAGCCCTGTATTGTACGGGTCATCCATGGTGGTGATGTTACCTGCAATCGCTTTACCATTGATCAGTACGCGTGCAAAGTCGTAGTCTTTTTCAATCTGATACCATGCTTTAAAATTCAGCGTAGCTTGTTCACCTGTAGGGATAGAAAGCTTACGAGACATGCTATTTTTCAGATCATCGCCTCGGTTTGAATAAAAAGCGGACGAACCTTGATAAGGCTTCACTCCATCAACACGTTTCAGTGGTAAATCAATCTTCACCATATTTGGTCGAGCATTGTCAGTGGTTTGGAATAGGGTAAATACGCGAGGATTTTTCTCTAACTCTGCAATCGAAATTTGATCGTCATTGATCCAACGACCACCGACTGCTTTTTGTAAGAACTGTTTAGACCAAGAGCTGAATGCCGTCGGTTGTGTTCCGCCAATTTTTCCGGCCCAACTGCCAGAAGACATGATGGACCAATAAGAAACTGGCTCACCTTTACCTGTGTATTGGGTATCGTATTCGTCAGGCAAACCTAAATCGTGGCCATACTCGTGTGCGCAAACCCCAGCGGCCGCATCAATCGGTTGCATGGTGTAATCAAAGGCGGCATATTGGCCGTTAAAGCGATCTGGAAGCGTACTTTTTGTGCCTTGAAGGACATAAGGTTGGCCGAGATTATAACGGTGGGACCATATGGCGTCAGGTCCAAGCACACCGCCGCCGGCTTCTTCACCAACGGATGCATGGAACACCATCAAGTGATCGATTACGCCGTCCGGTTCGCGGAAGTTGCCATTACCATTGTAATCGTAACGATCTTCAATATCGTAATCGGCCAGATTAATACTAGGGTCTTGCGCCAGTTGGTTCAGTGCTTCGCGCACCAACTCTTGCGCATTCATATCTTTGTCTGTTGTTGCAGAGTTGCCCCCGTAAAACGCGGCGTTTTTAGACGCGCGATACCAACCTGCGGCTTGCCCGGCCACACTGTAGCTTTGCCCAGACTCGCTTTCATAATACTGACGCATCGAGATGAAATTTTCTCCATTAGGGCCTGCATAGCCCGCATCGGAAAAAAGCAGATCTTGATAGTGAGGTGGATTGTAGCTGGCATAGAGCATTTCAGTATGCTCTTTGGTCAGGCGGTTATCGTTCCAAGGTAAATCGGGAAAATCAATTAAAAGCGCTAATACCTTATCGGTGCGTTTGGTGCTGATATCGAGAGCAAAAACGCTGGCTTTTTGGTGGCCTTTTTGTTTTTCAATGGTCTTTAATACCCGTGCGCGTTGCTCAAGAGCTTGCTTACCAAATTGCGCATCACCGTGGAAGCCCGATTTGATTTTTTGCTCTAAATAACGATCCAAGGCATCGCGCTTGATTGCATCGGTAGCATTGCCATCCACAACACCGTTACGCACTAACATTTCAATGAGTTTATCTTCATTGACTACCCCTAAATCAATCGGGGTGTGCGCATAAGCACTGACGTTAAATAGTGTTACCATTGCTGACGCAAGCAAGGTTTTCCTTATGTGTTTCATCTGCTTTCCTTATTTTTCTTTCTGTATTTATGGTATTAACAATTTCACTGAACTGATTTCCATATGACTGAGCGCTATAGAGAATAAATGGCTTTCATCGCCATAAAATAGAATTCATGGACGCAATGAGTGGCTGGTATATTCTTATCTAGGCAAGTTTTCTGAGTGTTATTCAGTGAAGATTGAACGGGTGATTTAGTCGCTCTTCGGCGGAGAAATACACGCTTCTTCTTGATGAGTTGTCGAATTTAGAGACTTTTCTTTGTGGTGTTTTCTTTGTAGATAAAGGGCAAGTGCTTGTTGTTGCTGTTCTGATGTCAGCCCTTCACATATCACACCTCGTTCGATTAATGAGGCGAGCAACCGTTCATCATCAACTGAAGATTGAGCAAGGCTAATTGATGAGTAACTAATTAATAAAAAATAAATTAAATGTTTCACAGTATATCCATATAATGTGTGAATTATTCGTAACAATCTATATATCAGTCATACGCATAGCAAGTGTAAATAATTGTTGTTTTGAAATAACATCATATTTTAAACATAACTAGTTAACATTTGGTTTGTTTTTAATTGATAAATATGTCGGTTCTTTATTCTTAAATTTAGAATTAATAATTGATGGATTTGTATTTTATTCTTAGTGATGAAGATGAAATTCTTTAGATAAATAAAGTGATAGGTTAGAATTCAATCGAAAGTAAATGTTGGGTCAAAACCAACAATGACTAATAATAGGTTTAGTATTTTTAATAATATGAACTTTGCTAAAAGATGATCTTAGTTCAATAAATAATTCATCATTTAAGCCTGCATTTAAGAGTCATTAACTTGTGGCGTTGATGAGCCAAGTGGCAAAGGTATCGTTGCCTGGACACCTTGCAGCCATTGAGCAAACGTGCTTTATTGAAATCAGTGACTGATTATTTTGGAATGTTTGCATTATGTGCCGCTGGCTCGCCTACCAAGGAACTCCTATCTACCTCGATCAACTGGTTTATCAACCGGAACACTCTCTCGTGCACCAAAGTTTAGAAGCGCGTAAAGCGGTCACCCGTGTCAACGCTGATGGGTTTGGGCTGGGTTGGTATACCGAACGCACTACACCCGGGCAGTTTCATGAAGTCTTACCCGCTTGGGGAGATGAAAACCTGCGATCCTTAACGCATCACATTCGTTCTCACCGTTTTATGGCACATGTGCGTTCGTCCACCGGAACGCAGGTTTCCCGTTCTAACTGTCATCCGTTTATTTTGGATCACTGGATGTTTTTACATAACGGGCAAATTGGTGAGTTTGAAAAAGTGAAATTCGCCTTAGAACGGCAGCTACCGGAATCGCTATACGTCAAGCGTGTTGGGACAACGGATAGTGAATTGATTTTTTTATTGATGATGAGTAATGGGTTACGCAGTCAGCCAGTACAAGCCATTACGATCACGATTGGTCAAATTGCGCAGGCTTTGGCGGAGAAACAGATAGTCACACCTTTTAAAGCTTCGATTTGTATCTCTGATGGGCAAGATTTTTGGTTAGTGCGTTATAGCTCTGATGGTAATCCGCCGACCGTGTTTAGTAAAAGCGAAGGCGATAATATAGTGGTTGCGTCAGAACCCCTTGACAGTGAAAGTGGTTGGCAAATGATTGAGCCGCAAACCATTACTCATGTGATTGGCGCTCAATGTACTGTGTATCCGATCACTTAGTTAGTGGTGGAAAACAATTAGTAATGTATTGATATATAAGTTCTATTGGTTAATCGATTGCTCTCTCATGAGAGCAATTCTTTTTTGAAGTAAGATCCTGGTTTCTGTGCATCAAGTTTCATTTTGTTGATGTGATTCTGATATAAATCGCGACTCATTCATTTCTATGATCTATAGAGAGTCGTTATTATGCTTATTGCTCCTGTTCCATCTATTCATTCCCCTCGTCCCAAACCTAATGCTTTGCTATTGGCATTATCGTTAGCAGGATTACCGTCTTTTTCTTATGCATTAGATGCCTGCCAGTTTAATGATATCACCCAAGCACAAGAGCCAATTTTAGCGATTAAAAATGCACAACCAGCCTGTTATAACTCGTGGTTTTATACCGATAGTAAAGCCATCTTGGGTCTATACAGTGAAAATAGTATAGACAGCATTAACCGAGCGCTGGCGTTAGAGGTTTCGCAATATCAAGGAACGGAAGCGCAAGCCAAATCTATTGCTAATTTGGGGGAGTTTATCCGTGCCGCTTATTATGTGCGCTATGGTGTAAAGCAAGAGTTTGGTGATTATTCGGACCAATTGAGTAATGCGATTGCGGATACGATTAACCAGTTTATGTTATCGCCTTACAGTTTGAGCTTAGGTCGTGAACAAGTGGCGGCCATGTCGAGCTTAACGTTAATGGTCGATAACGTGAAACGCCTACCTTCAACGATGGCGAATTTCATCGTGCTATTGGACGCCTTTAACCCACAAACGGCGCAAGATGTACAGTTTGTTGATGGTTTAAATAACTTATTTCGATCCATGAGCGGCCATGCTTCGCGTGATGATTTTTATCAAGACATTGAAGCCCATCCAGAATATTTGGAGACACTGTATCGTTTTGCCACTGAGCATGATTGGGCGTTAGGAACCGATGCCGATTTCATTTTGTACAATGCGGTGCGTGAAACGGGGCGCTTACTGGTTAGCCCTTACCCAAACACCAAAACTCGAGTCATTGCGATTTTAGAAAAAGTATTGGAACGTTACCCGCTGGGTGGACGTAGCGATAAACTCTGGATTGCTGCGGTTGAAATGCTTTCTTACTACGCGCCAGAGACATTGGAAGCGCTTAATTTAACGCAAGCTAAGCAGCAACTTGAACAGCGTATCATGCCAAATCGCCATCAATGTGATGGGCCTGCTATTATCCGCTCGCAAGGCTTAACACCTCAGCAAGCAGAGCAAGCGTGTGGCATTTTGAATGAGAAAGAAGCCGACTTCCATACCGTCGTGAATACCGGTTTCACGCCCGTGGCCGATGATCTTAATCAACAAGTGGAAGTGGTGGTATTTGATAGCAACGAAAGTTATGTCAGTTATTCCAACTTCTTGTTTGGCAATACTACCAACAACGGCGGGCAATACCTTGAAGGCAACCCGGCTGATGCCAACAACACAGCGCGCTTTGTCGCTTACCGATATGCGCAGGATGAGGCGTTGTCTATTCTCAATTTAGAGCATGAATATGTGCATTATTTGGACGGACGCTACAATCAATACGGTTCGTTTTCTCTCAATTTAAGTGAAGGCCATATCGTGTGGTGGTTGGAAGGCTTCGCTGAATACATGCACTATAAAAAAGGCTACCAAGCGGCGGTAGACTTAATTGCTGAGAAAAAACTGAGCCTCACGCAAGTGCTAGCCACTACTTATCAAAATGACACCAATCAAATTTATCGCTGGGGCTATTTAGCGGTTCGTTTTATGCTGGAAAACCATCCCAATGAAGTGGATCAACTGCTAGCGCTATCACGTAGTGGCGATTTCAAAGCATGGGCTGAGCAAGTGAAACGGATCGGAAAAAGCCTAGACAGCGAATTTTCAACTTGGTTAGACACTTTGACAACGGACAGTGGTAATCCAGAAGATCCGACTGTGCCGCCAATTCAACCAGAAGACACGATGAATCATTTAGCGTTAGGGCAGAGTGTTACCTTGTCGGGTGAGCAGTACAGTGAACAACTCTATTATATTGATGTTCCAGATAATATCAGTGAATTGTCGATTAATATTAGCGGTGATGGTGACGCCGATCTTTATTTAAGTTATGAAAAAATTGCGCATTATTATGATTATCAAATAACAAATTTTGAACTGCATAGTAATGAAACAATTGCACTAGAAAAACAAGCCAATGGTACCGTTTTACCGGGTCGCTATTATTTTAGTATTACGGGTAGAGAAGCTTACCAGCGTGTTGAATTAAATACGAAAGTAAGTTACGCCATTACCGATAATACGCAAAAGCCTAGTGATGATTTAGCACCTGTTGTTCTCGAAAATCGTCAGCCAATGACGTTGGGTATTCATCAAACTCGCTATGCAGCGATTTATGTACCAGAGGGAATGAGCACTGTCAAAGTTTGGCTCCAGCCTATTGATAAGATGGCAGCCCACAATGTTGATCTTTATGCAGAAAGCGAGCACTGGCCTACATTGACTCATTTTGACCAAGCGTCTAAACGCGCTGATAGCTATGAGTATATTGAATTGCCAGTAACACAAGCGGGCTATGTCCATTTCATGCTTAATGCACAGCAAGCCAATAGCCAAGTCGAGCTCTATGCAACTTATGAATAATTAATGAATAAAAAGAAGTGTAAAAGCACTTCTTTTTATTAAAATCATATAATTAGCCAGAAAAGTAATAGCTATATTAACATTATGTAATTTAATCTTTACTTAATAATAATTTGATCTTGTGGGAAGAATATAAATTAACACTCTATTTATTTCTTGAAAGAATAGCATTCGGTGATATTGTGTTTTTATGTAGAGTTATTACTCTATGTTGTAATTAAAAATATTAAGGGTTCATTATGAGATATATAACACCCGTTTCATTACTGCTTGTGGCCACTATTATGGGGTGCAACTCAGAAGAAGCGACAACCAGTAGCACCAGCCAATCTAATGCTGATGCGATTGCACAGCAAAAAAGAGCGTTAGCACTGCAACTGAGTGAAAGTTACGCCGAGCTTGAAACCACACTTAAAACTGAAATCAGCGCGCAAAACCTATCCATTTCTGTTTCCACTTTGTTTGAAGAGCAGCCTGATTCTGATTTTAGTCAACAGATGGTTGTAGCAGACGCGCAAATTCGTTCAATGAAAGGCATTGAGGATTTTACTGAGCAGTTGCTGCAACTGCGTATTGCCGATGCGTCGATGATTAAAGAGTGGCAAGAAGGACAAAGCCCGTTGTTTGCTTTTGAGCCCAAAGGTAATGATGCGTCTTGGCAATATATTGAAGCGTTTGATGTGTACGGACAGGTGCATCAACTGGACGTATATCAAATGCCAGATGTACCCGTTTTCGTGGTTGATAGTAATAGCGAAGTGGAATTGCGCGCAGGCTTACAAGCAATGCGTGCACAGATGAACGCATTGGGTCAATCGACCACATTGACCACAGTAGAAAGTGGTAGCGTCGCCGCGCAAGCGATGGCCCGCAGCAGCGATAATAGCGCTGAGCCTATTTCCACCACAGTACTGAAAAAAATTCGTTTAGCGGATGACAAAGAACCGTGGATCTCTGGAGCGGCTGAAATTTATGCGATTGTTACAGGCATCAATCCAAGCCGAGATGAGCCGACCATTGACTTAGTTGAAATGCCTTATTTGGATTACGACAAGCAAGATTACTTCCCAAATCAAGTGATGATCCAATGGTCTCGTTACCGTTGGGGCGCAGCCGATCTTATCTTGATGGAGCAAGATGATGGTACCGATTATAAGGAGCTGGCTAAATTACTCGTCAAAGTAGCGGAAGAAGTGCTGAAGCTTATCCCTGATCCAGAAGTGCAGGCGTATGCGATTATTCCGCAAATCACGGGCAAGATCATTGATGCGATTCCCGATGGTTTACTGGTCAACGACGACGATTATGTCGATGTCTTTTACACCTTGATGCAAGACACCAGCTATGTTGATCATCCTGGAGCGAGTGGTAACGCAGTGGCCACTTTTGAGCCTTTGACGATTAACCCGACACGTCCATAACATTTCTCTCCCCCTAGAAAGCGAGCGCGAATCTCTTATTAGCGCTCGCTTTTTCATCATTCTTGCTGCTTCTGATCATTATGGCTGATTTTGATGTGAATAGGGTTGCTTGAACGAAGATCAACGATTATATTACCCGAACTTAATGCGAATGCTTATCAAAATCTGTCGCAGTTATTTTGAATGGGAACCTATATGAAATCGTTGTTTAGTTTGGCAGCACTTGGCTTGCTTACCTCTTTTACTCTCAGTGCTAAAACCGTTTCTGTGGATCATCAACTCGGTACCACGACGATCGAGCAAAATCCGCAACGTGTAGTTGTCATTGGTTTAGGTGCGTTAGATACGTTAGATCGCTTTGGTATTGAACCTGTCGCGGTATCGAAAGTGACTGAACTGCCAAATTATTTAGCGAAGTACAACAGCGATACATACGCACCTGCCGGTTCTTTATTTGAGCCTGATTTCGAAACCATTTATATGCAAAAACCGGATGTGATTGTGATTGGGCCGCGCGCCGCAACCAGTTATGACGAGCTATCTAAAATTGCACCAACTATCGTTTTTGCAGCCGATGCAAGCCAAGGCTACTGGCAGAGTACACAACAGCAGTGGCGTAATCTAGGCAAAGTCTTTGCGATTGAAGATCAAGTGGAAGCCAAAATTGAAGATTTAGATAAGCAGTTTCAAGCACTTCGTAGCTTTAATCAGAACAACCAAATCGATGCGCTCACAGTGATGAGCTCTGGCGGTAACATTACCGCTTTCGGGCCTGAATCACGTTTCTCTGCGGTGTATAAAGATTTTGGATTCAAAACGACCGTCGATAGCATCAAAGCGACACGTCATGGCGATCTGATCTCTTATGAATTTATTCGCGAACATGATCCTAAAACCTTATTGATCATTGATCGTGATACGTTGGTCAACAAAGGGCAAAGCCACACTCGCCAAGAGTTTGAGAATGACCTGATCAAAGCGACTGCGGCCTACAAAAATAAAAGTATGGCGTTTTTAGACCTTAATGCTTGGTACCTATCCATTTCTGGTGTGACTGCCACAGAGCAGATGATCAGCGACGTTAGAAATGCTGTACACATTCACTAATTTGCCACAAACAAGCTGAGGTTAGCTTTGAAAAAGTTATTGCTTGCTTTGTTGGTAGTCAGCCTATCTTCACTGTTTGTGGGGGTAGGCAATCTATCACTAATGGCATTACTGCAAGGGGATGCCCATGCTTGGCAACTGCTCTTTACCAGTCGTTTGCCACGCTTGTTAGCGATTGTTTTAGCCGGGGCAGGGCTCAGTATCGCGGGTCTTATTATGCAGCAAATCAGCCAAAACCGATTTGCCGCGCCTTCTACCTCCGGTACCATTGAATGCGCCATGCTGGGCTATGTGTTGAGCTTAGTCTTTTTTGGTCACGGTGAAAGCTTGTGGCTTATTTTCTCGGTTTCGATTGCGGGCACTTTGCTGTTTGTCCAACTGATTCAGCGCGTGCAGTTTAAAAATGCCATTTTTGTCCCTTTGATCGGCATTATTTTTGGTAATGTGGTGGAATCCGCCGCCTCCTTCATCGCTTACAAATACGATGCGATACAAAACCTTTCTAGCTGGACGGTAGCCAATTTTGCCAATTTGCTGAAAGGAGATTTCGAACTGCTCTATATTGCGATTCCGGTTGCCCTCTTTAGCTATTTGTATGCGGCGCGAATTTCGGCGGTCGGCATGGGTAAAGATTTTGCTGTGAACTTAGGGCTTAACTATCAACAAGTGCTGGTGATTGGCGTTTGTTTGGTGTCGGTGATGTCTGCGACGGTTGTGATGATTGTCGGTCAACTGCCTTTTTTAGGGTTGATTGTGCCTAATTTAGTCAGCCACTATTACGGCGACAACTTACGCAAAAATATCCCTCGTACGGCCATTTTCGGTGCGTTATTGGTACTGCTATGCGATTTGGGCGGCCGTTTGATTATTTTCCCCTATGAAGTGCCGATTTCGATGATCATCAGTATTCTCGGTGGCAGTGTATTTATTGTGTTGCTGTTGCGAGGCCAACGCCATGGGTAAGTCTCTATGTGCGAGCATCACTTTGCGTGATCATACCAAACTGTGGTTACTGGTTTTGGCTTCTCTGCTTTTTGCTGGGTTATTTATTGGTGTTGGATTGAACGCCGGCAACTATCACTATTTTCTTTCTCGTCGTGTACCCAAAGTATTGGCGATGGTGTTAGCGGGTATTGCCATTGCGCAGTCCTCTCTAGCGTTTCAAACCATTACCCACAACCGAATTTTAACGCCCAGCATCATGGGGTTTGATTCACTCTACCTGTTTGTGCAGGTGTTAGTGGTGACTCTTTTTGGTGGCCTAAGTAGCTACGCGCTTAATGCTTATCTCAATTTTTCGTTGTCCGTTGCCGCCATGTTGCTGTTTTCTAGTTTGTTGTTCGCTTTTTATTTTCGTAAGCAGCAGAGCAACTTAATGGTGTTGTTGCTATTAGGAGTCATTCTGGGGCAACTGTTTTCCAGCATTTCCTCCTTTTTGATCATGCTGATGGATCCGAATGATTTTTCATCGGTACAGTCCAATATGTTTGCGAGCTTCAACAACGTGAAAGTGGAACTTGTGTATTGGGTAACACCATTACTACTGCTGGTTTGCTTTGGCCTGTTTCGCCTGCATCGCGTGTTGGATGTTTTATGGTTGGATAACGATAACGCGGTCAGTTTAGGGGTGGATGTACGCCGAGTGACGCACCATGTGTTGATGCTTAGTGCGGTATTAATTGCTATTTCTACAGCTTTAGTTGGGCCCGTGATGTTCTTTGGCTTATTGGTCACCAACTTAACGCGTGAGTGGTTTCGTTCATACCAACACCGAACCTTATTGATTGGTTGTTCCGCGATGGCGGTGTGTGCATTGCTTTCTGGTCAATGGGTGGTTGAAAAAGTATTCCAGTTTGAAACAACGCTGAGTGTGGTGATCAATTTCATCGGAGGCCTCTATTTTCTCTCCCTCCTTTTACGTAATAAAATGGTTTAATTTCATATGATTCAGCTAGATAAACTGACTAAAGTGTTTGGCCAACAAGCCGTTGTGGATAAGGCCTGTGCGCAGTTTGAAAAAGGCAAGGTCACTTCAATTATTGGCCCTAATGGCGCAGGGAAAAGTACCTTACTGTCGATGGCCAGCCGTTTGGTTAGCCGTGATAGCGGTAAAGTTTGGATTGAAAGCAAAGAGCTGGTTGAGTGGGATACTAAAGCGTTGGCTAAAAAGCTATCAGTTCTGCGTCAAGCCAATACTCTGACCATGCGTTTTACCGTGAAAGAGCTGGTGGCTTTTGGCCGTTTTCCTTATTCGCAAGGTAAATTAACGGCCAACGATCATGCGATGATTGAGCAATCGATCGAATATCTTGATCTTAAAGCGATAGAAGATAAATACCTCGACGAACTGAGTGGCGGCCAACGCCAGCTGGCCTTTATTGCCATGGTGATCGCCCAAGATACCGATTACATCTTTCTCGATGAACCATTGAACAACCTCGATATCAAACACTCATTGCAGATCATGGCCACTATTCAGCGTTTAGCACATGAGTTGAATAAAGCGGTGGTCGTGGTGATTCACGACATCAATTTTGCATCCTGTTACTCCGATTCCATCATTGCGCTGAAACGAGGCCAAGTAGTAGCAACTGGCACAGTACAAGAGGTGATTCAATCGTCGGTTTTGAGCGATATCTATGAAACGCCGTTCAACGTATTAGAAATAGAAAGCAAGCGTATTTGTATGTATTACACCCATTGATGCGGTTTAACTGCCGGTGTGCGTAACGTTACGAGTACTGAACAGAACGCTTTCGATTCACCGTAAGCCCCCTTTTTACTGCCTAATGTTGCCAACGCAAAATGGTGGAAGCGCAGACGTTTACTGCGCGCTACAGGATGGACTTAAATATTGATATATTTCTCACTTCAAAAGAAATAATAACTTGCCTCAGATCAAGAAAAAATCGTTTGGCATGATGCTGAAACTAAAACAAAGTTGAAAGATTAAAAAATTATTGAATAATGAGGGTCACGTAAACCAAGAAGTTGTATACTTCAACACTTAGTCTAAAACAGGAAACTTACCCCATGTCGAACTCGTTTGTTTTGGTTATTAACTCTGGCAGCTCATCACTGAAGTTTGCGGTGATTGATTCAAATACGGGGGATGCCGTACTGAGTGGTCTAGGTGAATGCTTTGGGCTTGATGATGCCCGTATGAGCTGGAAGTTTAACGGAGAAAAAGCCAATTGTGCGATTCAAGGTGAAGCGAATCACCACCTGTTGGCGGTTGCAAAACTGGTTGAGCTTGTGAAAAGCTACGGCTTGATTGATGACGTCGTTGCGATTGGGCACCGCGTAGTACATGGTGGCGAGAAGTTTACTAAGACCGTTAAGTTAGACGAAAAAATTGTCAACGAAGTTGAAGCGCTTAGTGATTTAGCACCGTTACATAATAAAGCACACGCGATTGGTATGCGCGCGGCAATGCTAGCGTTTCCTGAGTTACCGCAGTTTGCTGTTTTTGATACCGCTTTCCACCAAACCATGCCAGCAAAAGCCTTCACAGGTGCGATTGCAAAAGAGCTATACACTGAGTTTGGTATTCGCCGCTATGGTTTCCACGGAACCAGCCATTATTTTGTGAGCCGTGAAGCGGCAAAAATGATCAACAAGCCAGTTGAAGAAAGCAGCTTTATTTCTGTTCACCTTGGTAATGGTGCGTCAGTGTGCGCAATTAAAGATGGCCAGAGTGTCGATACCAGTATGGGTTTTACACCGCTTTCCGGTTTGATGATGGGCACTCGCTGTGGTGACCTTGACCCCGGCATCATTGAATTTCTATTGAAGAAGGGGTGGACACAAGAACAAGTGTTTAATTCATTGAACAAAGCCTCTGGTTTCTTGGGTGTTTCTGGTTTAACCAGCGATGCACGTGGCATTCTAGAAGCCATGGAGCAAGGTCATGAAGGCGCTACATTGGCCTTCCAAGTCTTCACCTACCGTGTGGCGAAATACATCGCGTCATACCTTGCAGCGCTTGATTCGCTCGACGGTATTATTTTCACCGGTGGCATTGGCGAAAATGCATTGCCTATTCGTCGTGAAATTCTACGCAACCTGAAAATTCTTGGTTTTGTGGAAGATGAGCAAGGCAACGAGCAAGCTCGATTCGGTAATGCTGGCATTATCGCAAAATCAGACATGCTAAATGCAGTAGCGCTTGTGGTACCAACTAACGAAGAATTCGTGATCGCTCAACAGTCGGTTGAGTTGCTATAATTACATTTAAAATCAAATAGATAAAAGCGAGTTTGGTGCTCGCTTTTTTTGTACTCATATGTTGGATAGACCATCGCTAAGGATGTGCATGGCGACACACCCATTACTAGCTCTATTGACTTCTACAATTCATTTTTTTGCATCTAAGTTAGCGAGGTTAGTACTGGGTTGTTGATGTCGAGTAGACGACACCTGTTACCAAGTGTCGCCCCTCTAAGAACCCAGCGTGCAACTTTCACCGCACTAGGCTCAAGCCTTCACGAAGGCACCAGTTGGCACCCAGCAACTTACAAAGCAGTGAG